>JANNMC010000378.1:0-12288 GCA_031397435.1 Candidatus Eiseniibacteriota bacterium
GTCGGCCACACGCTTCACGTCGAGCGCGAGAACCTGATCGCGGACCTTCTCCGCCTTCTGGTCCGCGGTTCGCTCGGGAGTCGTCGTCTTGGAGTTGGTCGGGGCGCCCATACGGGTCAAGGTTCGGCTGAATACAGCCACTCCTTGAGCCATTTCAAGGGCGCGGGTGAAACGAGGTTAGGGGCGGACCTCAACGCGGGCAGGGATCGATTCGGCGCCCTTAGGGAGCGCCCCCAGGGCGACCACGTGGGCGGCCCGGATCTGGCCGAGGGTCCGGCGATCGTGCGTGAAGAGGATCACTTGAATCTCCTCCGCCAACTCCTCCAGGAATGCCAGCAGGGTGCCGCGGCGCTCCTCGTCCAGGTGCGCGACCGGGTCGTCGAGCAGGAGCGGCAAGGGCTCCCGTGCCGCGAGCTCCTGCGCCAGGGAGGCGCGGAGCGAGAGATAGAAGGCGTCCCGCGCGCCGCGCGAGAGGGAGTCGATTCCGATGGCGCCGCGTCCCCCCATGGCGAGGGTTGCGTGGAACTCGGCATCGAGCGCCACCGAGCCGTAGCGCCCGGCCGTGATACGGGCCATGGTCGCCCCCGCCTTCTCGGCGATGCGGCCGACGTGCTGCTCCTGGTATTCGTGAACCGCCTCGCGGAGCCCCTCCAGCGCGACCAGGAGCGCGTCGCGGTGCTTCATCTCGTAGCGGAGCGACTCCTCGTCCCCGGCGATCGCCTCGTCCAGCGATTCCAGATTCTCCGCGTCACCTTCGGGACCACCGCGCCGCAGCACGCCGTCGAGCGCCTCCTGCGCCGAAGCCAGTCGCGTCCGGAGCGCCATCGTCTCGCGCTTCAGCCGGTCCGAGGACTCGGCGATCTTTACCGGATCCTCCTTGAACGGTGCCAGGAACGGCGACTGCTGCAGCAGGAGTTTCTCCTTCGACCGGAGCGACCCCACCGCCTCGTCGATCTCCCGGGACTCCGCCTCCAGCCGATCCGGCATCGGAAGCGAGTGCATGACGGCAGCGTGCTCGCGCCGTTCCTGACTCGCGGCGCGGAACTGCTTCACGTCGGCAAGCACGACCTCCAGGGTCCGGCCGGCCAGGAACGGGTTCACGCGGATCTCGATCTGGTCGACCTCCTGGCTCAGCGTGCGGATGTTCTCCTCGACCATCTTCACCTGCGCCTCGCCCATGACGCGCGCCTTCTCCGTGCTCTGGCCGAACACGCGGCTGATGATGAGGCCGAGCACGGCGCCGAGCGCCATGGCGCCGGCCGCCAGCCCGAGCTGCTTCCAGATTCCATAGGTGACTCCGGCGGAAAGCGCGGCCAGGAGGATGGTGATGCCCATCGTCACGACCCGGGAGACGGGCCGGGTGGCTTCCAATTTCGTCCGTTCCACCTCCACCGATTTCAGATGGCGTGAACGCTGCGTGCGGAGCATTCCAAGGCGAACCAGGTCGGGCTCCACCTCTTCCGGGGCGTTCGCCAGGTAGCCGAGGCTCTGCGAAATACGGCGGTCGATCTCCTCCATCGCATTTCGCGCACGGCGCGCGTTCACGAGTTCGGACCCGATGGCCGGCGCGCGCTTCAGGAGCTTCCGTTGCTCTTCCCGGAGCGAGACCCAGACGTCGAGGTCGGCCAGGAGCTGTTCCTTGCCGGCCAGATCGGCGCGGAGTTCCCGCATCCGCGAGTCGAGTTCTTCCCGCTCCTTCTGCCGCGACTTCACCTCGCTCAGCACGACTTCCGCGCGGGCGCGGCGAGTGCGGAGTTCCTCGAGACGCGCGGTACGGCTCTCGATGGAGCGATTGGAACGCTTCCGGGAGCGCGGATCGAACGGATGCTCCTTGGTCAGAAGATCGAGCCGTGCCAGGAGCGCCTGCTGGATCTGCTGATAGTCAGCTTCCACGGCGCCGGAAACCAGGTGTCGCAACTCGGGTGAGACTTCCGTCTCGAGGGCATTCTCGTGGACGAATGCCGACTCGCGGAAGAGCCGCTCGTCCGTGAAGCCGAGCCAGCCGCGAAGGAGTTCCTCGTACCGCTCCAGTTCGGAACTCCGGCCGCGCGGATTCGCGGAGCCCTTGAAGAGCGTCTCCACCGCCGCCTCTCCCTCGGCGCCCAGGCGAACCACCTCCACGTCGTGCGTGTCGAAGCGGCGCGAGACGCGGTAGCGGTCGTTGGCCGCGCGGAACGTGACCGCCGCGGCATGCCGCGCGCCGCTCCAGGGGCGGGCCAGCGCTTCCGCTTCGTGCGAGGCGAATCCGAAGAGGGTCGAGACGACAGCAGAGGCGAACGACGACTTCCCCGACTCGTTCGGGCCGATGACGAGGTTCAACCGCTTCGGCTCGAAAACCGCCTCGTAGGCGGTCAGGGGGCCGAAGCCCTCGATGACGACGCGTTCAAGACGCATGACGTGGATTCTGGAATTCGGCAAGGCCGATCCGGAGGGCCAGCGTGGCGGTGCCGCGTGCCGTTTCGTCCGGCGCTCGCTCGATCCGCTCCAGCATGTTCCGCACGAAGACGCCGCGAACGGTCGCTTCCTCGCGATACTTGTCGAGGAGCCGCGCGTTCACCACGTAGGTACGGTCGTCGAGTTCGAGATGGAAGAACCGGGGTGCCAGCCGCTCCAAGACCCGCTCCGTGTCGAAAACGAAAGTGCTCGGCCCCTCGAGCCTCAGGCGCGCCAGTTCCCGGTCACCCGCGAAGGCGAGAATCCGCTGCTCGAGCGCCGCCTCGTCGGAAAGGTCCGAGGCCTGAAAATCGATCAGCGACTGCGTGAGCGTCCGCTGGTTCCACGGCGTACGCTCCACCGAGATCGACTCGCGTCCCAGCGTGGCGGTCACCAGATAGCGGGGACCGTCCTCGCCGAACTTCTTCCCTTCCAGCGTCCCGGGATAGACCGCCACCGACCCGCCTTCCCGCACCTCGGAGAAGTTGTGGTAGTGGCCGAGCGCCAGATAGTGGAGTCCCGACGCCGCGATCTCGGTACGATTGATCGGAAGATCGTTCGACCGCCGCTTCCAGGTCGGGCTGTCCTCCAACGCCGCGTGGAGCACGCCGAGGTGATAGTCGGCGAGGCCCAAGGGGCGGAACTCTCCAAGCGGCCGCTCGCAGACCGCCGCGTCGTAGGCGATCCCGTACGTCTGGACCGAGACGCCGCCGACAGAGACGCGCGGACCGGCTTCCAGCGTCGGCGAGAGAAAGAGATGCACGTTGTCGCTGAGCCGGAGCCGGCGGTAGACCGAGCGCCGGTAGGAAGGAGCGTCGTGCGTCCCGGGGGCGATGAGGACCTGGATCTTCGCCTTCTCGAGCCGATCGAAGGCCGCCTCCACTTGCGCGACCAGGCCCTCTTCGGGATCGTGCGTGTCGAAGAGATCTCCCGCGATCACGACGAAGTCGACCGGCCGCGCCTCTCCCGCCGCGTACTCCACGGCACGGAGGAACGCGCTCAGGAAGTCGCGCGACCGCTCTTCGCCCCGTTCGCCCAGGGAGGGGAACGTGGCGCCGAGGTGGAGATCGGCGAGATGAAGAAGTCGAATGCTCATCGAGTGGTCCGTTTCTCCCCAAATTTCCGAAGATGCCGCTTCAAGTCCCGCAGCGCCTCGCGATGCGATTCGAACGCGATGGGGCGCGGCAGACGATTCAGCGGAAAGTACTCCACTTCGCTCGCGTCGTCGCCTGCTTCCAGACGTCCCCCTACCGGCCGCGCGTGATAGAGAATCAGCACCGCGCGCGTCCGCGGATCGTCTCGGCCCGCGTAGACGCCGAAGAGCCCCGTGAGCCGCACCTTGAGCCCCGTCTCTTCCCGGGCCTCGCGGATGGCGGTCGTCTCGGGGTGCTCCCCGTACTCCATGAACCCCGCCGGAATTCCCCAGCAGCCGAGCCGCGGTTCGTGACCGCGCCGCGCCAGGAGAACCGAACCGCCCTTCTCGATCACCACCCCGCAGGCGGGAACCGGATTCCGGTAGGCGATGAACCCGCACTCCGGGCAGCCGCGCCGCTTCACTCCGTGCTCCGTGATGGAGCGCGTTCGCGTGCCGCAGAGCGGACAGTGCCGCGCCTCGGGGCGCGTGGTGACAACCTTCCGTGCTTGCCCTTCGCGTCCGCTCTTCATAGGCTCCCTTCCATGGTCACCCCTCGGAGCACCGGTTTGCGGTTTGCCGTCCTATCTGCCATCGGCATCAACGGTTGGTTCCTCCAGTGAAAAGAGCCGCGATTAAGAACAGCCCCAAGGACTATCCCCCGGTCCCTGCCGATGGACCCCTGATCGGGGCCCACATGAGTGTTGCCGGGGGTGCCCTGACGGGAATCGAGCGTGCGTTGGCCGTCCGGGCCCGCACGCTGCAGATATTCACGAAGAACGCGAATCAGTGGAAGGGAAAGCCGATCTCGGACGAAGAAGCGGCCGCATTTCAGGCGGCCTGGGCCGCCAGCGGCCTCTCGCCGGTCGTGGCACACGACTCCTACCTGATCAACCTCGCCTCCCCCGTCCCCGCACTTCGCCAGCAGTCGATCGAGGCGCTGGCGGACGAACTCCTCCGCTGCGAACTCCTGGGAGTCGCATTCCTCGTCGCCCATCCCGGCGCGCACGTCGGCTCGGGGGTGCTGGAAGGGTGCGACCGCGCCGCCGATTCGATCAACGAAGCCCGCGCCCTGGCGCCGACACCCTCGGTGATCTTGCTCCTCGAGACGGTGGCCGGCCAAGGAACCACGCTCGGCAGGAAGTTCGAGGAATTGGCGCGCATGAAAGCCGGTGTCGCACGGCGGGACCTGGTTCAATTCTGTCTCGACACCTGCCACGTCCATGCGGCGGGCTACGACCTGACGACCGACCGGGGCTACGAGGAGACGATGCGCGAGTTCGACGCCATTCTCGGCCTTGAATCGCTCCGCGTATTCCACGTGAACGACTCGAAGAACGAGCGCGGCAGTCACGTCGACCGCCACGAGCATATCGGCAAGGGGAAGATCGGTGTGGATGCGTTCGCGCGCCTGATGCGCGACCCACGCTTTACGGCGGTGCCGAAGATCCTGGAAACACCGAAGGGAGCCGACGGCGTGGTGATGGACCGCCGGAATCTGGCGCTGCTGCGGCGTCTGGCCGACGAGCCCCGAGTGAGCCCCGACGAGCGTCGTCGCGGCGGGCACTAACGTGCGGCGCCGCGGGGGCGCCTAGTACCCCTTGTCCTCTTCTTCCTCTTCCTCGTCCTCTTCCTCGCTAGCCGCGGCTTCCTCGAGCCCCTTCTCTTCTTCGTACTCCAGCATGAAGTACTCGCGGAAGGGGTCGACCAGGTCGTTGAACGCCTTGTGAGGACTCGCGACGCCGTACTCGCGGAGTTTTTCGCAAATCTCCCCGATCAGCGCGTCCATCCTCGCGGAGAGGTTGGTCTCGGCGATCAGCCGTTCGACGATGTCCTTGTCCGGGTCGGTCGGGCTCATGGAGTCGCTCCTTTGAGGTGGAATCGCCCGGCCGTCGGACCGGCCTGGGAGCCACGCTGATTATACCAAACCCCGAACAAAAGCGCCGGGTCCGCGATGGTGCCGCGGAGCCCGGCGAGATACGGCGGCTACCGGCCGTAGGGGGCCGGCGCGGTCACCTACCGCATCGTTTCCTCCACGGGTCGCCGCGGGGTTGGATCGAGCGGCGGCCCAAACCCCAGTCGGAGCAGCATCTGGGGGTAGCCCGCGATTCCGAGAGTCTGTCTCAGGCGCGGGCGAAGCGTCGGAACCTCTATCGGTTGATTTAGATACGAGGCCGACACTCCCGCATCCTGGACGCGAAGGAGCACGCGCGCCAGAGCTTGCCCGGCCACGAGCCAGTGGCGGGGCGTGTCGCCGGCGGTCCAGAGCGTGGACAGGGCCGGAGACCCTTCGGCCAGCGCGCGGTCCGTGGCCGCGCGGCCCTTGCCGAGATCGAACGTCCGTACCACGAGTGAGATGGCCGGCGTTCCGACTACGTCGAGCACCTGGCTTACGCCGAAGGCGGTGCCCGGGATGCCGTCCCGCGTGCGGCTCCGCGCCGGGTGGATCCAGGCGGCGAGTTCGCGGCGGAAGGAGGGATCCCTGAGCTGGGTCCTGTCTCCCTCCGCGATCAGGGTCGCGATCGCTTCCTTGGTCGGCGGGTCCTGCGAGACGGCAAGGTGTGCTCCGGCGACCTCTGCTTCCTCCGCCAATGTGGCGAGGAGGTCGCCGGGCAGCGGCCGCGCCTCGAACGGTAGTCTGTTCGTTCGGCGGCCGAGAATGGCGCGGAAGAGCCGGCGATCGGCGTCCGTGGTCCGATAGACACCGGCCATCTCCACGCGCGCGAGGAAATCGGGGTCCTTGGGATCGGGGAGCAACTCTGTCTTGTCGCGATAGCCGAAGTGGCGAAGCGCCACACGGAGAAACTCGATCGCCGACCCGCACGAGGCGACCAGTCCGCGATCGTCGGGATCGACGACCGGGAGCGCCCGGGTGCGATCGGCGTAGACATCGACGTGGTCGCCGACAACGCGGAAGAGCCACGGCTGCGAGTTGTGGCTCGACGGCGCCAGGACGGCGTACTGAAGCAGGAAGCGAAGCTTGGACGCCGCCGGCCCGATGGAGGGAAACTCCTCCTCGCGGGCCAGCCAGGGGTTGGCGCCCAGCTTCGATTCGAATTCGTACGTAGTCTCGATCACGCGCTTCACCCCCTGGACCATCGGCTCCGTCGTTGGGGAGCCAAGTAGCCTCGTAAGGCAAGTGGCGTGCCCTCCACCGCGGCGCCGCGCTCGGAGAGATAACGTACTGTCGCACATCGCCTTGCCACAGGGCCTTCTACCCCACTCCGGTGGCGCTTCTGACGGTCTGGACTGACAAGTTGACGCCTCGTTGCCGGGATTGGCAGACCACGGCGCTTGGCTTGACATCGCGGCAGCCCCCAGGGACGATGCGCGTTCGTGACCCCTGACGAGACACCACCCCCTGCTCCAAAGCCGATGAGCATCGCGCGCGCGGCCGGCATCATCTCCCTCGCGACGTTGTTCAGCCGGATCATGGGGCTCGTTCGCGAGCAGGTCTTCGCCGCGCAGTTCGGCGCGGGCTTTGCGGTCGACGCGTTTCAGGTGGCGTTCCGGGTGCCGAATCTCCTGCGCGATCTCTTCGCCGAGGGGGCGATGAGCGCGGCCTTCGTGCCCACACTCACGAAGGCCCAGCAGGACGGCGGTCCCGCGGCGGCCATGCGGCTCGCCAACCTCGTCATCAACTTCCTCCTGGTCGTCCTCTCCGCGCTCTGCCTGATTGGAATCGTCACGGCGCCGTGGATCGTCGGGTTGCTGGCGCCCGGGTTCGGCGAAATTCCCGGCAAGCTCGCGCTCACGACGCTCATGACCCAGATCATGACGCCGTTCCTGCTCCTGGTGTCGCTGGCGGCGGCGGTGATGGGAGTCTTGAACACGCGGCGGGTCTTCTTCATCCCGGCCGTCGCGCCGGTGCTCTTCAACCTCGGCCTCATCGTCTCGGGATTCGCGATCGCGCCCTTCATGCCGCGCGTCGGCCTCGAGCCGATCGTCGGCATGGCGTTCGGCGCTCTCTTGGGAGGATTGGGGCAGTTGCTGATCCAACTCCCTTCGCTGAGCGAGCAGGGATTCCGCTGGCGTCCCATCCTCTCCTTCCGCGATCCCGGCGTCTTGCGCGTGGTCACGCTCATGGCCCCCGCCACCATCGGGCTTGCCGCCGCGCAGGTGAACGTCTTCACCAGCACGTTCCTCGCCTCGACGCTCCAGGAGGGATCCGTCTCCTGGCTCAACTACGCCTACCGCCTCATGCAACTCCCGATCGGGCTCTTCGGCGTCGCCATCGCCACGGTGACGCTGGCGGAGGTCTCGCGCCACGCGGCGGCGAAGAACATGACCGACTTGAAGGCGACCATTGGGCTCTCGCTCCGGCTCGTCCTCTTCCTCACCCTGCCGGCCACGCTCCTGTTGATCGCGCTGGCGGGGCCGATCGTGGCGCTGCTCTATCAGCATGGCCGCTTCAGCGCGGCCGACACGGCGCAGACGGCGCACGCGCTCTGGGCCTACGCGGTGGGGCTGGCCGCGTTCTCCGGCGTGCGCGTCATGGTTCCCGTGTTCTACTCGCTCGACATGGCGCGAGTCCCCGTCACGATTTCGATGATCACGATCGGTGTGACCGTGGGGCTCTACTTTCTGCTGATGGGACCGCTCCAGCATGCAGGGCTCGCGCTCGCAACGTCGATCGGGTCGCTGCTCAACTTCGCGCTCCTCTTCGTCGCGCTCCGGCGAAAGGTCGGTTCCATGGGGGCGCGAACACTCGCGGCGGCCACGATGCGGATACTCCTCGCCGCGACGCTTGCCGCGGGCGCGGGATGGTCCACCGCGACGGCGCTCACGCGCGGGCATGATGCGGCGGGCGTCCCCTATCGCGCCCTCGTGGTCGGCTGCGGGCTGGCGGCGGCGACGATGATCTACCTTTCGGCGTGCACGCTGCTTCGCGTGCCCGAAATGAAATCGATGTCGGAGACGGTGAAGCGGATCTTCGGGAGGAATCGCGCATGACCCGAGCGGGGCGATGGTCCGTGATGCTGCTGTTCATCGTCGTCGCGATCGCGGGAACCGCTGGATCATCCGCGCGCGCGGCCACCGTGATGGTCATCGAGGATTTCGCCCCGATGAGGATGATTCCCTCGGCACGGTCGCCACGAAAGGCCTTCGCTCCGCTGGGGCTTCTCCTCCGGACGCGGCGAGTCTCCTCCCGGGGCGACTTCGTGGAGGGGACAAACGCCGAGGATCGCGCCTTCGAGGATCCGGCGTGGCTTCATTACTGGGTTCGTCCGAACAGCATCTTGGCCGAACCAGGAGAAACGAAGATCTCGCTCGATCTGGTCGTTCACCAGAGCGCCGGCACCCCGGGACAGAGTACCCGCGCCGACTTCCCGGGCCGCCGCTACTCGGTGGCCCAATTCATCGCCGACTCCACCGCGCTCCCCGACTCCTACTACGTTGCCGCCGGCGACGAACACGATTCGAGCCCCTGGGGAGGCGGCGCGCGACTCCTTCCTCCGAAGCCCGAGCCGTACGACCCGCCCGGCCTCGAAGCACGAAAGAAGGCACTCCGCTCCGAGCGGCAGCTTTTGCTCTACGTATCGCTCGCCGGTCCGAGGCCGATTCGATCGCTCCGCGAGCGGCTCGCTGTCGCGCGCGTGCTGGTGAAGGATCCCAATTGCGATGAGTTCGACTACATCGAGACCGAGGTGATGGCGCTGGAGGAGCGGACACGGAAGGTCGGCGGGCCCGGCAACACGGTCGCCATTCCAGTCCCCCTGAGCGAGTTGACGACGACGGAGTCGGCGGCCGCGGTGCAATGGAGCCGACTCGTCTACGTGGCCACGGTGACCTATGAAGACGGCAGCGCGGAGACGATCGCCCGGAGACTCTCCGTCACCTGGCCGCACTGTCCTTAGTGGAGGAATCATGACTCTCGACACGTTCCAGCGGCTCTTCGCCTACGATGCCTGGGGAAACCGCGCCACGCTGGAGTCGATCCGCCTCGCGACGATTTCCCCCTCGTCACGCGCCTGCGCGCTCGTGGCGCATCTGGTGGGCGCCGGGCGGCTCTGGCTGGACCGGCTGAATGGGCGCCCCGGCTCCACCGAGGTCTGGCCCCCGCTCTCGCTCGACCAATGCGAGATCGGCTTCAACGATCTGGAAACCGCATGGAAGAGTTATCTGGACGGCCTGAAGCCGGCCGATCTGGAACGGAAGATCTCCTACACGAATTCCAAGGGCGAGCGCTGGGAGAACACGATCGGCGACGTGCTGATGCACGTGACGCTCCACGGGACCTACCACCGCGGACAGATCGCCATGCAGGTGCGGGAGTCGGGCAACGTCCCTGCCTACACCGACTTCATCGAGGCGACGCGGCGCGGGCATCTCCCTTGAGACGGTAGCCTCGATTCTTCGTAACTTTCCCGCCCCCTGGGGATATCTATCACGTGCTGACCGACGAACTCAGGGACCTCTACAGAAAGTACGCGCCCGACGTTCACCGGTTCGCGACCTACCTGAGCGGCGATCGATCTCTGGCCGACGACGTTACGTCTGAGACGTTTCTCCGCGTCTGGAGTTCGGCGGAACCGATTCGGGTAGGGACGGTGCGGGCCTATCTCTTCACCGTTGCCCGTAACGTCTACCGCCACGAAGTCCGCCGTCGCTCCCGACACTCCGAACTCAACGGATCGGAACCGGTGACGGGCCCCGGGACGCACGAACGGATGGAGCAGCGCCAAGCGCTCGATCTGGCGCTTCAAGCCCTCCGCCGTCTGCCCGAGGCGGATCGCACGGCGATCCTGATGCGCGCGCTCGACAAGACTCCCTACGAAGAAATTGCCTGGACGCTTGGAATCTCCGTGACGGCCGCGAAGGTGAAGGTCCATCGCGCCCGAATCAAACTGGCCGGCATGGTGCCGCGGGAGGTGCTCTCATGAACGTGACCCGAAATGTCGTGAACGATCTTCTCCCGCTCTACGAGGCCGGTGAAGCCAGCGAGGACTCGCGAGCCCTCGTGGAGGAATTCCTGCGCGACAACCCCGAGGTGCAGCGGGAAATCTCGGAACGGTCGGCGCTCGCCGATTCGCACGCGACTCCGCCGCTCGCGCCACCCGACCCCAACCTTGAAAGGGCTACCTTGGAACGGACACGCCGCCACATCCGAATTCGGAACTTCCTCGTGGGACTCGCCATCGCCTTGTGGATCATCCCCTTCATCATGTTCTCCTTCGGCCCGGACGGGGTCCGCTGGATCCTGTGGCGGGACAACCCTCTCCTGGCAGTTCTCTGCATCGTCGCGTCGACCCTCATCTCGGCGGGGCAAACATGGTACGACTGGCGGCGGCGGCGCGAGGGGGCGCGCCGCTAGGCACTTGTCCGGGGGGCGTCGAGGGCGCACAATCGTCCCGATGCTCCCGACCATCGCCCCGTTCCGCTCCGGCCCCCCGGAGGTCACGCTCGTCCAGGCGTTCGCCCGGCCGCTCGACAATGCCGTGGCGACGGCCCGCACCTGCTATTCCGCCAAGGGGATCGTGACGCAGGAAGAGGTCGGGGGCGACTCGCTCTCCGAGGAGAAGCGGGCCATCCGCCACCAGCGCCGGGACGCCCTGGCCAAGGACCTCTACGCCGCCGGGCATCACACGACGTTCCAGCACGCGCACTTCCAGTTCGCGCTCGACAAGATCTCCCGCCAGTTCGTCTGGACCTTCCTCCACAGCCACCCCTTCTACAACTCGGAGCAGGTGAGCCAGCGCTACGTGGAGGTGAAGCCGGGGACGACCATCATTCCCGAGCTGGGCGGCGGCGAAGCGCAGCGGATCTACGAAGAGGCGGTGGAGCGGCTTCATCGCGACTATCACGACCTCCGCGCGCTCCTGACACCAGTGGCGGAGGCCGAGTTCTACAAACGCTTCCCCGCGCGCGCGCATCAGCCCGAACGGTGGGCCGGCGAGATTCAGAAGCGGGCGCAGGAAGTGGCGCGCTACGTTCTGCCGATCGGCACCTACTGCTACCTCTATCACACGGTCAGCGCGCTGACGCTCATGCGCTATCACCGCCTGGCCGATCAGCTCGACGCCCCCGCGGAGCAGCGGCGCGTGGTGCAGGCGATGGTCGACGCGGTGCTGGAGATGGATCCGCAGTTCTCGGTCCTCCTGGAAGAGCCGATCGCGCTCGAGGAAACGCTCGAGTATCAGTTCTTCCAGCAGAACCCGGGGCTTCGCGGCGCCGTCCTGGCCGATGAGGCTCGTCGCGAATTCGACGCGTCGCTGGGCGGATTGGTTTCGCGATTGGTGAGCCACAAGCCGGAGAACGAGGCGATTCTGGCCGCGTCGGTACGCGAAGTTCTGGGGCTTCCCACCTCCGCGCTTTCGGACGACGATGCCATCACGCTCGTCATGGACCCGGCGTCGAACACCATGCTCTCGGGGTCGCTCAATCTCACGACGCTCTCCAAGCTCTCGCGGACGATGGTGCATCCCTCCTACACGTTCCGGAAGAAGCTCTCCCACACCGCCGACTCCCAGGACCAGCGCCATCGCGCCACGCCCGGGTCGCGGCCCTGCGTGAACGCCTATCTCTCGGCCCAGCCCGACTACGTCACGCCGGCGCTGGTGCCGCTGGACGAGAAGGTGGAGCGGCGGTATCAGGAATCGATGAACCGCGCCTGGGAGGCGATCGGACGGCTCCGCGCCCTCGGCGTCTCCGAGGAGTTCGCCGCGTACCTCCTGCCGAATGCCGTCAGCCTCCGCTTCACCGAGTCGGCCGATCTCCTGGGC
>JANNMC010000407.1:0-3368 GCA_031397435.1 Candidatus Eiseniibacteriota bacterium
AACAGATCCTCCCGCAGGCTGTTCTTCGCGACCGCCTCGGACGGATCACGATTCGACGCGGCCAGGATTCGCACGTCGACGCGCGTCTCCTCGGTCGCCCCAACGCGCGTCACCACACCTGCCTCGAGCACGCGCAGCAGCTTGACCTGTAGGTCGAGCGGCATCTCGGTGATCTCGTCGAGGAACAGCGTGCCGCCGTCCGCCCGCTCGAAGTAGCCGAGCTTGCGACGGTCCGCGCCCGTGAAGCTGCCCTTCTCGTGCCCGAACAGCTCGCTCTCGATCAACGTCGGGGCGAGCGCTCCGCAGTTCACCGCGATGCAGGGGCAAGCGCGCCTCGCGCTCAACTCGTGAATCGTCTGGGCAACGAGCTCCTTGCCAGTCCCGCTCTCGCCGGTGACGAAGACGGGCGCGCTCGTGGCGGCCACGCGCTGAATCAGGCGGTAGACCTCCTGCATCGGTTCGGAGCGCCCCCCGAGCGCGCCAAAATGACCGAGCGCAGCCAAGCGAGCGCGCAGACCCCCGACGTCGGCCTTGAGCGCGCGGGTTCGCTGCAAGTTGGTGAGCACGCTGCGCAGCCGGTTTCGATCGAAGGGCTTCGTGAGGTAGTCGAGTGCTCCGCGCCGCAACGCCTCCAGCGCGGTCTCGGCGGTCGCGTCACCGGTCACGACCACGTACTCGGGATTTCCGAGCGCTCCGGGGTCTCCGATCAGGTCGAGTCCGCTGCCATCGGGGAGCGTCAAGTCCACGAGCGCGGCATCGACGCGCGTCGCGGCGAGCGCCTCGCGAGCCTCTGCAACGCTGGAGACCGCGATGCTGGCATAGCCTTCGCGCGCAACGAGCGCCGAGAGAGCGGCGCGCAGGTGTTGCTCGTCCTCGACGATCAACAGCATCAACGGTCGCACCGCTGTCGGCGCTTCGGCGGGCTCGGTCATCGCGTCGCTCCCTCCAGTAAACGGAGCGCGCGCTGGAGCGCGCCGGTGTCGCGCAGCGGCACCACGAGGTCGGACAGGCATTGCTCTGGCTGGAAGCCCGGCTCGCACAGGCCGACGAGAATTGGCCGCGCGTGGATCGATCCGAGCCGCTCCGTCAGCTTCGCGACGGCGGGCTCGCGAATCGGCTCGACCAGCAGGATCGCGTCGGGGTGGCGCTTCGACGCCTCCAGAAACGCGGCGTCCGCATCGGCAACCTCGGTGACGTCGTGCCCGCCGCTGCGCAGCGCATCCACGAGGCCGGCAGCGTTCGCGCGCTCGTCGCGCAGCGTGAGCAAGCGGCGCCGGGGCGGCGTCTGCTCCGCGAACAGCTTCCGCAGCTCTCTCAAGCGCCGGATCACCGCCTGGGGCGCGACAGGCTTGGCGAGGTGGGCGTCGAAGCCTGCGCGCTGAATTCGCTTCCGATCCTCGCGATCCGAGAGCGCGGTCACGGCAATCGCCAACACCTCGCGATTCGCCTCCGCGGAGTTTCGGACGCACCGGATGAGATCGAAGCCATCGCGATCCGGAAGGCCGATGTCGCTGATCAACGCATCAGCCGAGCCGGCCAGCAATGCGAGAGCGCCGACGACCGAGTCCGCAACCTGTGGAATCGCACCGGCCTTCGCGAGCGCACTGGCAAGCGCCTGCGCCGCGAGCGGCTCGTCATCGACGACGACGACCACGGCGCCGACCAAGTTGTTGGGTTCACCAGCGGCCGCGGCGCCACCGGCACGAGGGCCCGGCTCGATCGCTGCCGAGGCGGACATCGGGAGGAGCACACGGAACGTCGCGCCAAGCCCGGGGCCTGGACTCTCGACGGAAACGGAGCCGCCTTGCCGCTCGACCAGATGCTTGACGATCGCAAGGCCGAGACCGAGCCCCCTCCCGCCGCGCGGGTCCGCTTGCCAGAACTCGTCGAAGACTCGCGGCAACGCCTCTCGGCTCAGCCCGCGGCCACTGTCCTGCACCGCGATCGCCCAACTGCCGCGCTCCTCGGCCAACGTCACGTTCACGCGACCGCCGGCGGGAGTGAACTTGAGCGCGTTGCCGATCAGATTCTGGAGGATCTGCTCGACGCGCTGCCCATCGGCAGAACAGATTGCCGCCTGGCTCGGGAGCTGGAGCGCTAGCGAGATGTTCTTCTCCTGCGCGCCTTGCCGCTGGCGCTCGAAGATCGCCTGCGTCAATGCGGCGAGGTCGATCTCGGCGAAGTCGATTCCGAGCGCGCCGGTGCCGAGCCGAGAAGCGTCGAGCAGGTCGTCGACGAGCCGGGTCTGAGCGCGCAGCGAAAAGTCGATCGCGTCGAGGGCGCGCGCTCGTTCCTGCGGATCATCCTCGTCACGCAGCAGCGATTACCAGGCGGTGATCGCGTTGATCGGCGAGCGCAGCTCGTGCGACACCACCGACAGGAATCGGTCCTTGGTTTGGTTGGCGGCTTCGGCCGCATGCCGTCTCTCGTCGGCGACCTTCAGCAGCGCCTGTCGCTCTGCTTGCAGTTGCACCTGTTCGGTCGCGTCCACCATGCCGCCCACGAAATGGGTCACCTTCCCCGCCACGTCGTGCACCGGTGCGACGGACACCATGTTCCAGAATCCATCGCCGTTCGCGCGGTGATTACGGAGCATGACCGAGCAGCTCGCGCCTGCGTGGATCGCGCGGCGGAGATTGCCGACGCCCACCTGCACGCGCGCCCGCGCGTTCAGAAACCGAGCGTTCTTACCGAGTACCTCGGCTGCGGCATAGCCCGTGATCCGTTCGAAGGCCGGGTTGACGGACACGATCGGATGATCGGGCTGAAGCGCGTCCGTGATGACAATCCCGCTCTGAGTCGCCGCGATCGCGCGTTCGTACACGCGAAGCGTGTTCTCGACCGCCCTGCGGGCCGTCAGGTCCTGGATCACTGCGACGAACGACGTCTCGTCGCCGGCGGGGCGGGCATCTCGTACGAGCCGCACGTCGGCGTGCACCGTTCCACCTTGCTTGTGGACGAAGCGCCGCTCGATCGAGTAGTCGTCAATCTCGCCGCGACGTAGAAGCTCCCAGTTCTGTATGTCGAGTGTGAGATCCGCGGGCTGACTCACTTCGCCGTAGGTCTTGGACCGCAGTTCCGCCGGCGTGTACCCGAGCATCTCGCAAAGCTTCGCGTTGGCCTGGAGCCAGCGTCCATCCATCGCGAGCTGCGCGATCCCGACAGACGCGCGTTCGACGATGTTCCGGAAGCGGTCTTCGCTCGCCGCGAGCGCGGCTTCCCCGGCGAGGCGCGCTTGCTGCGCTTGGCGTAGGCCCGAGTTTGTGACGAAAGCCGCTGCGGCGAGCGCGGCCACAGAGATTGCCGCCAGAAAGGCTGCTCCCGAGGTGTCGTCGTAGACGCCTGCGCGGATCCCGGCGAGCGCGAGC
>JANNMC010000401.1:0-2228 GCA_031397435.1 Candidatus Eiseniibacteriota bacterium
CGCTCCGTCGGAAATCGCCGCGGAGTTGTGGCGATCCGGCGCGAAACGGACCAGAGCGCCCCGCACCGACAGCGCCGGACTCGCGCTGGCTCGCTCTCGGCTTCGGCACGCCGAGTGCACTGACTTCGGTCTGGAGGTGACAATCATGCGGCGCACAGAGGTAGAGGAGTTCGAGTCCTGCTCGGAGTGCGGAAGCGATGTTCACGCCTCGCGCGACCGGACCTACGCCATCGATGCGGAGCGCATGCTGTGCTTCGCGTGCGCGCTTCGTCGTGGCGGCTCCTACGACGAGCGGCACGATTTCTGGAAGCAGGCGCCCGATCTCGAGGGGCTCGCGCCCCGCGATTGCGAATGAGAGAGTCCGCGCTCTGGGTAGCCCTAATGACTGAGTTGGGGCGGGCGACCCAGAGCGCCAACAGCGAACGGTCCCGAGCGTGAGCCGCGAAGAACCCCTCGGCGCGCTGCTGCCCGCTGAGATGGCCGCCAAGGCCGAGCAGCTCGGCGTTGCGAAGGCGCAGCAAGCGCGCGGTCGCACGTTCGCGCTGGCGCTGCTGGCGGGCGCGTTCATTGCCATCGGCGCGGTTTTCTCGACCACCGTCATCGCCGGCGCCGCGAGCGCGCTCCCGATCGGCGTGACGCGCCTGCTCGCGGGCCTGGCGTTCTCGGTCGGCCTAATTCTCGTGAGTGTTGGCGGCGCAGAACTCTTCATGGGCAACACGTTGATGGTGATGGCTTGGGTGAGCGGCCGCGTGGGAACGCGCCACCTGCTCGAGAGCTGAGCGATTGCATTCGCAGGGAACGCGGTGGGCGCGCTGGCGACAGCGTTCCTGGTGTTCGCGAGCGGCCAGTATCAGTTCTGGGGCGGCGCCGTGGGTGCTGCCGCGCTCGCGGGCGCCGCACATCGGCTGAGCTTCGACTTCACGCAGGCTGTCGCGCTCGGTGTGCTCGGCAACGCGCTCGTGTGTCTGGCGGTGTGGCTCTCGTTCAGCGCGCGCAGCAGCGCCGACCGGATCGCCTGCGTAGTGCCGCCGATCGCCGCGTTCGTCGCGGCCGGCTTCGAGCACTGCATCGCGAACCTCTATTTCGTGCCGATCGGCCTGATGATTCTGCACGGCGCGCCGCCGGAGTTCTGGTCGGCGATCGGCGCGAGTCCGCAGGACTTCGAGCAGGTCGGCGTCGCGCGCTTTCTCGTGCGGAACCTGTTGCCGGTTGCGCTCGGCAACGTGATCGGCGGCGGCGCGTTGGTCGGCGGTGTCTACTGGTTCGTGTACCTGAGAGGTCGCTCTGCGTGAGACGCAGGCCGCGGCCACGTCTCGATCCGACCTGGCATGTGCCCGACTCGATCCGCGCCGAGAAGCCGGAACTGCCGCCAGCGGTGGGGCCGGGACCTGATAACCCGCTCGGCCGCGCCTGGCTCACGATCGGGCGCACGAGCTGCGGGATTCACGGCACCAACAACCGTTGGTCGATCGGGCGCGAGGCGACCCGCGGCTGCCTGCGGCTCTACCCGTGACGATCGAGCATCCGTCCTTTGCGGTGACGGGTGCCTAGTGAGCAGCCAGCGCGAGGCCGTTCGCCGGCTTCCTCGCGACCGTGATCGTGAGCACGCCGTCTTCGCTCGACGCCTCGGCGGCGGCTGCGTCCGGCGGCAAGCGCAGGCTGTGCGAGAACGGCTCGACTCCGTGCGAGCTGCGCCTGGCGCCGCGAATCGCGAGCTGCCCATCGACGAACTGGACTTGGAGGCTCGGCGCGGCGTCCGCGGGGAGCGCAGCGCGCAACGCATACGCGTCGGGGCTCTCGGTCAGGGACAGGAAGACGGCGCCAGGTCGCCCGTTCGGGGGGAAGCACTCGGCGAGCATCGCGCTGAGCGCCTCGTGCAGTCCGTTGCCCAGGTCCGAGTGAAATTGCGCCGGGCGCTGGATTGAGGCGGGCGAAAGGAAGTCGCGAGGTGCTTGCCACAAAACGAGAGCCCGCGTGCGATCGATTGCGATCATGGTGATGCCTCCGTGCGCGCTTGCGCGCTGGTTTACGCGAACTGCATGAGCAAGCTGCGTGCCGCGTGGAGAGATGCCGTGCGTACCGGCGCGCGGAACTGCGCGGGTCTTCGCGCCGCTTCGCGGGGCGCGTGGCCCCGGCGCGCCGTCACGAATCACGCGCTTCACGCTTCGTGCGAAGCCGCGAGCTTGTCGATGAGTTTTTGCCCCGGCAGGTTGGCCAGCAACTCGGCC
>JANNMC010000011.1:0-3924 GCA_031397435.1 Candidatus Eiseniibacteriota bacterium
GGAGCGGGCCCAGTCGCTCCCGCTCCGATCGGTCAGCCAAAGATGCTGAAGGCCGATGATTCGGCCTCCGGTCCAACCTAGTTTGGCGCGGTCACGCCTTCGGGCACGAACCATACCTCGACGCGACGGTTGCCCGCCTGCGCCGCTGCATCTGTTCCGCTGCCAAGCGGCACCGTCGCTGCGGCCGAGCGGGTGCTGATGCGCGAGCCTTCGATGCTCCGCTCCCTCACCAAATAGTCCATCACCGCGTCGGCACGCCGCTGGGCGACGTCGGCCGAACTCTCACGGCTGTCGGAGTGACCGATGATGATCACGCGTGCGCGCGGATCGGCGTTGAGCCGCTGAGCGACATCGTCAAGGCAGGCCTTGTCGAGGTTGCCAACGAGGGAAGCGTTCCGCGAGAACCCCCCTGCGATGCAGGAAACCGCCTCAGCCTGCCGAGCCGGCTCGCGCAGGCGGACCGCCGTGTCGCACGACGCGTTGTTGCCGTGGCCGTCGGCGACGCTAACCGTGATCGTGGCGTTGGACGGCGGCGTCGTGCCGGCGAAATCGAATGTCGCCGTCATGCCGGTACCGGTTACTCGACCGGCAGTAGCGCTCCAGGTGTAGGTCATCGGGTCGCCCTCGGGGTCGGACGCGGTGGCCCGGAGGTTCACCCTCTCGCCTGGCAGGATCTCCGGCCGCTCGCTCGAGCAGCTCACGGTCGGCGCGAGATTCGCGGGCGGCGTCTCGATACGCTCCGCGGCCGGCTCGGTCTTGCTACCGCCGATGACCCAACCGAGGCCGAGAGTCAATTCCATGTTCTTCTGTGATTCGTCGATCGGATCGCCGACCTTCGGGCTGACGTATCGTCCGTCCATACGAAGGTTCCAGTGCGGCGACATGAACCAGCGGAAGCCCGCACCGGCGTTCCACCCGATGTCGCAGGACTCGCCGAAATTCTGAACACTGAACTTCTCCCTCCCGAGACCCGCGGTAAAGAACGGCCGGAACCGATTACCCTCCCCGAAATTGTAGAGGAGGTTGAGTCGGTATCCATCGACGCGCACGTCCACGTCCGACTGACCGAGCAGGTCGAAATCCGTCACCGTGCCAAGGCGCTGCGCGGAGAGTTCCATGTTCCACTTCGGGGTGAAGAAGTACCCGATCCGCCCGCCATAGAGCAGATCGTTCTTCGGGTGGTAGTATCCGTAGTCGTCCAACCACCCGTAACCGGCATAGATTCCGAGTTCCCAATCACCCTTCTCGCCGCCGCCCGCAAGGACCGGAGCCGCAACCAGTAGTAGTGCGGCGGTAAGCGCCAACATCATGCTTCGCATGGATTGCCCTTTCTTGTTCGAGGCCGGGCCGCGTCCGCGCGGCCGTTCACTACGTCGTTCGGACCTCATGGGATGACGATGGCATTGGTATCCAATGTCACCGCGCCGATTCGAGCCATTGCTCTGCCATTCAAATTCGCACCGGTGTTCAACGTGATCGACTGATCGGCCAGAATGGTCCCCTTGAAGTCAGAGTTCGTTCCAAGGGTTGCCGACGTGCCAACCTGCCAGATGACATTGGAAGCCAGGGCGCCGCCGCTCAGGATGACCTGACTCCCGGGCCCGGTCGTGAGGGTGGACGCGATTTGGATAATGAATTTCGCGGAAGGGTCACCGAGGGCATTGAGCGTAAGCGCGCCCGAGATGGCGAGCGAAGACGTCGACTTGTAGAGGCCCGGCGTCATGGTGAGACCGGTCAGATCGCCGGACACGCTGATGACGCCCGTCGTCCGCCCCGCAGCGTCATTGTACGCAACCGTCAAGTCGGACTGCGCTTGTCCGGCCGCGGTATCGTTCACGTGGATCACCCCACTTACCGTTCCGGGCGGAAATCCAACCACGGCGGACCCCGGACTCACTCCAAGATCTCCCGTAACCGCGGTCGCACCGGTGTTCGTCACCGTGGAGCCAGCGAGAATGGCAAACGTCCCGGAGGTGGCCAGCGGCACGGCCCCTGGACCGCCGGCACCACCTTCCCGCACACCGAGCACCTGATTATCGTCGCAGCATCCGGCAAGAAAGACGGCTAGCACCGGTGCCATCATCCATGTATATCGTCTACCCCTGCGCATCATGAAGTTCCTCCTCTGCAAGTTTCCGTACTGGCAATGGCTTCGAACGATTCCATTCGAACGCGATGAACGGCGTGCCGTAGGGCCCGCAAGGCCCCGTTACACCCGCCTAGAGGGGCCCATGTCGGCCACCTCCGATGAACTTTGTACACAACGTCCTCCACGCAGGAAGGGTGCCACGGCCCGAAGGACTTCCGTGAATCTCCTAGGTCGTTGGGGGTAAAGCGGCTAGCAGGTCTCGCGGCGCTCTTGGTAGGGGATATTCAAGAGGGGAACCACGGGTCAGGGAGGAACGAGATACAAAGTTGTTCCAGAGTTTTCAATCTTCCGTGCGGGGTCGTCCTCTAGCGCTCAGGGGCGAACCTGGCGCGACTTTTGCCGCCTGGGCCATCCGGGCTTGCCTCGTGCGTGGCCCGCACATGAAACTGCAACCATGACACCATGCTTCGAGAGGATCACCAGAGCCTTCGTTCTCTTTCTCTCGCTCGGCTCTTCCCTCGCAGTGGGCGCGGCCGAAGCCGGCCCAACCCGCCCGATTCCCAAGAATACCCGAGCCCTCATCGTCAGCATCGACGGGCTTCGCCCCGACGCGCTCCTCCGCGCTGACGCCCCGAACCTCCGTGCCCTGATGGCGCGGGGCACCTTCACCATGTGGGCGCGCACCACGGACGTCGCGGTCACGCTGCCATCCCACGTCTCCATGCTCACGGGCGTGCCGCCGAAGAAGCACGGCGTCGACTGGAATCGCGATATCCCGACCCCGATCTACCCGAAGTGGCCCACCCTGTTCGACGTCGCGCACGCAGCGGGGCTCACGACCGCGGCCGCCGCCGGGAAATCAAAATTCACGAGCCTCACGGAGCCTAAGTCGCTGGACTGGTCCTTTGTCACCGACAAGACCGCCGCCTCCGACGATGAAGTAACGGACGAGGTCCTCCAGTGGATCTCGGCTTCCGCCTCTCCGCCGCAGGTGCTCTTCGTCCACCTCCCGGGAGTTGATTCCGCCGGCCATTCGAAAGGCTGGGGCTCCCCGGTGCAGCTCAAGGCGATCGCCACGGCAGACCGCTGCATCGGGCGCATCCTCGCCGCACTCGAATCCCGCGGCGTCCTCGACTCCACCTTCGTCCTCGTCAGCTCGGACCACGGCGGCCAGGGACGCTCCCACGGCGCGAACGACACTCGAAGCCTCACGATTCCCTGGATCGCCGCGGGGCCCGGCATCTGCGCCGGCTTCGACCTCGCCTCGATCGCCGAGCTCCGCGTCCGAACCGAAGACACCTTCGCGACGGCCTGCTGGCTCCTTGGCCTCACGGCGCCCAAGCCAATCGACGGCCGCGCCGTGTCCCAGATCCGCTGCACCGACGCCCGGCAGTGAGTGGCAGGGTGCGGGGAGGGCCCACCGGAAATGCTCGCGGCAGGTCGCTACGCGCGCCTCTGTTCCGTGGCCGTGACATCGAACGTGATCGTGCAATCGCAGGTGCCGCCAAGTTCGGCCAACGCTGCGAGCGATGCCTGCACATCGACGTCCGGCATGCTGGCCAGAATGTCGCACGTTCTCCGTGAACTCCAAACGCCAGCAGGCGCGACCCCGGAAGGCATGTTACAAATCGTACCCCCGAACGGTTCGTGCAACGAACGAAGGCGTAGCGGTTTACCGGCCCACCCCTTCACCGCGGAGGCACGAAGGCTCGAGTCGAATTTCGTGCGGGTCTTCTCCGCGAGCCCCGTGTAGCTTCGACGCAAAGGAGGGACACACATGCGAGAGATTTCCGAGGTTGCGGGTCAAATGCTGGACTGGTACGTGGCGATCTTGC
>JANNMC010000013.1:0-2052 GCA_031397435.1 Candidatus Eiseniibacteriota bacterium
CATCGTGCCGGCCGAGTCGTATGCGCGGTCGATCGCGCGCTTGAGCGCGGCCTCGCTCGCGACGTGCGGCTCGACTTCGTAGCCGGTGATGAACTTGATGTCGTCGATCGCGAAGATGTTGGCCGGATTGGCCATGGCGACCTGGAGCTTGCGCCCGGCCCTAGAGATGGGAACGACCTGGAACTTGTTCGCGACATCCGACGGCAGGAGCTTCACGACCGTGGGATCGGGAACGAAATTCGAGAGATCGATCGGGGGGACTCCGTAGAGATCGCCCAGGAATTTGGTCAGATCCTGCTCGGCGAGCGCGCCAACCTTGATGAGGGCGGCGGTGATGTTGCCGCCCCCGGTCTTCACCTGCAGCTGAGCCTTCTGAAGCGACTCGGGCGTGATGAGGCGCGCCTCGAGAAGCTTGAGACCGATATTGTCCTGCTGCACGATCCGTCCCCCGAGCATTTCGATGGCATGAAAGGTAGGACCCGCACCGTGGGGCGCGGGTGTGGCGGGACCCATTTCCGCAAGTCCGGTGCCATCCGCCCCGGGAAGGGCGAGGGGACGACGAGGTGAGGCTACGTGACGGCGGGGAAGGAACTTAGCGGCTGGCTCGATCGAGCCGGAGGGCATGACCGGCGTGCAGGCGGCACGCCGTGTTGCAGAACGCGCTGGTCAGTTTGCGGACGGCGACACCGAATCGACCGGCGCCGGGCGAAGGAAGGGACGGATGCGATCGAGGGTTTTGGGGCCGATTCCGCGCACCCGGAGGAGCCCCTCGGGTCCTCCGAACGCACCCCTCGAGTCCCGGTCGGCCACGATTCGAGCCGCCAGAGACGGCCCGATTCCGGGCAGTCGTTCCCAGTCGGCCGTCGAAGCGCGATCAGGATCGAGCCGCCCGAGCACGGCGGCGGCGGTTCGCTCGCGCGCCTTCCCCACCCGCGGATTCGATTGCCGCGGACCTGGCTCCACCTCGGAACGGGACGACGCGAGGTGAGGACCTGCTCCCGCAGCCTCGCCCTGGAGCGCGGACGCCTCCTCCATCCGACGGAGGCGCTCCACGAAGGTCGGCCCCTCGGGTCCGATCCACGATCGGTAGCCGGCGCCCACCACGAGCGAGATCAGAACGAAGAGAAGTGTGGCCCGGAATTCACGCCCGCCCATCGCGCCCCCCTCCTCTCGCCGCGTCAGTCGAGAAGATGCCAGACCACCCCAAAGCGAAAGCGGCGTCCCGCGGTCGGGACTCCCGTGTCGGTCGCGATTTCGTAGAGCCCGCTGGGGGGACGGCGGTCGAAGAGGTCGTCGAGTCGCAGGAAGAGCCCCGCTTCCGTGAAGTCGGCACGGATGGAGGCGGCAAAAACCGCCTTCGCGTCGGCCCGGATCGGCGCAGCGCGCCGGCCGGTGACGTGCGCTTCAACGCCGAAGCGGAGCGGTAGATCTCCACGGAAGAGAGTCACCGCGCCGTCGAGCGAGGCATCGAGCCCCGCACGCGGTAGCGCTCCGCCGCGTGACGAAAGGCGCGACGACCCGCCGCGCATCCAGCCGAGCGCGCGCAGGCTGACCGACCGCCACGACGCGGCGGCGCCCAGCGAGGCATGGCTCGTCCAGCCCGATCCGCGCCGCATGGCGCGATCCTCCACGAAAATGGAGTCGGCCGTCTCGACACGGGAAAGGTCCCAGCCGAAATCGTCCGCGATGTGGCGCGCCGATCCGGACGCGGAAAGCTCCATTCGCCCCGCGGGATGCCAGTGCGCCGACGCGACGGCGCCGTTCAGCCGCCGCGGCCGAAGCGTCGGATCGCCCGACGCCGTGTAGCGAACTGGCTTCGGGAGCACCAAGACGTCATTGAAGATACGGTCCCGCTCCGGCAGCAGGAGATCCTCCCCCGTGGCCCGCTCGTGCGCCGACTCGAGATCGACGCGTGCGCTCCCCCGGCGCGAGAGGAGCGACGCATGAAGTCGCGCGTCGAGCATGCCGCGGTCGTGCTCCCGCGCGTCGTAGGCGATCTCGGCGCCCCAGGCGCGCGTGGTCCCATTTCGCGTGAGGTCGCGACGTACGGCG
>JANNMC010000003.1:0-1401 GCA_031397435.1 Candidatus Eiseniibacteriota bacterium
ACGAGTGTCGCCGCCGTGGCGCCGGAACCGATCACGACGACGTTCTTGCCGCGATAGTCCAGATCTTCCGGCCACGTCTGCGGATGAACGATCTGACCCTCGTAGTCTTCCACGCCCTGCCACTCAGGCGTGTAGCCCTCGGCGTGCCGGTAGTAGCCCTGACACATCCACAGGAAGTTGGCGGTGAAGCGGACTTTCTCGCCGGTGTCGGTGCGCGTGCCATCGAGCGTCCAGCGCTTGTCTTGGCTCGACCAGCGCGCGGACGAGATCTTGTGCCCGTAACGGATGTGCCGCCCGAGGTCGTTCTCCTCGATCACTTCGCCCATGTAGCGGCGAATTTCTTCGGCGGTCGCGATCGGCGCGCCCGTCCACGGCTTGAAGCGGTAGCCGAAGGTGTAGAGATCGCTGTCGGAGCGGATGCCCGGGTAGCGATGCATCAGCCAGGTGCCGCCGAAGCTCTCGAGCCCTTCGAGCACGACGAAGCTCGTGCCGGGGCACTGCTTCGTGAGGTGGTAGGCCGCGCCAACTCCGGAGATTCCCGCGCCGACGATCAGCACGTCGAAGTGCTCGGCCTGCTGCTGCGCTGTCTGGCTGAGTGCACTCTTCGCGGGCATGGAACTCCCCTCCTTCTCGAGCTGGTGGCTCGGCATCTTGCACGCAGCGTGCCTTGCGAGAAACGCAGCGCAGCGCGCGGTTAGGGGCGCATGGCAGGCGCAGCGCGCCACAGCGTGGGGCCGCGCGCCTTGCTCCTCGGGCCGCGGAGCTTGTTACGACGATGCGAGCGCTGCGCTGGGGCGCGCGCGCAAGCGGCACGGGAGTTGCGTAGGAAAAGCCTCGCGTCCACGAGGAGGCTTGGCATGAGCGATTTCCTGAAGGGCTACGACATCCAGTATTGGCTCGAATCCTGTCCGCAGGGGTATCTCACGAACACGAGCTACGGACACGCGGCAGGCGCGCGCGAGCCGGAGTTCGTGATCACGGATCCGCTGCTGCGGGCTGAGGCGATCGGCACCACCGTGCAGCTGGTCGTGGGCGAGCGCTGCGCGTTGGCCGCATCCTCGGGCCTGATCAATGCCGCGCCCGACGAAGCCAGCAAGCGCTTCCTCGCGACGCAGACGCTCGACGAAGCGCGTCACGTCGAGGTCTTCACGCAGCGCCTCTACGACCTCGGCGTGAAGGAGAACGAACTCGAGGATGTGCTCCGGCAACAAGCCAACCCGAACCTCGCGCGCTTTGCCGAGTTGCTGCTCGAGCGAGTCGACAAGAAGGATTTCGTGGCTGGCGTGCGCGGAAACTTGGGAGATTTCAATCTATCTGAAGAAACGATGCTGACATCCAAAAATGGTTCACCTCGATTGATTGATGAGTTTAGTAGCACTATTATCCCTTTGTCTGGAGGCT
>JANNMC010000054.1:0-1017 GCA_031397435.1 Candidatus Eiseniibacteriota bacterium
CACTTCGATTCGGTACCGATCCCCGCGATCGATCGGCGGACGAAGGCATCCGTCGCAACCATGATCCGGCGCACCTTTTTGTCCTCGTGGTCGACCGCGTCAATCCAGCCCGTGAGCTGTTCGTGGTGCGCGAGCCAGAGCTCGCCGTCACCAGCGACATCGCCGTCAACAAAGGTCCAGGTCCAGCGCTCGTTCATTGCCCCACTCGGATGCCAGTTTCGTCAGGCTAACGAGGGTGTAGAAAAACCTCTCGGAGGATTTTGGCGCGGCGGCACGCTTGATGCAAGGAATACGCGGAAGATGATCGCCGCGGCCGCGGCATCTCCTCGCCTCCTCTCGCCTCGCCCATGGCTCGCTACAAACACATCGACACCAACCCGCGGTTTCTGGCGATCGATCTGGCCCAGCAGCTGCTCCCCGGCACGTTCGAGCACGCGCTGAACCATCTCCTGGACCACGCCGTCGATCTGTCGCCCTTCGATGCGCGGTTTCGGAACGACGAGACAGGCGCTACGGCCTATCCGCCGGCGATGTTGCTGAAAGTGGTGCTCTTCGCCTATTCGCAGGGCATCGTGAGCAGCCGCGGCATCGAACGGGCGTGTCGCGAGCACGTGACGTTCATCGCGCTCTCGGGGGATACGCGGCCGCACTTCACGACGATCGCCCACTTCGTGAGCACGCTGGGCGAGGCCATCGCACACGTCTTTGCGGCAGTCGTGGCGATTTGCGATAGGCAGGGCTTGATCGGGCGCGAGATGTTCGCGATCGACGGCGTGAAGCTGCCGAGCAATGCGTCGAAGCAGCGCAGTGGCACGCGGGCCGACTACGCGCGGCAGGCGACGAAGCTCGAGGCGGCGACGACCGTCATGGTGCAGCGCCATCGCGCGGCGGATGCCCTGCCGACGGAGCCGAAGCTGGCGGCGAAGGCGGCGCAGCGGATCACCCAGCTGGATCGGGATGCCACCCAACTCCGCGACTGGCTCGCGGCGCACCCCGCGGATCGCCGGGGACCGACGG
>JANNMC010000091.1:0-13845 GCA_031397435.1 Candidatus Eiseniibacteriota bacterium
GCAGCCGCTCAAAGCCGTGGTCGTCCTCGCGGGCGAGGGGTTCTCACGTACAAGATCTTCCAGGAACTCAAGCGGGAGAACGACGCGATCGACAGGCAGGTCGCGGCGGCCACCCCGGGGGAGCTCCTGGCGGCCCAGGCCGAGGAGATCGATCATCGGAATCGAAAGACCGACTGGATTTGGTGGACCGCCGCCGCGCATCTGCTGCAGATGGCCGACGCATACGTGGATGCCCACTTTCTCAACTTCGATGCGGAGTTCGGACCGGCCGACGAGCGGTCGGACTCCCGGGGCGCCCGGCGCGTCACTCTTTCCCTTAGGATGAGATTCTGAGCCACCACGCATGAGCCACCGCGACCACATCCGAAACTTCTGCATCATCGCCCACATCGATCATGGGAAATCGACGCTCGCCGACCGTCTGCTCGAGCTGACCGACACGATCCCGAAGTCGAAGATGAAGGCGCAGGTCCTCGACAACATGGACCTGGAGCGCGAGAAGGGCATCACGATCAAGTCGCACGCCATCGCCATGCGCTACCGTGCGGCAAACGGCGAGGACTACACGCTGAACCTGATCGACACGCCGGGCCACGTCGACTTCACGTACGAAGTCTCCCGGAGTCTCGCGGCGTGCGAAGGGGCGATTCTGGTCGTGGACGCTTCCCAGGGCGTGGAGGCGCAGACGATCTCCAATCTCTATCTGGCGCTGGAACAGAAATTGACGATCGTTCCGGTGATCAACAAGGTCGATCTCCCCGCCGCCATGCCGGACGAGGTCTCCCTCGAGACCGCGCAACTCCTCCACGTCGAGCCGGAGGACTGCGTTCGCGTGTCGGCGAAGGAGGGGAAGAACGTCGGCGCCGTGCTCGAGGCGATCGTGGCGCGCATTCCTCCGCCTCCGGACCGGGGCGATGGAACGCTCCAAGCGCTCATCTTCGATTCCGTCTTCGATCAATACCGCGGTGTCATCGTCAACGTCCGGCTCATGCGCGGAAAGATCCGGGCCGGAGACCACATCCGGTTTCACTCCACCGAGCGATCCTACGAGGTGCTCGAGGTTGGCGTCCTTCGGCTCGGGTACGAGGCGCAGGAGGAACTCGTGTCGGGAGACGTGGGCTACGTGATCGCCAACGTGAAGGTCGTGTCGGACGCGCGCGTGGGCGACACGATCACCTCGGCCGACGATGAAACTCCCGAGGCGCTCCCGGGGTACCGGCCGGTGAAGCCGATGGTCTTCTCGGGCCTCTATCCGATCGAGGCCGAGGCGTACGTGGATTTGAAGGAGTCGCTGGAGAAGCTACAGCTGAACGATGCGTCGCTGACCTACGAACCGGAGACTTCGCTCGCGCTCGGCTTCGGCTTTCGATGCGGATTCCTGGGGCTGCTCCATCTCGAAATCGTGCAGGAGCGCCTCTCGCGCGAATACGGCCTCGATCTCATCGCCACGGTACCCAGTGTCGAGTACCACGTGCTGAAGACGAACGGCGACCTCCTGATGGTGGACAACCCGGCGCTCATGCCTCCGGCGAATCTGATCGAGACGATCGAGGAACCGTTCGTGACCGTGCAGATCGTCGTCCCGACCGAGTACGTTGGGAACATCATGGAGCTGGTCCAGGGCCGGCGCGGCATCTTCACGGGGATGGAATACCCGAGTCCCGAGCGGGCGCATCTGGCGTATGAGATTCCGCTGGCGGAGATCGTGCTCGATTTCTACGATCGGCTCAAGTCGATCAGCCGCGGCTACGCCTCGCTCGACTACGAGCTGTCCGGATTCAGACAGGCCGAACTCGTGAAGATGGACCTTCTCCTTAACGGCGAGCCAGTGGATGCTCTCTCCATGATCGTTCACCGCGAGAAGTCGCACGACTGGGGCCGCACCATCTCCGCGAAACTGAAGGAGCTCATTCCGCGCCAGATGTTCCCCATCGCCATCCAAGCGACGATCGGGAACCAGGTCGTGGCGCGGGAGACGATATCCGCGTTGCGGAAGAACGTCATCGCCAAGTGCTACGGCGGCGACATCAGCCGGAAGCGGAAACTGCTGGAGAAGCAGAAAGAGGGAAAGAAGCGCATGAAGCAGGTTGGAACGGTCCGCGTCCCTCAGGAGGCCTTCCTGGCCGTCCTGAAGGTGGAGCGCTAGGGCGGCCTCGCCGTCCGCGAACCGCCAGCATGGCTGAAGCCGCCACGGCCACGACCCGCGTGCGTACCCGGGCCAAGTCGGCCCTCCGCGAGTATCTGGAAGCGCTGGTGCTGGCCGTGGTGCTCACCGTCGTCATTCGCGGACTCGTCATCCAGGCCTTTCGGATCCCCACGAGCAGCATGGAGGAAACGCTTCAGATCGGCGACTTCCTCTTCGTGAACAAGATGGTCTACGGTTCGGAGATCGATGTCGGCGCGGCGGGTCATCAACTGGTTTACCACCGCTTCCCGGCGATTCGCGAACCGAAGCCTGGCGACGTGATCGTCTTCCGCTACCCCGACGACCCCGCGCGAGACTTCATCAAGCGTTGCGTGGCGAGCGGGGGACAGACGGTGGAACTCCGCGACAAGGTCCTCTACGTCGACGGCCAGGCGCAGGAGGAGTCGTACGTCGTCCACAAGGACCCGCGTGTCCTTCCGCGCGAGACGAGCCCGCGCGACAATTTCGGCCCCTACGTCGTTCCGCAAGGCCAACTGTTCATGATGGGGGACAACCGGGACAATAGTCACGACAGCCGCTTCTGGGGCGGATTGCCGCGGACCCTCGTGAAGGGGCAGGCGATGATCCTCTACTGGTCGTGGGACGCCGACCGCCGGATGCCGCGACCGGGCCGGCTCCTCCATCCGGTCCGCTGACCTCCCGCGCGCGGAGCGCGTCATGACATTCGGCCTCTACATCCACATTCCCTACTGCCGGAGCATCTGCCCGTACTGCGCCTTCGCCACCGCGCCGCTCCACCACGCGGAGCCGGCGCGATTCCTGGCCGCGCTCGACCGGGAGTTGCAGGCGGCACGCTCCGCCGATGGCCCGTGGGCACGCCCGGTCACGCTCTATGTCGGCGGCGGCACACCCACCGCGCTCGACCCCGCGACCCTCCGGCGATTTCTCGCGTGGCTTCATGCGGCATTCGACCTCTCGGCCCTCCGCGAGTGGACGGTCGAGGCGAACCCCGAAGGGTTGACCGACGAGAAGCTGGAGATCCTGCTCGAGGCTGGCGTGGGACGGCTGAGTCTTGGCGTGCAATCGCTGGAAACGGCGGTGCTGAAGTCGCTCGGGAGGATCCACAGCGCGGAAAAGGCGCTCGACGCGATCGAGCGGGCCCGGCGTGCCGGCTTCGGCAGAATCTCGGCCGATCTCATCGTGGCCGTGCCGGGGGAGACGGAGGAGGGAATCGCGCGCGGCGTCACGGAGATCGTGGAGCGAGGGGTGACGCACCTCTCGGCGTACAGCCTCCAGGTCGAGCCCAACACCCCCTTCGCGGCGAAGGTGGCGCGCGGGGCTCTGGCGCCTCCGGGGGACGACGAGGCCGCCGATCGCTACGCGCTCCTCGACTCCCTTCTCCTGGCTCGCGGATTCCGTCACTACGAGGTATCGAACTACGCGATCCCCGGTTTCGAATCGCGCCACAACGAGGGGTACTGGATGCGCCGTCCCTATCTCGGTCTCGGCCCCGGGGCGCACTCCTTCGAGGGGAGCCGCCGCTGGGCCAACGAACATGACACGCGGCGCTACCTGGAACGCGTGGAGCAAGAGGGACTCCCTCGGGACGATGTCGTCACGCTGGACGCGCGCGGGGCGGCCGAGGAAGAGGTCTTCCTGGCGCTACGGCGCGATCGCGGAATGCGATGGAGCCGCCTTCGTGCCCTGGCCGGCGCGGCCGCCGATGGCTGGGTGGCCTGGGGCGTTGAGGCGGGGGCACTTCGTATCGATCCTCCCGGCCGGGTCAGACCCACGGCCCGCGGTCTCCTGACCTCTCATGAGATTGCGTCCGAACTCTTCGTCCGGATTGGGGGAAGCACCGGGGAGGCCCTGGCTTGACACCCCCCATCCCCCCTGGTAGCGTCGGCACTGATTAGCACTGTAGGGTTTCGAGTGCCAGGTTCCGACGCTGACCCCAAGGACTGAACGAGACGCTCATGACCCCGCCATCCCCCGACATCCTGGACGAACGGCTACGCCGCATTCTCACGTTCGTCGTGGAATGCCACGTCTCCAGCGGCGAGCCGGTAGGATCCCAGTACGTGCGCGCCGCCTACCATCTGAGCATTTCGCCGGCGACGATCCGTAACGCCATGCAGCAACTGGAGGAGCTCGGTCTGCTCTCCCATCCGCACACGTCGGCCGGACGCGTCCCGACGGAACTGGGCTATCGCTATTACGTGGATCACCTCATGCGGCCCGAATCGCTCACGCCGGCCACGCGCCGCGCGCTCGACGAAGCGCTCGAAGAGGCGACCCTTGCGGGAGCGCTCGACGAACGATTGCCGCCCGCGCTGGCGCATGCCGCTCGCCAGCTTGCCGTGGTTTCGGTGCGCCCGCGAGATTCCTCCCGCGTCCACCGCTTCGAACTCGTCGGGCTCGAGGGGGGAGAACTGCTGGTGGCCGTGGGTATCGAGGGTGGGCCGCTTGGCACGACAACCTGGCGGCCGGCAAGCCCGGTAGAGACGAACACGCTCCGCGGCGCCGAGTCGTGGGTTCGCGCCTCCCTCCCCGTTGCAGGCGTGGCGGGACTCGACGCGCTCGCGGCGCGTGCGCGGACGGAGGCTCGGCCGGAGCACGCGGCCATCCTCGAGCCGGCGCTACACCTCGCCGCGCGGCTCGTCGCCGGCATGGAGCAGCCGGCGGTTCGCCTCGGGGGCGCCGAGCACATTGCCGCGCAACCCGAATTTCAGACGCCCGACACGCTCCGCCCGCTCGTCACGGTGCTCGCCGAACGTGAGCCGCTGGCGCGCGCGCTGGAAGCGTTCGCGGCAGCCTATCTGCCGCGAGTCTCGATCGGCCATGAGCACGCCCCGGCCGCCATTCAGTCGTGCTCCATCGTCGGCATGGCGGTCGCGATCGGACCGTCGCGCGCGGTGATCGGCCTGATGGGTCCCGTTCGAATGCCATACCGGCGAATCGTGGCGCTCCTCTCGTATGTCGGAGAGCGGCTGGGACCGGGGAGGGATTCGTGAAGAAGAAGCACCACGGCTCGCCGGACGCGCCGCCCGAGGGTAAGGGAGGGACGCCGTCCCACGAAGCGTCCGGAGATGCGGCACCGACTCCGGGCCCGTCCCCGGCGGAGGCCGGTGGGGAGACGCCAGACGAACTGAGCCGCCTTCGCTCCAGGGAGGATGAACTGCTCCGCGCGCTCGCGGAATTGCAGAACGTGAATCGCCGTAGGAAACTGGAGGCCGAGTCGGCGCTCCGCTTCGCCGCGGAGCCGTTTCTTCGCGAACTCCTCCCGGTGCTCGACGATTTCGAACGCACCCTCCGTGCGCTTCCCGTGGGGGACGATCCGATCCGTGCCGGCGTGGCGCTGGTTCACGACCGCCTCGCGAAGATCCTGAGCAAAGAAGGGCTCGAGCCGATCCGCCCCCAGGGCGAGCGATTCGATCCGGAGCTGCACGATGCCATCGCGCAACTCCCGATCCCCGGCGCCGAGCCGGGCACGATCGTCGAAGTTGCCGTGCCCGGATACCGCTACCGCGAACGCGTCCTACGCCACGCGAAGGTCGTCGTCGCCGCGGAACTCGATGCCTCCTCCGAGGCGGGAGGCGGTCTGTGAGCGCGAAGCGCGACTACTATGAAGTGCTGGGAGCCGAGCGCGGCGCCAGCGCCGAGGAGTTGAAGAAGACCTACCGGAAACTGGCGCTCCAATTCCATCCCGACAAGAATCCCGGCGACAAGAAGGCCGAGGAGCGTTTCAAGGAGGTCGCCGAGGCGTACGACGTACTGAGCGACCAGGAGAAACGCGCTCGCTACGACCGCTTCGGCCATGCCCCCGCGGGAGCTCCCAGCGGCGGCGGCTTCGAAGGCTATCAGGGATTCGATCTTTCCGACGCGCTTCGGGCCTTCATGCGCGACTTCGGCGGCTTCGGCGGGGGCCTCGGCGACATGTTCGAGGGTGATGCCACCGGGCGAGGCGGCCGCGAGCGGCGCGGCAGCACGCTCGAACTTCGGCTCCGCCTCACGCTGGAGGAGATCACGTCCGGGGTGGAGAAGCGGGTCAAGGTGCGCCACATGCGTCCCTGCGCGACCTGCGCCGGGAGCGGGGCGAAGAGCGGCTCGGGGAAGAAGACCTGCACGGTCTGCCGCGGCGCGGGTCAGGTCCGGACCATGCAGCGCTCCATCTTCGGGCAGGTGATGAGTGTCATGACGTGCGAGCGCTGCCGCGGTGAGGGGAGCATCATCGACGCTCCCTGCACCACCTGTTCGGGAGAGGGCCGTGTTCGCCAGCAGTCGGAAATCTCCATCAAGGTGCCCGCCGGCGTCTCGAGCGGCAATTACCTGCCGCTCTCCGGCATGGGCGACTCCGGTCCCCGCGGAGGGCCAGCCGGCGACCTCATCGCCCACATCGAAGAGGCGGAGCATCCGCTCTTCCTCCGCGACGGCGACGACTTGATCGTCGAAGTTCCGATAAGCATGGCGCGCGCGGCACTCGGCGGAAAAGTCGAGGTGCCGATCCTCGGCGGCGGCCGTGCCGCGATCGATGTCCCGGCGGGAGCGCCGAGCGGCAAACTCCTTCGCCTGCGCGGGAAGGGAATGAAGAGCCTGCAGCGATCGGGCGCGGGCGACCTCCTGGTTCGGCTCGTGGTGTCGGTGCCCTCGAAACTTTCCGACAAGGCGAAGAAGCTTCTGCACGAACTCGATACGCTGCCCGAATCGAAGACGCCTCCTCCTCGGCGCCCCGATGCCGAGGGCGACGGCCACTGAGCGGCGAGTGCGCGGAATGCGCCGTCCGGATTCCCTCTTCTGGGTCGACGAGACGCGAATCGCGGGAAGCCGGCTCTCCCTCGATCCCGATGAGTCGCGCCATCTTCTTCGCGTCTTCCGCGCGGAACCGGGCACCACGTTCGACGCCACCGATGGTGCGGGAACCCGTTATCACTGCCGCCTGGTCGAGGACCACCACGGCGAGGCGCGCGCCGAGATCGTGGAACGCGAGGAGGGCGCGGGGGAACTCCCCCGGGGAATCGATCTCCTCGTGGGGCTTCCCGACAGTCGCGCGGCGGAAGTGATCGTCGAACACGCGGTCCCGCTCGGCGTCGCCTCCATCGTCTTCGTCGCCTGTCGGCGAAGCGGTCGCGACGAACTCGGAGCCCCGAAGTTGGAACGGCTGGAACGAATCGCGATCGCCGGCGTGAAGCAATCGCTGCGGTCGATGCTTCCGACTCTCGGCACGACCCCCTCCCTCATGGCGGCCATCGAAGTGGTCCGGGCAGGCCAGTGCTTCGTGGCGGACACCTCCGGAGCGGCCGAGCTGCGCCTTGCCGCGGATCCGCCGTCGCCTTCGGTTACCCTCGCGGTGGGACCCCCCGGCGGATTCGACGAGGGGGAGGAGGCAGCGCTCCGGGCGGCTGAATTTCAGCCGATCTCCCTTGGTCCCAGCCGGTTAACCACAGAAACAGCCTCCATCGCCATTCTCTCGATGACGCGTAACGCTTTATTCTGCAAATAATTGCGGGCCATTTGACAAATGGCCACCCCGCGAGTATCTTCCTTAGCGTTAGGCGAATGCTGCCCACTTACGTGGGCCGCCTGCATTTCACGTCAAACCCACGTGAGGAGGCGATACACAGGATGCCCGGCATCAGGGTCAAAGAAGGCGAGTCCTTCGAGAGTGCCCTCCGCCGGTTCAAGAAGAAATGCGAGAAGGCAGGAGTTCTCGCGGATCTGCGGCGTCATCAGCACTTCGAGAAACCGAGCGAGCGGAAAAAGCGGAAGCTTAATGCCGCTAAGAGAAAGATGATGGCTCGGATGAAGGTGGCCGACTAGGGCCGGCTTCGCCGAGTGGCAAACCCGACGGGAAACCGGCCTGAGCCGGTTTCCCGTTCGTCTCCCGGGCCGGTGACCGGCTCGGCCCCTCACCTCCGGAACGATCGCCATTATCGACAGACTATCGCGCCACCGATCTGAGCGCTTCGACGCGCCCGGCCGGGACGGCGCCCGCGAACACGCCGAAAGCGTCCTCGAGTTTCAGGTCGCACTCGACGCCATCGCGGGCCGTTGCCGTTCCACGCCGGGAGGCGATCACGTGCGCGCGCTTCGCCCGCTCGAGCGGGTCGAGCAGGCGCAGCACGAACAGATCATCTACGCCGATCTCTTGGCCGCGCACGCCGTCGCGGACCCGCCTCCGACCATCGCGCCGCCCGACCTGCGGCCGCTCCTGGGGCGGCTTCGCCACGAGGGTGCGACGCTTCGAGGCGAGGAACTCTGGTCGATCGCCACGCTGCTGGAGCAGACGGGCCTCGTCGCGGCCTGGCGTGGACGGGGCGGCAAAGGTTACGACGGACTCGGGCGGTTGCTCGACGGACTCGATCCGCTCGAGGGATTGCGACGCGACCTGGTTCGCGCCATCGATTCTTCGGGAACGGTGAAGGACGACGCGACCGCGGAACTCTCGCGCGTGCGCCGCTCCATCCGCGCGCTCCGGGAGCGGATCGCGAACCGCCTGGAGTCGGTGCTTCGATCGCTGGGGTTGGCCGAGAGTTTCGTGACGCTTCGGGAGGGGCGCTACGTCGTTTCCGTGCCGAGCGGAAGTCGCCGATCGGTGCCGGGCCACGTGCTGGGTCATTCCGGATCCGGCGCGAGCGTGTTCGTGGAGCCGCGCGACGTCGCCGAGGCGAACGAAGAACTCGCCGATCTCGAGATCGACGAGATGCGGGAACTCGAGCGGATCTTGCGTGAGCTGTCGCTTCGCGCGCACCGAGACCATCCGGCCCTCGAACGGAACTTTGAGATCCTGGCAAGGCTCGATGCGGCCGAGGCGGTCGTGGCGTGGGCGCGGGAGTCGGGCGCGGCGTTGCCTGAGTTGTCGGACGATGAGGAACGCGTGCTGGAGTTTCGCGCGGCTCGCCATCCGATTCTGGTCGAGCGGCATCGCCGCGGCGAGATGGGCCCGCCGGTGGCGCTCGACCTGAAGCTCGACGTCCGCGATCGCGTGGTTCTCGTGACCGGTCCGAACATGGGCGGGAAGACGGTCGCCATGAAGACGGTCGGGCTCCTGGCGCTTCTGGCAATGGCGGGTCTTCCGATTCCGGCCTCGTCGGGTACGCGGGTCCCGTGGTTCGACCGGCTGCTCTGCGATATCGGGGATGAGCAGTCGCTGCAGGACGACGTCAGCACGTTTCTGTCACATCTGCGCCGGCTCGGCGAGGCGGTGAGGCTGGCCACGTCGCGGAGTCTCGTGCTTCTCGACGAACTCGGTTCCGGGACCGATCCGGCCGAAGGCGCGGCGCTGGGGCGGGCCATTCTGGAATCGATTCGCGATCGCGGGGCGCTTTGCGTCGCCACGACCCACTTCGGAAGCCTGAAGACGTTTGCGCACGATGCGGACGGCGTGCGAAACGCCTCCATGGCCTTCGACGAGGAGGCGCTTCGTTCGTTGTTCCGGCTCGTGGTGGGAATTCCCGGCGGCAGCCGCGCTCTCCAGGTGGCGGAGCGTTTCGGGATGGACGAATCGGTTCTGGCTCGGGCGCGCACGCTCCTCCCGAAGGGGGAGCAGGATCTCAACCGCCTGATCGAGGAGCTTGGCCGCCTTCGGAAAGAGGCCGAAGCGGAGCGCGTGGAACTCGCGCGCACGCGGATGACGCTCGCGCAGCGCGAGGGTGAACTGAAGACGGCGCGCGATCGACTGGACGCGGAGCGGAAGGAACGGAAGCAAACCGAACTGGAAGCGCGGCGCGAACTCCTGCGCACCCTGGAGCGGCAGATCGACGAGTATCGGAAGCGGCTCCGGACGGAGGGGAAGGCGAGCCACGAGACGCTGCGCGAGGTGCGCGGCGCGGCCCGCTCCATCGAGGAAGCCATCGAATCCGAAACGGAGCGCCCCACGATGCAGATGGGACCGCCCGTTCACGCCGCGGCGCCCGGGGACCATGTCTCGATTCCGGCCCTGAACGCGGCCGGCGTGATTCTCACCTTGCCCGACGCCGACGGCCGGGTCCGTGTGAAGATCGGCGGCGCGACGGCGGTTCTCCCGATGGCGCAATTGCGCCGGGCCGGGGGACCCGCCGAGAAGCCGCCTCTGCGCGGCGCATCCGGTGAGGAAAGACACGATGTCGAGGAGATCGGCACCGAGATCGACGTACGCGGATTCGAGGCCGACGACGCGGTTCGAGCGGTGGAACGGTTCATCGAGGACGCGGCCATGAGCGGACACCAGACGGCGAGAATCATCCACGGCAAGGGGAAGGGGATCCTGCGCGATCAGCTGAAGCGATTCCTGTCGCGGAATTCGCTGGTGAAGGAGTTTCGCCTCGGGGAGATCCGGGAAGGGGGCACGGGCGTCACGGTCGTGACGCTATCGTAGGAACGCCATGAACCTGCCCGGCGCCGAGGAGGCGAAAGAGGCCGTTCGCGGCGCCACCGACATTGTCCAGCTGATCGGCGAGAAGGTGAGGCTGCGGCGCGTCGGGACGCGATGGAGCGGGCTCTGTCCGTTTCACAACGAGAAGACGCCCTCGTTCACGGTGAACCCGGAGCGCCAGATCTGGCACTGCTTCGGGTGCAGCAAGGGCGGCGACGTCTTCGCGTTCCTGATGGAGACCGACAAGGTCACCTTTCCGGAGGCGCTGGGGATTCTGGCCGAGCGCGCGGGGATCGAGCTTCCGAAGGGGGAGCGCGGTCCCGGCGCGGCAGTCCGAGACCGGTTGATTCAGGCGAACGCGCTGGCGAGCGACTTCTTTCAGGCTTCCTTTCGCTCGGAGGCCGGCCAGAAGGCGCGGGACTATCTCGCGGGGCGCGGATTCGCGGGCCCCATCCTCGACGACTTTCACGTCGGGTGGGCGCCCGATCAGTGGGATGCGCTGGCGACTTCGCTGGGGAAGCTCCTTCCCGCGAAGACGCTGGAGGAGGCGGGACTCACGATCCGCAGAGGCGACGGGTCGCATTACGACCGATTTCGGAACCGGGTCATCTTCCCGGTGGAGACAGCGCCGGGGAAGACGGCTGGCTTCGGCGCCCGCGCGATCGTCCCGGAGGATCAACCGAAGTATCTGAACTCGTCCGAATCGGCGGTCTTTCGGAAAGGGAGCCTGCTCTTCGGGCTGCCGCAGGCGCGGTCGGCCATTCGGGAGCGAAAGGTGATCTTGGTGGCCGAGGGCTACCTGGACGTCCTTCGGCTCCACGCGGCGGGCTTCACCAATTCGGTGGCGACGTGCGGTACCGCACTCACCCCGGAGCACGCGCGGGCGCTGGCGCGGTTCGAGGTGGAGGTGGTGCTGGTGTACGACGGCGACGCGGCCGGCGTGCGCGCGGCCGATCGCGGGCTTGACCCGCTCTTGGGCGCGGGGTTGGCGGTGCGCGTCCTGCTCCTCCCCTCGGGGGAGGATCCGGACTCGTTCCTGGCGAAGTCGTCCCGCGATGCCTTCGCGACCCTGCTGGCGGTGGCGCGCGACGTGCCGGGCTTCCTGGCGGAGGCGACGATCGGCGGCGGACCGGCGGGGACGGACCCATCGCTGGAAGCGCGGGTACGACGATTCGTGGGGCTCTTGCAGCGCGTGGAGGATCCGATCCGCCGCCGGCTTCTGGTGCGGCGAGGGGCGGAGGCCTTCGGGCTGGAAGAGGGTGTCCTCTTGGAAGCGGCGGCAAAGGGCACGCCGGGCGCGGGACTGAAGAGTCCGCGGGCGGCGCGCTCTGGCGAAGGCGGCCCGGACCGGGGCGCCGCGAAGGAACCCGGCGCGGCGCCAGGCGCGGCCACGGCAGAGGGAGAGAGTGGTACCCCGCGCTCGACGGTGCCGGCCGAGAAGATCGACCCGGCAGAGCGGGAATTGGCAGCGCGGGCGCTGACGGAGGAAGGGGCGCTGAGGGCCATTGTCGAAGCGGGTGGGATCGCCTGCTTCGCCACGGCTGAACTTCGGGAGATTCTGGGCCCCTGGATCGAGGCGGGGCAGCCTCCCTTGGGGGAAGAGCGGGACCGGCTGATCGGCGAGCATCCCCTCGTTCGGGGGATCCTGGCCATTCATCCGGTGGAAGACGCCGTGTCGCTGGAGGAACAGCAGCGAACGGCTCGGGGGCTAATCGAGCGTCTGGAGGAGCGCCGGCTGCGAGCGGCGATCCAGATCCTCGACCGTGCCATTCGTGAGGCGGAACAGTCGCGGGATACCTCGCTGGATCGGCTGGTGGCCGAACGGCGGGATCTCGCATCAAAACTTCATCAACGAAGCCAGAGTTCGGTTTCCTAGCAATCGCGACACCGACAAAGGAGAGTCCCAGGGATGAAGCGCGAGAAGGTGGATCGGCTCCAGGACTTGAAGGCGCTATCCGGCAAGCAGCAGTACCTGCTGCATGACCAGATCGAGACCTTTCTGGACGAGAGCGCTTCCGTCGACGAGATGGACGAGGTTTACATCGCCCTCAACGACTGGAAGGTCGACATCTTCGACACTCACGAGGAGGCGCAGCAGAAACTGCGCATCAAGCGGCGCGAGGAGAAGCGGCCGGCCGAGAAGACGGTGGCGGCGCCCAGCGTCAAGTACGACGACCCGGTCCGGATGTACCTCCGCGAGATGGGGCGCGTTCCGCTGCTCGACCGTGAAGGCGAGGTCGAGATTGCCAAGCGGATCAAGGCGGGCGAACGGCAGATCTGCAACGCGATGTTCCGCTCGCCGCCCATCCTCAAGGACTTCCTCGTCCACGGCACGAAGCTGAAGCAGAACAAGATTCGCGTGGAGGACTTCACGCAGATCGACTTCGGCAACTGGAATCCCGAGTTCTCGCCAAAGAAGGAGCGGGCACGGGCGCTCAAGGCGCTGGACAAGATCCGTTCGGCACACGCGAAGCTGACCAAGCACCAGGAGAAGTCGGTCGGCCGCCTGTCGGACGAGAAGAAGAAGCAGCATCACGACAAGCTCCGCTCGCTGGACGAGGAATTTCTGCGCGAAGTCCTGGAATTGAACGTCAACAACCGGCTCATCGACCGGATGGCCGAGCGCGTGAAGGAAGCGGCGCGCTTCGTCGACGAGTGCGAGAGCGAGTTCGTCGATCTGGAGCAGAAGTGGGGGAAGACCGGCGAGGAGATCGCCGCCTTCCTGCGCCGCGCCAAGAAGAGCAAGAAGGACGCGATCCAGATCAAGCGGGAGGCGCACCTCGACGCCGAGGATTTCGAAACCTACGACCGCGCGGTGAAGAACGCCCGGAAGAAGATCCGGAAGGTCGAGGAAGAGGCGAACATGTCGCGCGACGACATCAAGGAAGTCGCGCGCGAAATTCGTTCGGGCGAGATCGCACGCGACAAGGCGAAGCGGGAAATGATCGAGGCGAACGTCCGCCTCGTGATCTCGATCGCCAAGCGCTACACGAACCGCGGCCTGGAGTTCCTGGACCTGATCCAGGAGGGGAACAGCGGCCTCATGCGCGCCGTCGACAAGTTCGACTATCGGAAGGGCTACAAGTTCTCGACCTACGCCACCTGGTGGATTCGCCAGGCGATCACCCGCGCCATCGCCGACCAGGCGCGCACGATCCGCGTGCCGGTTCACATGATCGAGGCGATCAACAAGGTCGTCCGCACGTCGCGGCGGCTGGTGCAGGAATTGGGCCGCGAGCCGACCCCAGAAGAAGTGGCGGTGCTGCTGGCGATGCCGGTGGTCAAGATCAAGAGCGTGCTGAAGGCCGAGCAAGAGCCGATCTCTCTCGACCGGCCGATTGGCGAGGAC
>JANNMC010000101.1:0-2887 GCA_031397435.1 Candidatus Eiseniibacteriota bacterium
CCGTGACCTGGAGCATCCGTTGCCAGCGCGCGCTCACGCGACTTCCTTTGCCACGGGAGATACCGAGTTGCGAGGAGGAATCGTGACCACGCTAGGGAAGGGGCCGGGGACGGTCAAGAACCAATTCCCCGCAAGGCTCCCGGGAACGCCGTAACGCTCCCCGCGCTTCCGCCGTCGCGTCCGACCTGATAGAGTTCGCGCCCTATGACCGATGCCCGAATCCGCGCCGAACTCGATCGCCAGCTCGCCGTGATCCGCCGAGGAACGGAGGAGATCCTTCCCGAGGCGGAGTTCCTGCGCAAATTGGAGCGCTCCATCACGACCGGAGCGCCGCTCCGCGTGAAGCAGGGCTTCGATCCAACGGCTCCCGACATTCATCTGGGGCATACGATCGGCCTCCGAAAGCTGCGCGCGTTCCAGGATCTGGGACACCAGGTCGTGCTCATCGTCGGCTCCTACACCGCGCTGGTGGGCGATCCCAGCGGCCGCTCCGCCACCCGTCCCCGTCTTACCGAGGAGGCCGTGCGCGCGAACGCCGAAACCTACCTCGAACAGTTCTTCAAGGTCGTGGACCGCGACCGGACCGAGGTGCGCTGGAACGGCGAGTGGTTCTCCGAGATGAAGTTCAAGGAGATCCTCCACCTCGCGGCACAGTTCACCGTGGCGCGGATGCTGGAACGCGACGACTTCGAGAAGCGCTATCGCGCCGGGGAGCCGATCAGCGTGCATGAGTTTCTTTACCCCCTGATGCAGGCTTACGACTCGGTGGTGATCCGCTCCGACGTGGAGATCGGGGCCACCGAGCAGAAGTTCAATCTCCTCGCCGGGCGCGACATTCAAACCGCCTACGGCCAGGAGCCGCAGGCGATCCTGACGCTCCCCGTGCTGGAGGGGCTGGATGGCGTGCGGCGCATGAGCAAGAGCCTCGGTAATTACATCGGCATCGCCGAGCCGCCGAGGGAAATCTTCGGCAAGGCGATGAGTCTTCCCGATCGATTGATCGGGCGCTACTTCCGAATCGCCACCGACGCGACGCCCGCCGAGTGCGACGAAGCCGATCGCGCGCTCTCCGACACGAGCGTGAATCCGATGGCGTGGAAGAAGTCGCTCGCGCACCGACTCGTCCGCATGTATCACGGCGCCGAAGACGCGGATCGCGCGCGCGATGAATTCGAGAAGCAATTCTCACGCCGTGAAACACCGAGCGAAATGCCCGTCATCCTGCTCGCGCCGGGCAAATTCCGCGCTCGCGACTTGATGATGCGCGCCTTCCCCGATCAGTACACCGGAAGCGCCGCGGGTGCGCTCTTCAAACAGGGGGCGGTGCACGTGAACGGGGAGCGCGTCCTGGACCCCGCGAGCGAGCTGGAACTGGCCCCCGGGGAGCCTGGGGCGCTGGTCTTCAAGGTGGGGCGGAAATACGCCAAGGTCGTCGGCGGGGGGTAGGCTGTTGGGATCCGGGGGACGGCCCGGAAGGAAAAATGCAAATTGTTGCAAAATTGTCATTTAAGCCTGTTGACAGACCCGAGAACCTCCGCTATCTTTCTCCTTGCGACGGGCAGAGAGCTTGACCTTCATTCCTGCCAGTTGCCGCAAGGTTTGGCCGATACGGCTTCGGCGGTTCGGCCTCCTGTCTCGCAGCAACTTTCTACCTTGACAAGCTGCGGCTGAGAGCGGTAACTTCGCGGTTCGCCCTAATTTCAGGCGACTCGCGATAAGTCGCGTGTTTGCTCTTTGACAAACGAATAGCGCACGCTGTGATGTGGAGCCCTGGAGGAATCTTTCCCGGCCCTCGGGTTGGGGAGATCCTTGTCAATGAGCGGAATCTATAGGATTCCGTAATAAGGTGTTGAAGGATAAACTTCGGAGAGTTTGATCCTGGCTCAGAACGAACGTTGGCGGCGTGGATTAGGCATGCAAGTCGAACGCGAAAGGGTAGCAATACCCGAGTAAAGTGGCGAACGGGTGAGTAACGCGTAGGAAACCTGCCTTCGAGTGGGGGATAACACTCCTAACGGGGTGCTAATACCGCATGAAACTAAGGGGTCGCATGGCCCCATAGTCAAAGGTGGCCTCTATTTATAAGCTACCGCTCAAAGATGGTCCTGCGTCCCATTAGCTAGTTGGTGAGGTAACGGCTCACCAAGGCTTCGATGGGTAGCCGATCTGAGAGGATGACCGGCCACACTGGGACTGAGATACGGCCCAGACTCCTACGGGAGGCAGCAGTCGAGAGGCTTCGGCAATGGGGGAAACCCTGACCGAGCGACGCCGCGTGGAGGATGAAGGCCTTTGGGTTGTAAACTCCTGTCATGTGGGAAGAAACGCTACCGTTCGAATAGGGCGGTAGTTTGACGGTACCACAAGAGGAAGCTCCGGCTAACTCCGTGCCAGCAGCCGCGGTAATACGGGGGGAGCAAACGTTGTTCGGAATCACTGGGCGTAAAGGGCGCGTAGGCGGCTTTATAAGTGAGCAGACCCGCTTTGTCGCGGCGGGCGCGCTGGTCACCGACATGGCGGTGCATTTCCAATGGGGGCGGGGATCGAGCCTTGTCTGGGTAACGCGGCTGGCCGATGCAAAGCCGGTGGCGGGCGCCAAAATCGCCATCACCGATAGCTGCACCGGCAGGCTGTTCTGGCAGGGCGCCACCGATGCCAGCGGCCGCGCCGCGGTGAAGGACGTGCTGCCACCGCCGACCAGCTATGGCAATTGCCAATATGGCACCGACCGGCCGTTGATGATCAGCGCCCGCACCGCCGATGATTACAGTTTTGCCCTGTCGACGTGGGGCAACGGCATCCAGGGCAGCGATTTTTCGATGCCCGAAGGCTGGGGCTTCGATCGCACCGCGATCCACACGGTTTTCGATCGCACGCTGCTGCGCGC
>JANNMC010000006.1:0-4374 GCA_031397435.1 Candidatus Eiseniibacteriota bacterium
CACCCCGCTCCCCGGTTGAGATCCGAGGAGCCACAGAAGCGGCGATAGGAGACCTCGACGGCGATGGTGCCGCCGATATCGCGGTCGGCCCCTGGGACGGGGACGAGGTAACCGTGCTACTCGACCAGGGCGCTGCCGTGCGAAAGGTTCGAATGTGCGAAAGGCCAGTCGGCCTGGCGATCGCCGACCTGAATGGCGATGGTCGAGCGGAGTTGCTCGCGACCTGCCCGAAGACCGGAAGGCTAGCCGTTACGTCCGTGATTCCGAGATAAAAGGAAGCGAGGGTAAAATGGTGCGCCGCGAAGGAATCGAACCTTCAACCTACTGATTAAGAGTCAGTTGCTCTGCCAATTGAGCTAGCGGCGCATCGAGGCATTGGATAGGCGGTTGAAATTAGGGCAGCAGGTGGCCGAAGTCAAGGCCGGAAGCCCTTCTAGCCCCTGCCGGGTCGGCCCGATCGAGGGAACTTGGGGGCTACCGTGGGGTGACTAGATACGAACGGCCGGGCGGTGGTAGGGTCATCGCTCGGCTTCCGCCTCGATCTAGCGCACTCTCGGGGAGCAGCGGCCCCGTAACCCAAGGAGAATTCGTGAAGTTTCGCCTCCCCCGTCGCCCCACGCTCCGCGCCGCGGCCTCACTTGCCGCCGTTCTCGCCCTCGGCATGGGCCTCTGGACCTGCGCCCGGGCCGAGAAACCCCGCCAAAAAGTGCTTCTCATCGGCGTCGACGCGGCCGACTGGGCCGTGATCGGCCCCTTGCTCGACGCGAAAAAAGTCCCCGCGTTCGCGTCGCTCCGCGATCAGGGGGCGTCGGGAAAACTCCGCTCACTTGAACCGCTGACCAAGAGCCCCATCATTTGGGCCAGCATCGCCACCGGCAAGGTGCCCGAGAAGCACGGGATCTCAGACTTCTTCGTGAAGCGAAACGAGAAGGACCGGGAGGCGGCGCGCGAGGCGGCCAAGGCGGCCGGAAAAGACCTCGGCGGCGAATCGCCCACGACCTCGAACCTCTGGCGGGCGCGGCCGGTGTGGGACATCCTCGGCTCGCTTGGCAAGAAGGTGGGCGTCGTCGGTTGGTGGACGACGTGGCCCGCGCAGCCGGTGAATGGATTCATGATCAGCGACTACGTCCAGTACGACGACGGATCGTGGCCGGCGAAGAACGCCAAGCGGACCTACCCCGAAGGACTCGACTCGCTGGTGGCGGCGGTCCGCCTCACTCCCCAGAAAGTCTCCTGGGCCGAACTCTTCCAGTTCGTGGCCCCCTTCGACACGACGAAGGTAACGCCGCGCCAGGAAGCGCTGGTGCAAGACCTGCGATGGATCTACGCCGCCGACGTGACCTTCTACCGCGTGGCCATGCATCTCTACAAAACGCAGCGCCCCGAGTTCATGACCGTCTACTTCCGCGGCATCGACGCGGCCAGCCACCGCTACTGGGACATCGACATTCCGGGCGGCTTCAGCCCTCCGCTTTCGGACGCCGAGTACGACTGGATGAAGCGGCTGATTCCGAACTACTACATCTTCACCGACCGCTTGATCGGCAGCTTCATGAAGGAGGCCGACCCGCAAACGAACGTGGTGATCTGCTCCGACCACGGATTCATGGGCGGCGGGAAGGGCGTCATGGCCCACAAGCTGGACGGAGTCGTTTTCCTGAAGGGGCCAAGCGTGAAGAAGGGAGTCAGCATCTCCGGCGCGACGGTTCTCGACATTACGCCGACCGTCCTGACCCTGTTCGGACTTCCCCCGGCCCAGGACATGGACGGCCGCCCCATCGAGGAGGCGCTCACCTCGGCGACGATGAAGAAGATCGCGCACGACACACGGCTGAAGACCTACGAGAGTGCCACGCGGAAGCCGGGTGGAGAGCTGCCGATCGCCTCGCCGGTGGATGAGGAGTTGAGGGAGCGGCTGCGATCGCTCGGGTACATCCAGTAGAGTTCCGTAGCGGTGGAGTCGCCGACAAATGAAGGCGGGGCGCCCGAGTGATCGAGCGCCCCGCTTCGTTTCAGACTCTTTCACGAGCCGGCGTCATAGCCGGCGCCGCACGTCAGAACGGAAGGTCGTCCTCCGGCACGTTTCCCGCCGGCTCGTACGATTCATCCTTCGGAGCGCCGCTGCCGCGTGGCGCTTCGAAGCCGCCGTCGCCGCCGCCGTTCTTGTCGCCACCCGCGCGGCCGAGCATCGTCATCTGCTCGGCGATGATCTCGGTCTTGTACTTCGTCTGCCCTTCCTTGTCCTGCCAGGAGCGGGTCTCGATCCGTCCCTCGATGTAGACCTGCTTCCCCTTCTGCAGATACTTCTCGCAGATGTCTGCCAGTTTTCCCCAGACCACGATCGAGTGCCATTCGGTCTTTTCCTGACGCTGACCGTCCTGCCCCGTCCACGACCGAGAAGTCGCGAGGCTGAAATTCGCCACGCGCTGTCCGGTGGTGGTGGCCCGAACTTCGGGATCCTTGCCGAGATTTCCGATGAGAATGACTTTGTTCACGCCTGCCACGATGTACCCCCGCTGCGTTTGGGTTTGTGTCGGGGTTTTGTAGGACGATAGGCGCGGAAACGGGCCCCGTCAAGGCGGGACGCGGGCATCCCGGGGCGCTCCCTGGGGCAATTGACGCGCCGCCGCAACCGGGTTAAAGTACGCCACTTGGCGCTGGCGGATCCGGGGCGTAGCGCAGCCCGGTAGCGCACCTGCCTTGGGCGCAGGGGGTCGCAGGTTCGAATCCTGTCGCCCCGACCATCGCCAGCGTCCCTCGCCGGTTCGGTATGGGCGCCTGTAGCTCAGTTGGATAGAGCAACGGCCTTCTAAGCCGTAGGTCGGGGGTTCGATTCCCTCCAGGCGCGAAGCCTGTCGGGTATGCGTGGTGGGTGTAGCTCAATGGTAGAGCACTGGACTGTGGCTCCAGTGGCTGCGGGTTCGAGTCCCGTCATCCACCCCATTCCCTTCCGCATCGCGGGCAGATGCCCTTCCTAGCGCGGTTGAATTCCCCCCGCCATCCGAACGAACGCCGCGATCAAGGGATGCGGCGCCCTCGGCCGCGACGAGCGCTGCGGCTGGAAGAGGACTCCGATGAAGAAGGGATGCTCCGGCCGCTCCGCCGCGCGCACCTCCCCGCGCACGGTCTCCGCGCAGATCCGAAAATCACCACGCTCGAAGAGTTCCCGATACGCGGGGTTCGGCTCGTAGTTGCAGAAATACTCCTGCTCGATCGTCTCGACGCCGAGGATGGCGCGCAGTCTGGACCCTTCGTGAATGACGACGCGATCGCTGCCGGAGAGTTTCGGCGCGCCCTCGGCTCGCCCGGGAAGCGGGCAGGCGACGGAAGTGAGGAGGAGCATCTCCGCGTTCGGATCTTCCTCGGCATGTCCGGCGGCGCTAAGCCCCAGGACGTTGTGCGCATGCTCTAACAGAGCATGTTGAAATCCGCCTCAGGTCGCGACCATCGGTTTTCCCCGCTCTCGCGCCACGCGAATCGCAGCCAGGGCGCCGTCGCGGCTGGCGTAGGGGCTCCCGGCGGAGATCCAGAGGCCGTCCCAGTCCGCCAGCGCCTTCGCGGCGGCGAAAGGGTCGGCCGGAATCGAACCCGTCGCCACCCATTCCGATTCGATCGCGACTCCCAGTGCCTCCGCCACATGCGCGAGCGACGCGTCGGCCGTGGTGTGCGCGGCGAATGCCGGGTTGTAGTCACCGATCATGGCGATGCGGATGGGGCGGGTCATCGACGGATGGAGTCCGCCGGCGCGAGCCGTCCGAGCGGGACGACGTTTCCGCTCTCGCGGTCGATCGCGAAACGGGGACGCCATGTGGGGTCCGTGTCCGTGAGCACGCTCATCGTGTCTCCCGCGCCGACCTGCAACTCACGGCCGCCGCGGAGCGGGCCCGCACCGCGCGGTCTGTCCACCGCGTTGGGAATGTAAGAAACGGCGACCGCCCGCGACGTGTCGGGGCCAACCTCCACCTTGAGAAGCCAGCGGAGCACCTTTGTGTCGCTCGTCTCCCCCTCGCGGCCGCGCACGTCGAGGTAGATCGACCGATAGTCTCCTGCCGAATCCCAGGCCACGATCCAGGCCGAGTACTCGCTCCGCACCCCCTTCGGCCGCTCGATGCGCGACATCAGGCGTGAGGTTCCCTCTTCGGGATCGCAGAGCCAGAGCTTGGCGGTCTGTCGAAGCACGAGCGCCTTCCCTCCGTCGGGGAAGGCGGTGAGACCCTGCGGCGCGCGAGCCTGCGTGGAGAGAACGACGACCGCGAAGCGGTGCTCGCGCGGCTGTGCCATGGCGTTCATGACGTGGTGGTGCCACGTGGGAGGTCCGTAGGTGCAGCCGGATAGCGTGAGTGGAGCGAGGAGAAGCGCTACGGCAATTGCCAG
>JANNMC010000143.1:0-7147 GCA_031397435.1 Candidatus Eiseniibacteriota bacterium
TGGCGCCGGTTCTCTCGGGCACGCCATGGCTCGCGATCCACGTGCCGATCATCATGGTGAGCTACTCGGTCTTCGCGATCGCGACGTTCCTCTCGCACATGGTGCTTGGCGTCGCCCTCTTTGCCCCCGCCAAGCGCGAGGTAGCCGCCAAGTGGAGCGAGCTCCTCTACTGGTACCTCATGGTCGGATCGATCCTCCTGATCGCCGGGATTCTCACCGGCTCCATCTGGGCCGCGTCGTCCTGGGGGCGCTACTGGGGATGGGATCCCAAGGAGGTCTGGTCGCTGGTGGCGTTCCTTGCCTACATGGCGATCCTGCACGCCCGCTTCGACGGCATGATCACGTCATTCGGCGTCGCGGTCTATTCGATCGCGGCATTCTGGACGATCTTGATGACCTACCTCGGCGTGAACTTCGTGCTCGCCTCGGGACTCCACTCGTACGGTGCCGGGAGTTCCAGCCTCGTCCGCATCATGGGCATGATCCTGGTCGTCGAGATCGTGTTCGTTGCGGCGGCGTGGCGCGCGAACCGAGCCGCGCGCCAGGGGTAAGTTTCGGCGGATTCCTGCCGATAGTGTGGAGGAGAGGGGGTGCCAGCCGGTATCCCCTCTCCTCCACGCGCATCCTAGGATCAGGAATCGCCAAGCCATGCCCCTGAGAACGATCGAAAGACTCCGCCGCCTCTCCATCACCCACCGCCGGGCCAGGCACGTCCTCCTCGCCTTCCTGGTGACGTTTGTCGCGGCGCGGCTCTTCGTGCTCGTCATGGCCGAGGGATGGCTTCCGAACGTCCACATGAGTTGGGGCGAGACGCACGTGCACCACCTGAGCCTCGGCATTCTACTGCTGGCGGGCGTGGGCGCGGCGCTGCTCCTCCTGCGCGTCGGGGAGGAGGGCCTGAGGCTGGCGGCAGTGCTCTACGGGGTCGGTCTGGCGCTGACGTTCGACGAATTCGGCATGTGGCTACACCTTGATGACGTCTACTGGCAGCGCGCCAGTTTCGATGCCGTCGTCGTCATCGCGGCGTTCCTGGGAATCGTCGCGGCCGGGCCTTCGCTGAAACGGCTTCGGCCGCGACACTGGAAAGCCGCCGTGGGGCTCGGCCTGGCCGTGGCGCTATTTCTGGCCCTGGTCTTGATTCCGCTCTGGAGCGCCGGCCGAAATTTCGGCACCCACCTTCGCTGATTCACTTACCAAAGATGATTCTCATGGTCATGTCGATGGCCTCTTCCCAGGATTCGGCCACGGCAATGGGAACTTGTACGGAGGAGAATCCGACACACATCACGTCCACCGCCCTCGACTTGGGACCGACGGCAATCGCCTGTTCGACCCAGGTGGAGAGTCCAAGGCGTGCTGCCCGCTCCTGAGCTTCTTCGCGTGTCATCATGACCCCCTCCGTCCTGAACCAGGTCCTCCCGGTCCATTACTTCAGATACGCATGGGGTGTGCCGGATGCGCCCTGAATGAAGGGGTTCTGAAGCAGCCTATCAACATGTTGTGGATCTTCAGGTTACAGAGGCGTGTGGGAGGGTGCCGGCAGCCGCGACCCGGCGAAGGGGTCATTCCGGAGTCTAATTCGAACCAACTGTGGCGGATTCTCCTCACCCGGCAGGGGCGAAGCGCGCTATCGCTTCTTGAATCGCTCCATCCAGTTCACGACCACGGTCGTGGCGGGGAGTTCGGAGGCTCCCCTGGCGCGGCGAACGAAGAACCGCTGTCCATCGGCCGAGACGTCATAGTTTCCGCCGTATCGATCCGGGTCCCACGAGACCGACCGGAACAGTTCGCGCGGATTGCCAAGCGTGACGGACGGCTCGGTCGACACATCCACGGCCATCATTCGATTCCCAGCGCCGAGGAAGTAGATCTCCTTACCGTCTCGGCGCCACCTTGGATCGCGTCCGCCCTCGGTCGATACCTGCCACTTTCCACTCCCGCCCTGGAGCGATTGAAGGTAAACGTCCCGGCGCCCCGACTCGTCCGAAGAGTAGAGGAGCCATCGACCGTCGGGCGAGAAGCGGGGATCGCCCTCGACGAAAGGCGTGACCACGATGGGCCGCGGAGTTCTTGGCCCCTCCAGAGGGAGAATGTAGACGCCTCCGCTCGACGAGCCACCCTTGATGCAGGCCAGGAACTTCCCGTCGCGGGACCAGTCGGCGACCCCAAAGGCGACTTCTCCCTGGTAGAAGAGCGATTCCGCCTGAATGCCATCCGACGGCTTGAGAAAGATGGCGTCTCGTCCCAGACGGTCGGAATTGAACGCGATCCGCGAACCATCGGGGGACCAGACCGGCGTGAACTCCAGGGTGGACTCGAACGTGAAGCGCGAACTCACGCCGCGTGCGACGTCCGTGATCCAGAGATCGGCGTTGCCCGCCGCGCGCGTGGTGGCGACACGGCGACCGTCTGGGGAGATGGCGACGTTGTACAAGTTCCCCGGTTCTCCAAGCGCCAGGACCTCCCTTCCCTCGCGATCGAGAGCGATGACCTGCGTCTCGCCGCCGGCGGTGCCTCCGCGAAAGACGAGAGCCGAGCGCGACGTGGAGAAGTCCGCGTTGGATGTGGTGCCGCCTCCCGCCGCGACGTCGTCCACGATGGGAAAGGGATCGCCCTTGAACCGAAGGCCGCGGGAGTCGAAGGGCTGTGCCAGGAGCGCTCGCTCGCGGGCGTAGACGATGTAGCCCGGCACCGCGTATTCGATCCGCGAGAAATTCCCTTTCTGAAGCAGGATTACCTTGTCTGACTTGAGATCCCCAACTTTCAGGTACGACTCGTCGGGCTTCGCCGTCAGGCCGAGAAAGAGGAAGTGGCGGCCGTCCGGCAGGAAGTGCGGCCAGGCGGATCCGGTCTCTCCGTTCGCGCGGTCGATCCGGGTTGCCGGGGCCGGCGATCCTCCGCCGGCGCTGACCCACTGGATCGAGTCGCTCGGGGTTCCATCGAAGAGGATGATCCCCTTGCTCCCCCAGGAGCCGTCGCCGCGGCTCTTCGATTCGCAGATGGTCTGGGGAGGCCCTCCGTCGATGCCGATCTTCTTGAGTTTCCCGTCCGACATGAACGCCAGGAACCGGCTATCCGGCGACCAGCATGGCCGGCCTGCATTCTCCGTATTCGTCAGCGCCCTCGCCTCGAGCGACTCGAGCGGGCGAATCCAGAGCCGCTGGGCTCCGCTGGTGTCGGCGGAGCTGAACGCGATCGTTCGTCCATCCGGCGAGATCTTCGGCGTGTCGATGAAAACGACCCCTTCGGGCACCGGCGTGGTGAATTCGATCGGAAGGACCGGTTGCGGCCGATCGAGCGTCACGCGGACACCGAAGAACACCATGGCCGCCGCGCAGAGTGCCACGATCCGCCAGGCGAGTTTCTCCCGCGACTTTCTTCGGGCCGCCACGGGGGTGGGCACGCCGGCGCGCGAGCCGGCTTCCGCGACCCACTTGAGTTCGAGAAGCACGTCGCGAGCCGTCTGATAGCGATCCTCGGCGTCTTTCTCAAGGCAGCGCATCACGATCTTGTCGAGGGCCGGCGGCGAGACATTGGAGATCGACGAGATCGGCTGCGGCGTCTCTTTCAGGATCGAAGCGATCAGGCTCGCCTGGCTCTTCCCTTCGAAGGCGCGCTTGCCGGTCGCCATCTCGTAGAGGACGGCGCCGAAGGAGAAGATGTCGCTTCGCGGATCAGCTTCGTTTCCCTCGAGCTGCTCGGGCGCCATGTACTGGAAGGTCCCGACAATCGTCCCTTCGGCCGTGAGTGGACGACTCATCGTCGGCGACGACTTGTCCCCCGCCGTCGGCGCCAGGCCGGTGGCGCGCGCGAGGCCGAAGTCGAGGAGCTTGGCCCCCGACTTGGTCAGCATGATGTTCCCCGGCTTCAAGTCACGGTGGACCAGCGCCTGGCGATGCGCGCGATCGAGGGCGTCGGAAATCTCGACACCGATCTTCAGGAGTTCATGGAGCGGCACCGCCCCGCGCGTGAGGCGGTCGGCCAGCGACTCCCCTTCGATGTACTCCATGACGAGGTAGTCCATCCCGTCCTGGTGGCCGACGTCGTAGAGGGTGCATATGTTCGGATGGTTGAGGCTCGAGATGACGCGGGCCTCGCGCTCGAAGCGCTGGCGCGTCTCGGGGCTGACCGCGAGATGACCCTGAAGCACCTTGATGGCGACGGTCCGTTCGAGACGCGTGTCGCGCGCCTTGTAGACCTCGCCCATGCCGCCGGCTCCGAGGAGGCCGGTGATCTCGTAGGCGCCGAGTCTGGTGCCGGGTTCCATGCTCATGGTCGCGGAGGGTAGCACAGACGGGGTGACCCGATCGCGGTGCGAAATCGGGCGGAAGGAGGCCCGGACCGGGTGTATCCTGTCGCCTCCCTACCGCCATGGTGCGTGAAGCGTGCACCGCCGCCTGGAGAGCTTATGACCGTCCGCCCCTTGGCCTTCGCGATCTTCCTCCTCTTCGTCACACTCCTCATCGCTTCGCCCGGCGCCCCGTCCGCGAGCGCGCAACCGCGCTGGTCGTGGCCCGAGAAGGCGAAAAACTTGAAAGTGCTTCCCAAGAACACGACTCCCGAGCAGCTCCGCGCCGCCATGACCGGCTTCACCCGATCCCTCGGGGTCCGCTGCTCCCACTGCCACGTCGGCGAGGAGGGGAAGCCGCTCGACACCTACGACTTCGTCTCCGACAAGAACGAGAAGAAGCGCGTGGCGCGCGGGATGATGAAGATGCTCGGAAAGGTGAACAAGGAACTCGTGGCGATCCAGCCGGCGAAGGCCGCGCGGGTGGAAATGCGCTGCCAAACCTGCCACCATGGCCGCCCGCTTCCCCTGACGCTGGCCGAGGAGCTGACGCGGATATACGCAGCGGCGGGGGCCGATTCGGCGATCGCGCACTACCGCGCGCTCCGCGGGCGATTCTACGGTTCGGCCTCCTATGACTTCCGCGAGGGGTCGTTGGTGGAGGTCGCCCGCGCCGTTCTGGAGAAGAAGGATCCCCGAGGCGCGATCGAGATTCTGAATGTCGACGCCGAGTTCTACCCGGAGTCTGGACTCGTGCACGAGGCACTGGGCGAAGCCCACCTGGCCGGCGCCGACACCACCCAGGCGATCGCGCACTATGAGAAGGCGATCGCGCTGGAGCCGAGAAACCAGGGAGTGAAGAAGTTGCTGGATACGCTGCGAGGGGGCGGGCGCTAGCTCGCACCCCTCATCGGGCGCCCGGCTAGTTTACGAGATCACCCTGGTACCCGCGTACCGCGTACCAAATCCGAGCGCCGTCGTGCTCCACGTACCCCTGGTCGCTGGTGACCGGCAGGGGCGCGGCGCCGTGCGCTTCGAAGTTCTCGAGTTCGTCGTCGTACGCTTCCACGGTCGGAACCGTGGCCGATTCAGGGAAGTGGCGGAGGGGGTAGGATTCGAACCCACGGTGCCTTGCAGCACAACGGTTTTCAAGACCGCCGCCTTAAACCACTCGGCCACCCCTCCACCACCTTGGTGCGTAATAGGTTATACCGAATGCAGGGCCCAAGTGAGCGGTCCAGTAGACCGCCACTTCGCCTGGAAATTCGCGACCCAACGGCTCTCCTGACCCTTCGAGGATCCTTCGGCGTTCCAAGGCAACGACGAGCAGCGATAGGACAAATTCCGAGAGGTATGTGCGCAGATCGACGAACGCGTCCGATCCTGACTTTCCAGAGTTGGATCCTCAACGCGAGATCACGGTCTCCCGGCGTGAGTGCGCAGAGTACCGGACTCAACGAAACGCGCCCTCTGGCTTGGCCTGCTGGACCATCGTCTTGCAGTACGCGTAAAGCGCGTCGTATACGATCCACTCGGCCGCGTTCAGCTCATGATCGTCCTTGAAACCGAGATGGCGAAATCCCTCCGCCACGGCCTTCAGCCCCGCGGACTCGGGCTGACTCCAGAGCGAGTTGTCAGTGTCTGCGCCGTTGACGATCTTCGCAAGGAGCACGAGGGCCGGATCTGACGTCAGCCCATACTTCTTCACAATCGCATCGAAGGAACACTCTCTTCCGTGATGACCCAACTCAACACCTTTGACGTCGTAGGGGATCGCGCCTTCGTGCTCCGCAACAGCCATGACCTGATCTGCGGGCACGAAGAGAAATACCGGCTCTCGATCCACGAACTTTCGAATCAGCCAGGGGCAGGCCACCCGGTCGACGTGGACGTTTTCACGAGTCACCCACTTCATTGGACGTTCCTCCTCTTGGATTCCTGTGTCTTGTCCAGAGCCGCGCGTAACCCCTCGGCAAGTGCTTGCGCTGAACCGATCCCCCAGTAGTGGAGAAAATTGATTCGTGGCGACTCGCCGGTCATGCGTTGATGAATTGCGACGATGTTGATGCCGGACCGGCGCAGGGCCATGGGAACGGGCTGGAGCTCCGCTTCGAGCATGGCGAAATCACAATCCACTACGGCCTGATCGTCGGACCCGGCAAAGGCTGCCCAGGTGTCGATGCCCATCGTGCTGCCCATGACTCCGCCATGCATTCGCGTTGGCCGGCCGACCACAACCTTGTAAACCCCGCTACTGAGGTCGCCCTTCCGAAGCAGCACCGCTTCGATTTTCGCGGGATCGAGGGAGGAATTGGCCGGGTCGATCTCAGCGTGGGGCATCCCGCCCTCCCCGCCGATATGCATGAACATCACCCTAGGCGTCTCCCACAGGAAATAGTTGTGGAGCGCTGTGACATCGAGGTCATTATCGAAGGTGGCACTCATGATCGGATTCACCTGGTCTTCAAGCTGGACCATGTCGCCCCTGACCACCGTATGCTGGCCGACGTGCTCGAACGAAGCCCACGAGGTCAGACCCATCGGCGGGGCCATCCGCACTCCCGTAGCCCGCACATCCCGGTCGCCGCGAGGCACGGAAACCTTGAAGGCTCCCTCCTTCTCATCCAGCTTGCCCATTGCTCCAGTGAGCTCTTCGATACCGGCGATTTTGAGCGGCGCTGCGGCCCTGTGCACGAGATGCCGAGATGAAGCAGCAGAAGAGGGCTGGTAACGCCAATCCAGTCGGCCGCATCGTCGCCCATACTGTCTCTGCCCCGGCGCGGAGGCAAGCTCATTGTCCGCTACCCTCGGCTTGTGCTAACCTCGGACATCATGACGCCAACGGACAGTCCAAAGGGC
>JANNMC010000152.1:0-1520 GCA_031397435.1 Candidatus Eiseniibacteriota bacterium
CGCTTCGGCACGGAGAGCGAGGTCTCCGCGGCGATCGTGTTCCTCCTCTCTCCAGCGGCCGCGTTCATCACGGGCGAGACGATCAAGGTCGACGGCGGCGCGCAGTTCCAGAAGTTCCGGCTGATCGAGCCCGGCACGCACGCTGGCCTCACGCAGTGGAACGGCTTCCACCTGAAGCCCGACTTCACGGGCTCGCCCTACGAGCGCTTCTTCAAGAAGGGCGACGGCGAGTAGCGCGCGACGTTCAGCGCCCCGCGTAGCGAGGCGGAGCCGAGCCGCGGCCTCTGCGCTGGAAGGCACGCAATCTGCCTGCTCGTGACCCCAAGTTCCAGCAAGGAGCTGGCGGGCTCGCGTTTGCGGGCGACGCGAATCGCACGCCGCGCACGCGTCCCTGCCTTCAGCCCCCCGGGCATCGCGTCCAGCGGCAGGAGGCCCCACGGATGCGGCAGCGCCCGCCGCGGCTTCGCGACTTCCGCGCTGCGCTCGCTGCCGCAGAGCTTCCCGCCGCCACGCTTCGCCTCGCGACGGCCACTCACCTTCGAGCGCCTCGGGCGCGCGCGGCGACTCTGCTCAGCGCGGGTTCCAGGCTGGAGGCCCACGGCATCCCAATGCCAGGCACGAACATGGCCGCCGATTCCACGTCAGTTCTCGCACCTGCCGCGCGCCCCAGCGCGACGCGGCAAGGCTGGCGTCCACCGCGCTGGCTCTGGCTGTTGTTCGTCGCGACCAGCGCCACGGGCGCGCTCGCTTACGAGCTCCACAGCTCGACGTTGCAATCGCGCTGGCTCGCACGCTGGGCGAGTACGCTCACTTATCAAGTCGAGCCGCGTGCGGGCCGCGCAGTGACGCTTCCCGCCAGCGGGCCCTACGACGCGCGGCTCGGCTACGCGCGGCTGCCCGTGTTCCGGGAACAGCTCTCGGCGGGCGGCTTCCACATAACGTCTCAGGCGCGCTTCTCGCCCGCGCTCGAACGGGCCGTGCGCTACGGGCTGACGCCGCCGTACCGCGAGAAAGACGCCGCCGGGCTGCGGCTCGCTGCCTCAAACGGTGAGGCGCTGTTCGCGTTCGCGGACCCGAGCTTCCGCTACGAGAGCGTCGAGTCCGTACCGGACGTGATATTACGAAGCCTGCTTTACGTCGAGAACCGCGAGCTGCTGGGCGACGCGCGGCCGTTCGCGAACCCCGCCGTCGAATGGGACCGCATCGCGCGCGCCGCGCTCGATCTCGGCGGCAAGCGCCTGGGCGCCACCGGCAACGTGGCAGGCGGCAGCACGCTGGCCACGCAGATCGAGAAATACCGCCACTCGCCGCGCGGCCTGACGGCCGACCCGCGCGAGAAGCTGCGCCAGATCGCGTCCGCGAGCGTGCGCGCCTACGCGGGTGGGCGCGACACGGCTTCGCTGCGCCGCGAGCTCGCGGTTTCGTACCTGAACACCCTGCCGCTCTCCGCGACGCCCGCGTGGGGCGAAGTGTTCGGGATCGGCGACGGGCTGCGCGCTTATTATGGCGCCGACCCCGTG
>JANNMC010000160.1:0-1113 GCA_031397435.1 Candidatus Eiseniibacteriota bacterium
GCTCCCGGAAGATCGGCTTGTGCCGCGGCCACAATGCCGCTCGGGTTCTGGAACTCGGGGCGCAGCCAGCGCACGAGGCCGCGGCTCTCTTCGGCGGCGCGTTCGGCGTTCAACGCAACGAGGCGTTCGAGCAGCTGCTCGTCTGTTAGGGCCTGCGGCCAGCCGTAGGCGTCGAAGACCGCGGCGTCGAGGTCGTCGTGGATCTGCTTCAGCACCGAGACGAGCCCGTCGGCGTGGATCTTCTGCTCCTTCGCCGTGAGCGCTCCGCCGCTGCGCAGCTTCTCCAGCACGTTGTACATGCCGGTGAGGGTGAGGCTCGGGTGCTGCGCTTGCTGACGCTTGCGATGCGCGTCGAGGGACTCGCCGAGCTCTCGGATACGCGCCTTCTGCGCGTCGGTCGCGGCGGGGAATGGGAAGGGGTCGAAGCAGCGAGTCTTGTTGTATCGGGGATCGTTGCCGACGCCGAGCCGTCCGCCAGTTCGCAGCGCCCAAGTGACGTGGACTCGAGACGACAGCACTCCAAGAATCCAAGAGTCACCGATACCGAAGGCAATGAGGGGATGCTCGGGGATGGTGCCGGCGGGCACCTTCACGAATACGCGGTGCTTCGATGTTTCTGGCGTCGCGATGTAGCTGGCCAAGCCCAACAACAGGGCTCGGACCTGTGCGCGCGGCTCTGAGAAAATCCACCAGTTGTTCCGGTAGCTCGCACGCCGATTGTGGTCCCGCTCGGGCTTCACGCGATCGACCAATTGTTGGAAGGCGGCGGGGCTCGCCTCGCGGGCCTCATGAGATCCTTGGCCGTAGAAATCGATCACGAGGCTCCGCCGCGACGTCTGTACGACATCGTTGGAGTTCAGAACTGGGGAAACGCGCAAGCCCTTTGCGACCGGCGATTCTCGATCGACCAAGAACCCGCGACCGCCCAGCATTACCCCGTTGCTCGTGAGGCCATTATTCGCGGCCAGATCGAGCACGCCTGTGGCGTTCGCTCCAATCCGGAAGTCGGGTGTGATTGTTCCGGTAGCGCGCTCGAACGAGACAATGGGAGTGTCGGCATTCGCGTCATCCTCGGAAACGACGCGATCCAGGACGCCTGGTTGATCTTCCCAG
>JANNMC010000174.1:0-8416 GCA_031397435.1 Candidatus Eiseniibacteriota bacterium
TTCATGGGTCTCGCCGCGCAGTCGATGCGGCGCATCCTCACCGACCACGCCCGGAAGCGCGGAGCCATCAAGCGCGGCGGGGGCGCCGTCCACGTGGAGCTTCAGGACGTGGACGTGCCGGTTGAAAGCGCCGACCCTCTCGGAGTCTCCGCGGAGGATCTCGACGCCGCGCTCGATCGACTTGGCGCGCTCGACGAGCGGCAGGTGAAGGTTGTCGAACTCCGTTTCTTCACCGGACTCTCGATCGAGGAGACCGCGGAGGTGCTGGGCGTCTCCCCCGCCACGGTGAAGCGCGACTGGACGCTGGCTCGCGCCTGGCTCCACCGCGAGTTGAAAGGGAGTCCCGCGTGAGCGGCGGCTGGACTCGTGTGGGGGAAATCTTCGACGCGGCGCTTCGGGAACCTCCGGAGCGCCGTGACGCATTTCTGATGGAGGCGTGCGGCGGCGATCGCGAATTGGAGACCGAAGTCCGCTCGCTCCTCGCCAGCCACGATTCCGCGGGAGAGTTCCTGGAGCCGGGAAAGCTCGCGCTCTCCATGCCTCCCGTCACACTTCCCGAAGCGCCACAGGCGGGACAGACAATCGGATCGTGGAAGGTGATTCGCCCCCTCGCCGAGGGCGGGATGGGGATCGTCTACCTCGTGGAGCGAGAGGATGGCCAGTATCAGCAGCGCGGAGCCCTCAAGTTCATCCGCCACGGACTCGCCTCCGACGAGATGGTTCGCCGTTTCCGCCGGGAGAGGCAGATCCTCGCCTCGCTCGATCATCCCAACATGGCGCGGCTCCTGGACGGCGGGACGACCGATACGGGGCTTCCCTGGCTGGTCATGGAGTACGTCGACGGCGTGCCTCTCTACGAATGGTGCTCCGATCATGCGCCGACGCTTCGCGCGCGGCTGCGGCTCTTCCTCACACTCTGCGGCGCCGTCGAGGCCGCGCATCGGCGGCTGGTCCTTCACCGCGACATCAAACCTGGGAACGTGCTCGTCACGTCGGAGGGTTCGCCACGCCTGCTCGACTTCGGCGTGGCGAAGATCTTTTCCCGCGAGGGAATCGCGCCGGAATCCGATCTCACCACCCTCCACGCACCGCTCACGCCGGAGTACGCCAGCCCGGAGCAATTGACCGGCAGCGAGGTGACGACGGCTTCCGACGTCTATTCGCTCGGGGTGCTCCTGTACGAATTGATCACCGGCGTGCGCCCCTACCCGACGCGCGCCGAGGGACCCGCGGAGTTGGTGCGAACGGTGCTGGAGCGCGACCCCATCCGGCCAAGCACGGCCGTGGCGGGAACGCGCGGGATGAATGCCGGGCCCGAAACGGCAACGAGGAATCTGCCGCGGCCGCCAACGGGTGGATCGGCGGCGCTGGGCCGCGCGCTCTCCGGCGATCTGGACAACATCGTCCTGAAGGCGCTGTCGAAGGAGACGACTCGCCGCTACGGCTCCGTCGAGGAACTGGCCGCCGATCTCCGTCGCTACCTGGACGGTCGGCCCGTGGAGGCGCGTCCCTCCACCTGGTCTTACCGCGCGTCGAAATTCGTTCGTCGCAATCGCCTCGGCGTGGTGATGGGGACGATCGCGCTTCTGGCCATCGTGGTTGGCGCGGGGTTCTCCTTCTGGAGCGCGGAGATCGCGCAGCGAGACCGCGCGCTGGCCGAACGGCGGCTGCGCGACGTGACGGTGATGGCGAATACGGTGCTCTGGGATGTGAACGAGGGCCTGGCGACGATGCCGGGGGCGACGCCGCTTCGCGCCAAGGTCGTCGACATGGCCACGACGTACCTGAATGGGATCGCCGCGGAGGGTGTCCAGGACACCGCGCTGGTGCGAACATTGGCCGACGCGTTCGACAAGCTCGGCACCGTTCAGGGGTACTCGTGGAACGCGAACGTGGGGCGAAGCGAGGAGGCGTATCGCTCGTTCAAGAAGTCGCTCGAGCTGCGCGAGGAGCTGGTTCGTCGCTATCCCGCGCACGAAGAGTACCTGGTCGATCTGATGTCTACCGCCACGAAGATCCGGAATTTCGACGAAGAGCATGGGCGGACCGGCGAGGCGCTGGAGATGTCGGCGAAGTCGCTCGAGCTGATCGCGCGGCTTCGGGCGCTGAAGCCGGAAGAGCGGCGCTACCGGATCAATTCGCCGCGCCTGCACCACAATCACGGATTATCGCTCGTGAATGCGGGCAACGTCACGGAGGGGATCGCCGAGATTCGCCGCGGTCTCGACGAGTTCGCGTCGATCGCGGCGTGGGAGCCGAAGGACGCGTCGCACCGGAAGGCGCTGGCCCAGGCAACGATCGGTCTGGCCGAGGCGCTCGTGCTGCAGCCCGGCGCTCCCGACAGCGCCCTGGCGGCGCTGGGGCGAGCCGAGGCGATTCTCGCGGCGCTTTCAAGCGAGACTCCGGATGACCATGCGCTTCGCCGCCGCCTCGGCTCCATCCACTACGATCGAGGCCGCATTCTTCTCTTCCGGTCCGGAAATCGGGAGGCCGCGCTCCAGGAGGCGCGTGCGTGCGCCGCGGTGACGCGCGCGGCCGTGGAGGCGGACCCCGGAAACGAGGACTTCGTGGTGAGCCACGCGATCTCGCGCACGTTCCTGGGCCACGCCCTCGCGGCGTCAGGAAAGTTGGCCCAGGCGGAGTCGGCGCTGCGCACGGTCATGCCGGAACTGGAACGGCTGGCGCGGGCCGATACGAGCGATACTCGGTTCCCGGCGGACCTGATCGAAGCGCGCCTCGGCATGGGCCTCGTGGAGATGGGCCGCGCGAAGCAAGCGGCGGGATCGGCGGCCGCGGCTTCGGCGCACTGGCGCCGCTCGCGCGATTGGCTCCTCGAAGCCCAGCGCGGCTACGAACGGCTGTTCGCACGGCAAGGGATCTGGACCCACTCCCGGGAGGAGACGGAGGCGATCACCGCGGGCCTTGCGGAGTGCCGGAAAGCGCTCGGCGAGTAGCGGGCGGGGGCCTCAGATAGAAATCGGCCACGACCTTTCGATCGTGGCCGAAACTGATATGGGAGACGCGTTCTTGGAGTCGAGGTGTCGTTGGGACGGCGCCTCCCCCACCGACGCGAACTAGCTACTACGCGCCAGCGACTACCGGCTGCGGCTTCGCTTCCGGCTTCGGATTCGCGAACCAGGCCGTGATCTCCGCGAGCGTCGGTACCGCGCAGGTCAGCTTCTTCTCGGCAACGACCTCGCCCAGGTGCTTCGAGAGCGTCTCCGCCGTGTAGCCGAAGAGGCGCTTCGGTCCGTCGATACCCGCAGCGACCAGAACGTCCAGGTACTTCAGGTCCATTCCCTTCACGCGTCCGAGCCGCGCCATGGACGCGAACTTCGTGAAGTTCTCCTCGCTGATGCCCGTGCTCGTCACGAGCGCCGCGCGCTTCTCCTTGTCACCCCAGAGCTTCATGAGGGCATCGGTATCGTCGATGCCGGCGGAGTGAAGCGAGGCGACGTGGGCCGGATCGATCCCGGGGAACTCGTTCATCTTGAGAGACATGCTGCGACTCCTTCCTGGTCCAGGCGTACGGATTCCCTCGGGGGGTTGGCCCCGGTGGCGATTGGACAGGTAGTGGTTGGGATGCGGCGCGGGCCGATGCGACTGCGGGCGATCCGGAACGTGCATCTCCGGAGCGCAGGCCTGTTGCCGTTTGGACCCGGGAGGGCGGGATTTCCGCCTTCTCGAGGATCGACCAGCTCCCGTGGATTTGGAGGCCAGCCTGGTTCTGACTACAGAAGATAAGATATCTCAATAACTTACGTCGCGCCACTCTAATTGATGCGAGGCGGTAAGAGGCGCGTCAGGCAGCGGTTGAGAGGCGCGGGCAGGCACGGGCGGGCGTGGCGCCGGCTCTCCCGCGGATCATTCCACCGGCAGCAATCGCCACCGCTGGTTCGTCGATCCCTGGTCCACGGCCACGGCCACGGACCCCGCGCCTGCCCGCGGGGCGCCACCGGCGGAGCCGACTCCCAGCACTTTTCGGACATTTCGCGCCTCGATCACCAGCTCTTCATGCTCATCCTTGATGAAGCGCCACTTCTGCTGACTCCTTCCATCCCACGTTCCCTGGATGACACGATCGCCGACGATGGCGTTTCCTTCCTCCAGGGCGAGGCACTTCCCGCTCGCGATGGAGACGATCTCGAACCACCCCGTGTCGCCCGCCGTCAGCGGGACGATCCTCCAGCTCTGATTCGCCGCACCGCTCCACTCGGCCGCACGGATCTTGTCGCCCTTTCCTTTGGGTGCTCCCTCTGCTTCGAGGGCCCTTCCTCCCGCGACGGAGACGATTTGATAGGTCCGGCGCGCGTCGGGGACGTACGGCCCGGCTCCCGACATCACGCGGGCGAAGCGGCGCTCCACCCACGTTCGCACGATCGCCACCTGCTCCGGACTCAGTGACTTCGCGTCACCGGGGTAGTACGACATGACGTTCCGTCGGAGAAAGGGGAAAGGGATGCCGTTCAGGATCACCAGCGCGTCGGCCCCGCACGAGAGTTCCTGGATGTAAGCCTCGGGCGGCGTTTCCTGAAGTCCGTCGCCGTCGAACGTCTCCGGCTTGTTCCCCGCGCGCTTCAGGGCCGCGGCGGCTTCCCCGCTGGTCTTGAATTCCGCGAACGTGTGCTTCAACCCGAAGTAGTGACCCAGTTCGTGGGCGAGAAGGTCGATGTTCTGGGTCTTGCCGCACGTCGTCGTGACGTCGAATCCGGGCATGACGACGAAGTTGTAACGGCTGCTCGAGAATCCGCCGCCCGTCGGCACGGCGTCGGGGCCGTGGCGAAAGAGAATCACGATCTTTCGGGGAAAGTGGGCAGCGAGTTCGTTGGCCGCCGACTTCCCATGTTCCCAGACCGCGTCCCCGGGGAAGTCGCCCGCGAGACTGTTCACGTCGGTGTCGTGGAGTTCGGCCCAGTCGCCGATCTTCGGCGTGGGATCGAACTCGAAGCGGACGCGCGCGGCGGCGTAGACCTCGTTGGCCTTCTCGATCCACCGCGCGACTTGTTCGGGATTGATGGCCGCGGCGCGGGCGCCTGCGTTCGAGTCACTGGCCCGGACGGCGTGGATGTGGAGCGTGTACCAGCAGGAATCGGTGGCTGCGTTCTTGTCGGATGGAGTGCGAGGGGCGGAGAAGCAATCGACGCCGGGTTCGGCATCCGCCGCGGGCAAGAAGGAGAGCGACAGGAGAGCAAATACCGCCAGCGGCTGAAGCGTTCGACGGGTGAACTCACCTCGGAAGCGTCTCATCCCTTGATTCTACCGGACACCAGGCGCTCCGCGGCACCGGATCCTCGCGCGGCTACTTCCGATTCACCAACAACCCCATGTCCGTGACGATCTCGATGGTGCCGGATGTTTCCGATCGCGGAGGAACGATGACCACGAACTTCTCGCCACTCGCGTCACAGGTCCACGAAGTCGTTCCGACGTTCGAGACTCGAGCGGGAAGCGTGAAGAGAGGCCGCGGGGTACCCGCCTGGAATCCGGACTTCGTGTCGATCTCCACCGCCATGATGCGAGCGTCGGGGCCTTCAAAAATCAGCTCGCTGCCGTTCCGCGTCCAGCGTGGAAAGAATCCGCCGTTCGTCGAGATCTGCCACCGGCCCGGCGGGCCCAGAAGGCTCTGGACGAAAAGCTGAATGCCGGCGCCGCGGCCCGACGAAAAGGCGAGCCACCGGCCATCCGGAGAGACGACGCCCGCCGCGGTGGGCATGGCCGGGTCGACCAGCATCTTCGGCGTCCGATCGGCCTGGTTCGTCGACACCGCGTAGACCCTCACGGCGCTCAGCGATCCCGCGTAATAGATCCATCTCGATCCCGCCGCGTCCCACTGCGTGAGGTAGGCCTGCCCGCCCGCAAGGATGGTGGAATCCTGAACTCCGAGCCCATCCGCGGCGCCGACATGAATGGAAGCGGGTGCGGAACCACCGAATGTGACCCAGGCGAACTGCCGGCCATCGGGCGACCACACCGGCGTCGTGGCCAGGCCGCCGCTGAAGGTGAGCCGAGTCTCGGTCCCGCGCTCCATGTCGAGAACGCTGATGTCTCCGGTTTGGCGTCCCGTGACGTCGCGGCGCTCCACCAGCAACCGGCGACCGTCCGGGGAGAGCCGCGGGTTGCGGAAATTTCCCGTCGAGATGACGGGCCCGGCCAAGACCCCGTTCCGATCGGCCAGGCGGATCGCAAAGCTCGGCTCGACCGCTAACTGCGCGTATGAGAGGAGTCCCGTGTTGGAGGCGGAGAAGTGTCCCAGCGCGCCACCGACTCGGATCCGCTCCGCGAGCGGAATCGGCTGCCCCGTCACCTTTCCTGCCTTCAGATCTAGCTTCTGCGCCATGAGCGTCGTCTCGCGCAGGAAGAGGATCCACCCACCCGCCGCGTACTCGACCCGTCCGTCGCTCTCCCCGAGCAGCTTCGACTCCAGCGAACCGATCTTGCCGAGGCGGATGCGGCCGCGCGTGCTGTTGGCCATCTGCGCGATGTAGAGGAAGTGCTCCCCGTCGGGCAGGAAATAGGGCCAGGCATGTCCAGCCTCTTCCTGCGAGCGCTCCAACCTTGTCGCGGGGCGGAGCTCGCCACCCGCGGCCGGGACGACTCGAAGCGAATCGCCCCGCGTGCCGTCCATCAGGATCAGCCCCTTCGATCCCCACGAGAGGTCAGCGCCGCCCCTCGCCTCGCAGATCACAACCGGCGAACCGCCGGTTATGGGGACGCGAAGCATTCTCCCCTCGGCGATGAATGCGACTTCGCGGCTGTCGGGTGACCAGTAGAAGCGACCGAATCCCTCGGCACCCTGGATGAGCCGCGGCGCGATCTCGTCCATGCGGCGGATCCAGGCGCGGCTCGTGTTCGCGCTGTCGATGACGCTGAATGCGAGGTACTGCCCGTCGGGAGAGAGGCGCGGCCAAAACGATTGCACCCCGCCGGGCACAATGATGCTCGGCTGGAAACGGTAGATCGGCTTCGGGGCCGTGGCGCGCGGGTAGAGCCAGACGGTAACGGCGACGGTCGTGAGAAGCGCGATGGCCGCGATGGCCCAGGGCAGCGGCGAGGCACGATGGGATTTCATGCGAGCGGCCGACGCGCTCGCGGGGTCGCCAGGCAGCGGCGTCTGCGGCGCGAACGTGCCGCTGGCGGTGGAGAGGCCCGCCGTCTCCGCGACGCCGCGCAATTGCAGCTTCACGTCGTGCGCCGTCTGGCTCCGCTCGTCGGGATCCTTCGCGAGACAGTTCCGAATCACGCGATCGAGTCCCTGCGGCGCCGCTCCCGCGAACGCCGCGGAGGCGGACCCGGAGGGAATCTCCGCGATGGCCGCCGGCTCACGTTCCAGGATCGCGGCGATCAGCGACGCCTGGCTCCGACCCTCGAAGGCGCGGCGTCCGGTCGCCATCTCGTAGAGAACGCAGCCGAGCGCCCAGATGTCCGAGCGTGCATCGGCCTCGGCCCCCTCCAGTTGCTCCGGCGACATGTACTGGAACGTGCCGAGAAGCGTCCCCTCGGCGGTGAGCGCTTTCCCGACCGTGGGCGAGTGGGTCATCGTGGCGCCGGTGTGGCTGGAGCCGGTGCCCGGCCCCACGAGCCCCGTCGCGCGGGCGAGGCCGAAGTCCATCAGCTTGGCGCCGCTCTTCGTGAGCATGATGTTGCCCGGCTTCAGATCGCGATGAATCACCCCCGCGCGGTGTGCGCGGTCGAGCGCGTCGGCGATCTGCGAGCCGATGCGTAGAAGTTCCGGCGCGGGGACCGCACCGCGGCCAATCCGCGTCGCCAGCGTATCGCCTTCGATGAGTTCCATGACCAGATAGGCGGTGTCGCCCTCGGTCCCGACGTCGAAGAGGGTGCGGATGTTCGGATGGTTGAGCGAGGAGACCGTCTTCGCCTCGCGCTCGAAACGCGCACGGATCTCGGGCTGGGAGGCGAGATGGTCCGGCAGGACCTTCACGGCAACATCGCGGCCGAGGCGGGTGTCGCGCGCGCGGTAGACCTCGCCCATCCCGCCGGCGCCCAGCGGGGAGAGGATCTCGTAGGGACCTAGTTTGGTGCCGGGTTCGAGTGCCATGGGGCGGGAGGATAGCATGGGATGGGCGGAGGGCGGAGGGGGGACATGAGGTGAGGGACCTGGCGGCAGTTTTCCGCAAGTTCGGTGTATGCTCTGGACTCCACACTCACCAACCGGAGGTTTTCCATGCCGATCTACGTCGACGGTTATCTGCTGGCGCTCCCCAAGAGAAAGATCGATGAGTATCGCCGGATGTCGCTCAAGGCCGGGAAGGTCTGGAAGGAGCATGGCGCCCTGGAGGTTCGCGAATGTGTCGGCGACGACCTGAAGGCGAAGTCGACGGGACCCTTCCGCCGCGGGCTCAAACTCAAGCCCGGTGAGACGGTGGTCTTCTCCTGGGTCGTCTACAAGTCACGCGCC
>JANNMC010000195.1:0-3583 GCA_031397435.1 Candidatus Eiseniibacteriota bacterium
TGGTGAGCCTTGGCGGCGGCTTCAAGGTGGCGCGCGTTCCGGGGGAGAGCGGCACTGACCTCGCGGAGGTCGGCGCGGTGGCGCGCGAGGAGTTCCTCGAGTTCAAGCGGCGCACCGGCCGCGCGCTCCACGTCGAGATCGAGCCGGGCGCATTCCTGGTGGCGGGCGCGGGGGCGATCGTGGCGACGTGCATCGATCGAGTCGGCACCGGAGCGGAGGGTTATCTCTTTGCCAAGCTCGACGCGGGCATGACGGAGTTGCTGCGTCCCTCCCTCTACGGCGCGCAGCACTCGATCGAGGTCGTGGCCGGCGACGGTTCGACCGGAGCGTCGGAACGCGCGCGCGCCCCTGTCGTCTTCGTCGGGCCGTGCTGCGAAACGGGCGACGTCCTGACGCCGGCGCCGGGCGATCCCGAGGCGCTGTTGCCGCGGGAGACGGCGCTCCCGGAAGTGGGCGATCTCGTTCTGATCGGCAGCGCCGGGGCCTACGCCGCCTCCATGTCGGCCGTGAACTACAACTCCTATCCCGCGGCCCCCGAGGTGGTGCGGGAGGCGGCCGGGGAGTTTCGGCTCGTGCGCCGGCGCCAAACCATGGAGCAGATCGTCGGCAACGAATTGGCGGCGGAAAAGGAATGAGTCGCGCGTAATTCGCTGGAGCGCCGAGGGCGCCCACCCGTCACGAAAAAGGGGAGCCTCGCGGTGACGCAAAGCTCCCCTCGCTGTCGGTCAGCTCCGCTGGTCTACGAGCACCACAATCCGCGGTCGAGCTGAGCTTGCGTCGTCTTCGAGCATTTTCCCGGGCCCGGATTCCCGGTCGTTCCGCAGGCCTTGCAAAGCCAGAGTTGCCCCGAGCCGTCTCGATAGACGTCGACGCACGGAGACCCCGAGCGCGGCGTCCAGCAACCCTGATGCGTCCACGAAGCGACCGGTGCGGCCGGCGCGAGCGCGAGTGGGCTCGCCGGGAGCGCGAGCGAGAGCAGCGAGGGGTGGGAAACGGCCAGCTCGCCCGCAATCGACGGCGCTGGCGCCAAGAAGAGGATGAGCGTGGCGAGGAAAAGGATCGTGCGGGCGCTAATGGCAATCATGGGGCCCTCCTCGATGGTAGAGACCGTATTCCTGCAGCACGTACGGGGACCGACTCCGAGAGGCTAGGGATTAGCGGAGTCGAAGTCAAGCGACGGGCGGCTACCCCAGGGGCGCCGGCGTGAGAGTCGTTCACGCTCGAACCAGTTGTAATCAAGCAAGTTATCCATCTCGCCCCGCGCCCCTCGACAGCCCGCCCCCGGACCTGCTATAACGTCAAAGGTTTGCGGGGGTTTTTCACGATTGAATGGGCGATGAAGCGTCTGCACCCCCCAGGCGGCCAACCCCACGGACAGCTCAAGCTCGAAGTGAGGTATTGATGATCGGTTTCGGAAAGTCGAAGAAGCGGGGTCTATTCGCGGCGCTCATGCTCTCGGCGCTTCTGGTCTTCACGCTGGCGGTGCTGGCACCCTCGGCGCCCGCGCAGGATGGCGCGACGGCCCCTGACGTGGCGGCGGCGACGAACGACGTCGCGACCACGGCGGAAGCGGGCCCCGTACACCACGGCGGTGGCGAGGCAAACCTCAAACTCCCCGATCTCAAGACGGTTACGTTCGCCGGCGGGATCGACGGACACACGCTCCTCCTCTTCGGGCTCGTGGTCTGCGTTCTGGGGCTCCTCTTTGGAATTATGACGTACGGACAGCTCAGGGGTCTCCCGGTCCACAAGTCGATGCTGGAGATCTCGGAACTGATCTACGAGACCTGCAAAACCTACCTCTTCCAGCAGGGCAAGTTCCTGGCCGTCCTCTGGGTGTTCATCGGGTCCATCGTCCTCATCTATTTCGGCTGGCTGGCCGTGAGCGGTGTGGATGCCGCGGGAAACATCCAGCGCGGCTTCCCGGCCCCCAAGGTGGCGATCATCCTCTTCTTCAGCCTCGTCGGCATGGCGGGTAGCTATGCGGTGGCGTGGTTCGGCATCCGGATCAACACGTTCGCGAATTCCCGGACCGCCTTCGCCTCGCTCACGGGCAAGCCATTCTCCTGCTATGCGATTCCGCTGAAGGCCGGCATGAGCATCGGGATGGCTCTCATTTCCGTTGAGCTTCTCATCATGCTCATCATCCTCCTCTTCATTCCGGGCGACATGGCGGGGCCCTGCTTCATCGGCTTCGCCATCGGCGAGTCGCTGGGCGCCGCGGCGCTCCGTATCGCGGGCGGTATCTTTACGAAGATCGCCGACATCGGCGCCGACTTGATGAAGATCGTCTTCAAGATCAAGGAAGACGACGTGCGGAACCCCGGCGTGATCGCGGACTGTGTCGGCGACAACGCGGGCGACTCGGTCGGGCCGTCGGCCGACGGCTTCGAGACCTACGGCGTTACCGGCGTCGCGCTCATCACCTTCATCCTCTTGGCGGTCGCCAGCCCCATCGTTCAGGTTCAGCTCCTCGTCTGGATCTTCGCCATGCGCGTCATGATGGTCGTGGCCAGCGGCGGCTCCTATCTCATCAACGAGGCGATGTCGAAGTCGCAGTACGAGCACGTCGACAAGATGGACTTCGAGGCGCCGCTGACCCGCTTGGTCTGGCTGACCTCGTTCGTCTCGGTCGCCCTCACCTATATCGCCTCCTATCTCTTGATCAAGGAACTGGGTGACGGGTCGCTCTGGTGGAAGCTCTCGACCGTCATCACCTGCGGCACCCTGGCGGGCGCCGTGATCCCCGAGTTGGTGAAGATCTTCACGTCCACGAAGTCGAGTCACGTGGCGGAAGTCGTGACCTGCTCGCGAGAGGGCGGGGCGTCGCTCAACATTCTCTCGGGCCTCGTGGCCGGCAATTTCAGCGCCTACTGGCTCGGCATTGTCATCATGATCCTCATGGCCCTCGCGTACGGAGTCAGTACGATGGGGCTCGGGTCGCTCATGATCGCGCCGGCCGTCTTCGCGTTCGGCCTCGTGGCGTTCGGGTTCCTCGGCATGGGCCCCGTGACCATCGCGGTCGACTCGTACGGACCGGTTACGGACAACGCCCAGTCGGTCTACGAGCTCTCGATGATCGAGTCGGTCCCGGGCATCAAGGCAGAGCTAAAGGCGTCGCACGGCTTCGATGTCGACTTCGCCAAGGCGAAGCACAACCTCGAAGAGAACGACGGCGCAGGAAACACCTTCAAGGCGACCGCGAAGCCGGTGCTCATCGGCACGGCGGTCGTGGGTGCTACCACCATGATCTTCTCGATCATCGTGGCGCTGACCGAGGGCCTCAAGCCGGAGTACGTCACGAAACTCTCGCTGATGCACGCGCCCTTCCTGCTCGGGCTCCTGGCGGGCGGCTCCATGATCTATTGGTTCACCGGCGCTTCCATGCAGGCCGTGACCGCGGGCGCCTACAGCGCGGTCGAGTTCATCAAGAAGAACATCAAACTCGAGAACACGAACCGAGCGTCGGTCGCCGACTCCAAGAAGGTCGTGGAGATCTGCACGAAGTACGCGCAGAAGGGGATGTTCAACATCTTCCTGGCCGTCTTCTTCGGAACGCTGGCGTTCGCGTTCAGTGAGCCCT
>JANNMC010000203.1:0-7069 GCA_031397435.1 Candidatus Eiseniibacteriota bacterium
CGCGGGAGGAATGCCAGACTGCTGTAGGCGACCTGCCCGTTGATCGTGAATCCGCCTGGCAGGTTGAGACCGACCTTGTCGCGCGGCGGCCAGTTCACCCGGAATGAGCCCCCGATCACCGTCGTGTCGCCCGCGATCGAAACCGCATCGGCATCGAGGCGGGTGGTGTCCCAACGACTCCACCCCTTAGTGGCCGGGGCGAACAACCGGTAGATCATGCGAGGCGTGTCGAATGCCGGATTGAAGGCCCCGTTCGTCCGGGCGAGCGGGGTCAGTCCGCCACCGATCGTCCGGTCATAGCCGAACTGCCAGTTGATGCCCATGCCATTCTTCCGGAAACCGGTGACGATCGAGATGGCGATCGAGTCTCCAAGCGGTGAATTGAAATTGTCCTTCACGGCGCTACGGGAAATGTCGATGTTAGGGTTGGTCTGGAGATCCGAACCGCGGATACCAGGCCAGCACGGCGCCGCGCTGCAGTTCAAGCCGGTCATCGTGCCGTCGGCGAACGTCGACTGCGCGACCGAGCCGACGAAGATTCCGAAAACAGGAGCCGGGACGCCCGTCGTGACCTGCAGGAACAGGTCATCGTAGAGCACCGCGTACCGCGTGTTGTTGTCGCAATTCGTGCGGTCCGCGGCGAAGGCCGGGATGCACTGGATGTTGTAGCGGACCTGGAACGAGTCAGCCTGAGTCGCCTCGGCCAGGGGGGCGCCATTTCTACCCCACGTGTCGATTCCCCCTGTGGAGCGCGTGTTCGACGGGGCCGCATCGCGCCAGCGCGACCAAGAACCGCCCCGGTAGGACCGGTACTCGACGTACTGCAGGTATCCGGAACGGTTAGGCAGATTCAGGTACTCGCCCCAGATGGCGAGGATGTCGGCCGTGCCGGCCGGCACCGCGAACGTGCAACTGACGATCGAGTTGAACTGGCCAGGGAGCGCATTCTTCGTAGCCGGGTCAACGCCCGCAAAGAAGCGATCCGAAGCCAAACTCTTCGAGGCGCAGATGTCGGCGCCCGTCGCGTAGTCGTTACCAGCCTGGATGGCCCAGAGCTCGCCCTTACCGGGGAACACGCGTGCCGCGATACGGACACCGTCCGTCTCGGTCGCCGTGATCGGGTCAGCGACGAGGATGTCGCCACCCGAAGCGTCCAATCCGCCGGCAGCGGACTGCTCGGCGTACAACGTGCGAGCGCTTCCCTCACCCGTCGCCTGAACGGCGAAGTCGTCGATGATGACGCCAGCGCCGAACGGCCAGAGACCGTCTTCGCTGGAGAAGAGACAGTCCGCCGTAATGAGTACGTAGAACGCGCGGTTGTCCGTCGTCATGCGGAAATCAAGGTTGATCGTGTTCGGGTTGGCACCACCCTCGCCAATGATCGTCGGGGGATTTGTGCCGTTCCCGCCGTTCACGAACGGCGTGAGACCCGCGGTCGTCGTGATGAGCGAGCCGGTGAACGTGGCCATCAGGTGCGAGGAGGCGAAGCTGCCCGCCGCGCGAACCTGATCGAAGGCGCCACGATCGTTGCCCAGCGGATCTTCGTCGCCGAAACCGTTCGCGTCATCGTCACCACCGCCGACGAAGTACATGAAGTCGTAGTTCTGCTCCAACGACATGTTTACTTTAGCCGTGATGGTGTACGTGCCGGTGCTCGCCGCGATCGGCGTGCGGTTCGACTCGAGATCGACGTAGAGAATCTGATTCGTGAGGTTCGGATAACCGACCGGCACGACCCAGTTCGGATCGTACTTGCCGCACCAGATAGCGTTGGCACCGGTAGGAATCGCCGGGCGCTGATTGCTCGGCGTCCCGCTATTCACGATCCCGATGGTCTTGGCGGCCAGCGAGAGGTCGGCGCGTCCGTACCCGCCCTGCGAACCGACGAGGTACGAGTTGAGAGAATCGGCCTGAAGCGTGGTCTTGGCGACCCACGTGTTCGCGGCGCGATCGTTGCAAGCGCCCGGATAAAGGAACCACGACGTCGTGGCCGAGGCCTGCTTGATGAGCGTACCGCTCAGCGTAGCCTGGAAATTGTTGCCGTTCTTTGCCATTGCTCCAATGGCGCCAGCGCGATTCTCGAGGGGAATCGGCGCAAACGCCTTGGGCGGGTCGTTGACCGCAGCAGGAGCGGCGAGGGCAGGGACTGCCCCGATGCCGATCGCCACGAGACCCAGCAAGGCGAACAGGGTTTTCCGCATTGTCACATCCTCCTTAGCGTTTCTTGACACGGAGTCCTAATCGGGAGGACTAACTGGAACTTCGAGACACGGGTTCTGTACATCTGGTTGAGTCCGGAGTGCTGCGCTGGGTTCGTCCGCTCGTCGGGACAAGATCGAGCTTGGTGGACGTTCCCTTCACGAGAGTGTTTACCGCCTCCTTTCTCGCTATTTTTGTTTTGGACTATTCGCTTCTCAAAATCTCTTAACTCGTTCCAATTTCGAGTGGTAGCTAGAGAGCGCCGGTGTTCTCTCACCCCCTTACACTCGTTCTAATCAGCAGACATCACCTGTCAGACGTAACACTTCCTAAACACAAAGCGACCCGCACCGTCAGCCCATCGGGTGTCGCGCATTTGCTGTAAGCTCAATCGGTCCTAGCGGTTACGGCTCCCTGAAGACAAGTTATTTTGTCTCCATTACCGCACTAGTATAGGTCAGAAACCGTCTAGTGTCAAGTAGCTTTTTGACCTGCGCCGGTTGGAAGCTGCGCGAAATCGGCGATTCGGAGGAAGGTTTGCCGAACTTCCTCCAAAAGCGCAAGGCGACGCCTTCGGGTGACGGTGTCATCAATCATGATCATAACACCGTCGAAAAATCCGTCAATCGAAGGTCTCAGTCCCAGCAAGATCCTCAGCGCCTTTCCGTAGTCCGGTTCGTCACCCTGAAGCAGGGTCTCGACCGCCTGGCGTGCCATCTTCGTCTCGAGGTGCAGGTCGGCCTCCACCCTTTCCCCGAAATTCTCCGCCTTCTCGGCCAGCGGTGTATCCGACGCCGCGATGTCGCCGGGCTTCGCGGTCCGGAGCAGGTTCGCGGCGCGGCGATACCCCACCATGAGTCCCTCGAAGTCGGGGCTTTGTCGGATGGTATCGATGGCGCGCGCCCGGGCCAGGACGTCGAGCGGGTCGCCAGGGCGCACGGCCAGGGCGGCCGCGGCACTGTCGTGGGAGACGCCCAGATCCTCGAGCGCGCTCTCCAGACGCTGCGTCCAGAAGAGCGTGAGGTCGCCCGCCTTTGCGTCCGCGGGAATGCCGGCCTTCTCGAAGAAGGCCGAGAGGCGCTCGGCGACGGCAAGGACATCGAGCCGCAGCTTCTTCTCCAGGAGGATCCGGACGACGCCGTTCCCCGAGCGGCGGAGCCCGTAGGGGTCTTGGGAGCCGGTCACCTCCAACCCCGCCCGGAGCCCTCCCACCAGCGCCTCCAGCCGGTCGGCCAAACTGAGAAGCGTCCCCTCGACGCTGGATGGAAGCGGATCGGACGGACCCTGGGGCAAGTAATGCTCGCGAATGGCTCGGACGACTCCCTCGGGCTCGCCGGTCGCCGCCGCGTACTCCGCTCCGATGATCCCCTGCAGCGTGGCGAACTCCTTCCCTGACCGGACCATCTCCGTGGCCAGGTCGGCCTTGCAGAGCCGCGCCGCGCGGGCCGCCGCGGCACGGGCCTGCGGGGCGATCGCTCTCGATAGTTCCTCCACGAGGTAGCCGAGGCGCTGGGTGCGGTCGTAGATGGAACCGAGCTTCTCGTGCCAGACCATTCCCTTCAGCGCTTCGACCTTCGCCTCGAATCCGCCCTTGAGGTCGTTCTCCCAGTAGAAGCGCGCATCCTCCAATCGGGCTCGAAGGACGGCCTGGGTCCCTCGCCGGACCTGGTCGGCCCCCTCGCCGCGGCCGCTACGAATCATGATGAAGTTACCGAGGAGCGAACCGTCGGGCCGTTCGACCGCGAAGTAGCGCTGATGTGCGCGCATGGCCGTCACGACCACGGGGCGCGGAAGTTGTAGATACTTGGAATCGAAGGAGCCGACCACCGCCTCCGGCCACTCGACGAGATGTGTCACCTCTTCCAGGAGTTCCGGATCGTCCACCGCGTGCCCTCCCAGCGGCGCGGCGGCCGTGGCCAGCTGAGCCTCGATGCGCCGTCTCCGCTCGAGCGGATCGGCGACCACGCCCGCTTCCAGGAGCGCGGCCTCGTACTGCTCCGGGCCGGCGATCTCCACCCAGCCTGGCGCGATGGTCCGGTGCCCGCGCGAACGCGACCCCGCGGCAACTCCGAAGCACTCGATCGGCACGACCGCTCCGTCCAGCATGGTCACGATCCAGCGGACCGGGCGCGCGAAACGCCCCGTGGCGTTCCATTGCATCGTCTTCGGGAAGTGAAGCCCCAGAATCCAGGTGCGAAGTAGCTCCGGCAAGACCTCGCCGACCGCCTTCCCCGTGTCGTGCACGCGGGCCAGGAGGTACTCGCCCTTCGGCGTCTCGGCTCGTTCCAGCGCCTCCACCGGTATCCCCGCGCCCTTGGCGAAGCCCTTCGCGGCGTTGGTCGGTTGGCCCTCCGCGTCATAGGCCACCTTGATGGCCGGACCCAGGACTTCGCGGTGCCGGTCCTCCTGCCGCTCCACGAGGCCCTCTACCAGAAGCGCCAGACGCCGTGGCGTCCCCAGCACGCGCAGCGACACGTGGGCCAGACGGGCCTCGGCGAGTCCGGCGCGCGCCAGCCGCTCCAACTCCTCGAGGGCGGGCGGGACGAACGAAGCGGGGAGTTCCTCGCAACCGATTTCGAGGAGAAGGCGCTTAGCCACGAGAGGCTCCCCGCGCGGCGGCGGCCAGGAGCGGATGCCCCAGCGCCTCCCGCTGCTTCAGGTAGACGCCCGCCGCCATGCGGGAGAGCTTTCGCACACGGGCGATGTAGGAGACGCGCTCGGTGACGCTGATGGCGCCGCGCGCTTCCAAGAGGTTGAAGGCGTGGGAGCATTTCACGACATAGTCGTAACCGGGGAGCGCCAGCCCCGCCTTCAGCAATCGGGCCGCCTCTCGCTCGTACTTCTCGAAGATCTCGAAGAGGAGCGGCGCGTCCGACTGCTCGAAATTGAAGACGCACCATTCGCGTTCCGCCTGCAAGAAGAGATCGTCCCAGCGGAGGTCGCGCGACCACTGGAGATCCATGATCCGATCGACGCCCTGGAGATAGCAGGCGATCCGCTCGATCCCGTAGGTGATCTCGGCGGTGATCGGTTCCAGGTCGAACCCTCCCGACTGCTGGAAGTAGGTGAACTGGGTGATCTCTTGGCCATCCAGCCAGACTTCCCAGCCGAGGCCCCAGGCGCCGAGCGTCGGCGACTCCCAGTCGTCCTCCACGAAGCGAATGTCGTGCTTCTTGATCTCGATGCCGATGTGGCGAAGGCTCTCCATGTAGAGTTCCAGTACGTTCTCGGGAGCCGGCTTCAGCGCCACCTGATACTGATAGAAGTTCTGGAGGCGGTTCGGATTCTCTCCGTAGCGGCCATCCTTGGGCCGGCGCGACGGCTCCACGTAGGCGGCCTTCCACGGCTCGGGCCCGAGGACGCGGAAGAAGGTCGCCGGATTGAACGTCCCGGCGCCGACCTCCCCCGCGTACGGCTGGAGGAGGACGCAGCCCTGGTTCGACCAAAACTGCTCCAGGCGGAGCAGCGTTTCCTGAAACACCATCGACGGCGCGCGGTCGTCCCGGGCGTCGCTCATCTTGTTCCTCCCGCGTAACGCGCGAGCTGTTCGCCAACCTTCAGCGCGCGCAAGCCCTCGAAGCGCTCCAGATGCGCCGCGAGGAAACGTTCGATCGCCCGGGCCACCTCGGGACCGGGATAGCGTTCCATGATCCACTCCGCGATGCCGGCGACGGGACGCTCGGCCAGAGCCACCAGCGTCAGCCGCGCCTTTGCCGAGAGGCGGAAGGCGCCCGCATCGTCTCCGCACGGCGCGCCGCAGAGAAGGCCGCCCCGTACCGGATGAAAGAGGCCGCCTCCTTCGAGGGGCCGCCGGCATTCCAGGCAGACCGTGAGCTCGGGAGCGTACCCGAGGCGGCGGCAGGCTTGCACCTCGAACGCGCGGAGCATCGCCTCGCTGGCCGGAAGCGGGGCCTGAGCCATGGCCGCGAGCGTGTCGGTGGCGAGTTCCAGAAGCCCCGGGTCCTCCACCTCGCCGTAGGCGGCGCGCTCCAGGAATTCGAGCACCGCGCCGGCGCAGGCAAAACGATCGGGGTCCTCCCAGAGCGCCGGCCAGTATGAAATGACGTCCGCCTTCGAGAGAAGCTGGAGATCGCGGTTCAACTTCCGATAGACCACCGCCCGGAGCCGGACCCCCGGCTCGAGCGATGCGCCAAAGCGGCTCTTCGGCCCTCTGGCGCCCTTCGCCACGCAGCGGAGGAGCCCGAAGTCGGCCGTGAAGAGGCTCACGATCAGGCTGGTCTCGCCCAGGCGGTGGGAGCGGATCACGAGCGCATCGGTTTCGACGATCGCCACGCGGCTAGTCCGGGCTCCTCGTCCCGGCCTTGGGCGGAACGACCACTCCGCCCGAGACCACCATCTTGATAGCCTGCTCCACGCGAAGGGTGGTCGGGATAATCTGATCGTCGGCGCAGTAGACGAGCGGCCCGGTCGTTGGATTGGGGGGCGTCGGAAGGAACACGCCGCGCAGCCTCTTCCCCGATGCCTCGTCGAACGTGGTCGGCGCGTCGCCCGTCACGAGCCCGATGCTGTACATGCCGGGCCTCGGGTACTCGATGAGGACCACCTGCTGAAAGGCGTTCCCCCGGTCGCTCAAGAGCGCTTCGCCGATCTCCTTCAGGGTGCCGTAGACGCCGCGGAGGAGCGGGACCTTGAGGAGCATCGTCTCGAGAAGCCCGCCGAGCTGGCGTCCCAGGATGTTGTTCGCCAGAGCGCCCGTGGCCGTGATGATGAGCAGGACCGTCAGGAAGCCGAGCCCGGGGACTCCCTCGGGCCGGATGTATCCGCCGCGCAGGGTCGTGCCGAGGAGATGGTCGACCCAGACGAAGAGGCGATAGACGATGTAGCCGGTGATCGCCAGCGGCGCGAGTAC
>JANNMC010000204.1:0-1270 GCA_031397435.1 Candidatus Eiseniibacteriota bacterium
GTCCTCGAAAACCACGGCGTCCGTGCCTCCGAGGAGGAGATCGCGCAAGCGATGGAGGTCGCGCTGATTGGGAGCGGCTTTCGGCGTCCCTACCCGGACCCGCGGCGAGGCCTTGGGCGAGACCAGGCCAATGTGCTCGAGCGCGGCGGCTTCGAACTCGAGCGTCTCGAGTTCGGACTCGAGGACCCGATTGCGCGGACAGCATTCGAGTACGCAGTGCTGCGCTCGACAGGCCTAACAACGCAAAGCACGGCAGAGCGGTTGGGCGTCAACGACAGCCGAGTGCGTCAACGGCTCGGCGAGCGCACGCTGTACGGGATCAAGGTGGGCGACGAATGGCGGCTGCCGGTGTTCCAGTTCGGGGCTACGGGTCTCGTGCCTGGAATCGACCGTGTCTTCCCCAGCCTTCCGCCGGACCTGAGCCCTGTCGCGGTCTACCGCTGGTTTCACACGCCGAGCCCGGATCTCGAAGAACGCGGACGCCCGGGAAGCTCGCTCACTCCGCTCCAGTGGCTCCAAACCGGAAACGATCCCGACGTCGTGGCCGAACTCGCCGCTGGGCTTTGATCGACGATCGCCGGCGTCGTGGCTGATCGACTCTCGCCGCCGCCCGCCATTGCTGATCTACGCGCGATTGCGCCCGAGATTCACCTTCTGCCGGCGGGCGCCATGCTCTGGCGAATCTACTTCCGGACCAGCGCCCATCCATCGCGCTGGAACGGATTCCGTTCGTTCGGACCGACCGGCGCGCGCTTCGACCATCACCCACCGCCTCCTAAGCGCCATCGCGCCCGGTCGATTCTCTACGCGTCGGATTCTGGGCCGACCTCGCTCGCCGAGGTGTTCCAGCAGACGCGCGTGTTGGATCGCTTCGTCGGCGAGCCGGCACTCGCCGCATTCGAGCTGACGAGGGACCTGCAGCTCCTGGACCTAACAGGCGCGTGGCCGACTCGCGCGGGCGCTTCGATGGCCATCAACTCCGGCTCGCGCGGGGCAGCGAGAGCCTGGTCGCGCGCGATCTACGCTGCGTATCCCGAGGTCGTGGGGCTCCGGTACGCGTCGTCGATGAACGCGAACCAGCCCGCCTTCGCGCTGTACGAAAGAGCGCGCTCATCGCTTCCCGCGTCCGCAGCGTTCGACCTTCCCCTAGCGACGCCGAGTCTCGTGGCACCGCTCGCCGCGGCCGCGATTCGGTTCGGCTACGCGCTCGTGTGAATCCAGCGCTCGGCGCGACGAAGTCAGTACTGGCTCTTGTTACGGCGCCAGCGGC
>JANNMC010000248.1:0-12090 GCA_031397435.1 Candidatus Eiseniibacteriota bacterium
TGCAGGAGCGCTACAACGAAGAGCACGGCATCACGCCGCGGACCATCATCAAGTCCGTGGAGGAGGTCATGCTCTCCACCTCGGTTGCCGACGCCAGCGCCCCGATGGGCGTGGACGAACTCCTTCCGGCGTCCGTGGCGAATCTCTCGCCCGACGCGATGGTCGATTACCTGGAACGCGAGATGCTGGCCGCCGCGTCGCGCGAGGAATTCGAGGTCGCGGCCGTCTTCCGCGATCGGCTTGATGAACTCCGCCTGATGGCGGGAAAGGAGATTCCCGGTGCGCCTCGAAGCGATCGCGCTCCCGCTCGTCCGGCTCGCCCTGACCGAGGACCTCGGGGGCGGGGACGTGACGACGGAAGCCATCGTCGATCCTGAAACACCCGCCCGCGCCCACATCGAAGCCCGCGCGGACGGCGTGCTGGCCGGAGGACCGGTCGCGGCGCTGGCGTTCCGGGAACTCGACCCGAATGCCGAGATTTCGTGGCACTTGGAGGACGGTGGCCTGTTCACGAAGGGGGCGCGCCTCTGCGACATCCGGGCGAAGGCCCGCGCCGTGCTGAGCGCGGAGCGAGTGGCGCTAAACTTCCTTCAGCGCCTCTCGGGAGTTGCGACGCAAGCGCGCGCGTTCGTGCGCGCCGTGGAGGGAACCGGCGTCACCATCCTCGACACCCGGAAGACGACACCGGGCCACCGGATGATGGAGAAGTTCGCGGTCCTCGCCGGCGGCGCGGCGAATCATCGCTACGGGCTCTTCGACTCGGTGCTCATCAAGGAGAACCACATTCGCGTGGCCGGCAGTCTGACCGAGGCGGTGGCGCGGGCCCGGAACGCCGAGAGCGGCCTCCCGATCGTCGTGGAGGCGCGAAGCGAGGAAGAGGCCGAGGAAGCCGCGGCCCTCGAGGTGGATCGTATCCTTCTGGACAATTTCAACCCGTCGGGACTGGCGCGCGTGCTGAAGCGGCTCGCCATGGCGCGGCGTGGCATGAAACCCCCGGTGATCGAGGTCTCGGGTGGACTCAAACTCTCGAATATCCGCGAGTACGCCCAGCCGGGCGTCTCGTTTCTCTCGGTCGGCGCGCTGACGCATTCGGCGCCGGCCATCGATCTCTCTCTGATGATGGACGCCGTGGGCGCGGAGGTTTCAAAGGGTGACTAGGGTGGAGGTGAAGTTGCCAATCACATTCCTTGGCATTCCGGCGGAGCGGCACGAGTCGCTCCCGTCGACCAACGACGAGGCCTTTCGCCGCGCTTCCGAAGGGGCGCTGGAAGGTTTGATCGTCACCACGCGGCATCAGAGCGCCGGGCGCGGCCGTCAGGGGCGCGCCTGGTGGGACGCTCCAGGCGATTCGGTTCTGGCCTCGCTCCTTCTCCGGCCAACGATTCCGCTCGCGCGCTATCCGCAGCTCGGCATGGCCATGGCGTGCGCGGTGGCCGAGGCGGCCGAGAGACTGGTGCCGGGAGAACGGTTCGATGTGAAATGGCCGAACGACGTGCTTCACCGCGGCCGGAAGTTCTGCGGCATCCTGGCGGAGACGCGCGTGGGCCACGCCGCCCAGGGAGGGATTCCTCTCGTCATCGGATTCGGCGTGAACGTGAATCAGACCGCCGAGGCGTGGCCCGAGGAGATCCGCCGAATCGCGACATCGCTTCGCATCGCCGCCGACGGCCGCGCACTCGATACCGACCAGGTCTTGCGCGACATCGTGGCACGATTCGAGAACTACCTGGCGCGGGCCCGGGCGGGCGACCTCTCCGGACTTTGGAGCGCCGTGAAGGCGAGGCTGCCGCGACCCGGTTCGCCGGTCGTGGTCGCGTCGGGCTCCCACCGCGTGGAAGGAACCGTCGAGGGGTATACCGAGAGCGGCGCCATCTCCGTGCGTGACGCCGAGGGGATCGTGCTCACGCTTGTCGCCGGAGAGATTCCCGTGGAGCCGGCCGACGACGGTCCGAGTCTCCCGGGAAGCGAGTCGGGAGGTCAGTAGGCGATGAAGTGTCCGTCGTGCGGACATCTCGAGGACAAGGTGATCGACTCCCGTTCCACCAAGGAGGGGCAGGCGATCCGCCGCCGCCGGGAGTGTCTGAAATGCCACCGCCGCTTCACGACCTACGAGACGCTGGAGACGACGCCGCTCTTGGTCGTGAAGAAGGACGGCCGCCGAGAGCCGTTCAGCAGGGAGAAGATCCTGAACGGGCTCCTCCGCGCTTGTGAGAAGCGGCCGATTCCTGCCGAGAAGCTGCATGCCATCGTGGATCAGCTGGAGGCCGACCTCCTTCGTCAAGGGAACGAGGAAGTCGCTTCGAGCGAAGTGGGAGAGCGTGTCATGGCAGCGCTCCACCAGCTCGACGAGGTGGCTTACGTTCGCTTCGCTTCCGTCTACCGCCACTTCAAGGACCTGAATCAGTTCCTGGAGGAGCTACGAGCCCTGCTGAAGTAGATCCGGAACCGCCGGCCGGCCCGACCGCCGACCCAAGCATTCCCACCGCCAAGGAACGAGCCATGTCGTTCCTGGAGCATCTGGACGAGCTTCGACGCTCCCTGGGGCGCGCGGTCGTCGTCGCGGTGATCTTGATCGCCGTGGCGTGGGCCTTCTCCGACCGCCTTCTCGACGCGCTCATCACCTACCTCCTCCATGGCGAGCGCGCCCTGGCGCTCACGCCGGGGGAAGCGTTCTCCGCCCGGATGCAGGTGGCGCTCTGGACCGGCGGCCTGGTCGCGATCCCCTACCTCTTTCTGGAGGCGTGGTGGTTCGTGGCGCCGGGGTTGAAGAAGACCGAGCGGCATTTCGCCATTCCCTGGATGGTGGCCTCGGCGGCGCTCCTCTACAGCGGAGTGATCTTCGCGCTGCAACTGCTCCTTCCGGCCATGGTCTCCATGCTGCGCTCCTTCGCCACGCCGCAAATGGAGGCGCGCGTCTCCGTCACGTCGCTCCTCGACTTCACGGTGAAGCTGGCGGCGGGCTGCGGGCTGCTCTTCCAGATGCCGCTGGTCATCTGCCTGGCCGCGTGGTTCGGCATGGTCTCGCCGCGGCTCCTGGCGCGCGGGTGGAGGCACGCGATCCTCTTCATTGCCCTCGGTTCGGCGGTGGTGACCCCTGGGGACGGGCCGTCGATGCTGATCCTGGCGGCGCCGCTCATCGTCCTCTATTTCATTTCGGTATTCATGGCGTGGGTTCTCTGGCGCGTGCGCGGTCGCCGCTCCGACGAGCCCACCGTCTGGGGCTAGCGCCCGGGAGGCTCGCGTGCTTCTCGCGATCGACATCGGCAACACCGACGTCACTCTAGGTCTCTTCCGGGGGAAGCATCTCATCCGCTCCTTCCGCGTCAGCAGTGAGACGCGCCGGACTCCCGACGAGGTGGCGCTTCTCCTGAACCAGGTATTTCCCGAGGCCAGGGGAAAGCGCTTCGCCGGAGTCGTGCTCGCCTCCGTCGTTCCGCCGCAGACGCCGATCTATGTGCAGGCGGCGCTTCGCGTGACCGGGAAGTCGCCGTTGGAGGTGGGGGCCGGAAGCGCGCACGGGCTTGCCATCGAGTACCACGATCCGACTGCGGTCGGCGCCGACCGGATCGCGAACGCCGTCGGCGCGTTCGAGCGCTACAAGGCGCCCGCCATCATCGTCGACTTCGGAACGGCCACGACCTTCGACGTCCTGTTGACGGGGCGGCGCTACCGGGGCGGCGTCATCGTTCCGGGCGTCGTGACCGGCGCGGAGCAACTGATTCGGAAGGCCGCGCGTCTCGGCGCGTTCGAGTTGAAACCACCGGCGCGCGTGGTCGGCCGCACCACCGAGGAGAGTCTCCAATCGGGCGTCTTCCACGGAGCCGTGGGGCAGGTCGATTCGATCGTTCGGCTCATCGCGCGGGAAGAGCGGATCCGCCCCACCGTGATCGCCACCGGGGGGCTGGCCGCGGCTATCGCCCCTCACTCCGAAACGATCGATCACGTCGATCCCGACCTCACGCTGCACGGACTCCTGGCGCTCCACGCAAGGCACCGCGCCAAGAGTCTCTTGCGGACCCGTAAGCCAAAGCCCAGAAAGCGATAAGCAGGGCTCGTTCGAAGGCCACTTCGGGGTTGCGTGCCGGAACCTGTTTCGGTAGGCTACGTTCGTTAGCACTCTCACCTATTTAGTGCCAGCGCGGGCCCGATGCGGCGCCGCGAGATTCCCATGAAGGAGGGTGACACACCGATGGCTAAGCAGCTTCTATTCGACGCCGCCGCACGCGAGGCGCTTCAGCGCGGCGTGGACAAACTCGCGAACACGGTGAAGGTAACGCTCGGTCCCAAGGGCCGAAACGTCGTCCTCGACAAGAAGTTCGGCGCGCCGACCGTGACGAACGACGGCGTGACCATCGCGAAGGAGATCGAGCTCGAGAATCCCTACGAGAACATGGGCGCGCAGATGGTGAAGGAAGTCGCCACGAAGACGCAGGATGTCTCGGGCGACGGCACCACCACCGCGACGGTTCTGACGCAGGCGATCGTCCGCGAGGGGCTCCGTCACGTGGCTGCCGGCGCGAATCCGATGTCGCTGAAGCGCGGCATCGACAAGGCCGTCACCGCCATCGTCGCCGACTTGAAGAGGCAGTCGAAGGCGATCAAGACCCCGACCGAGATCGCGCAGGTCGCGACCATCTCGGCGAACAACGATCCGGAGATTGGCAAGCTGATCGCCGCCGCCATGGAAAAGGTCGGCAAGGACGGCGTCATCACGGTCGAAGAGGCGAAGAGCCTCGACACCTCCCTGGAAGTCGTCGAAGGGATGGAGTTCGATCGCGGTTATCTCTCGCCATACTTCGTCACTGACCCGGAGCGGATGGAAGCGGTCATCGAGGACGCCCTCATCCTGATCCACGACAAGCGCATCGCCGCGATCAAGGACGTCCTGCCGGTGCTGGAGAAGGTCGCGCAGACGGGCAAGCCGCTCCTCCTCATCTCCGAGGACATGGAGGGCGAGGCGCTGGCCACGCTGGTCGTGAACAAGTTGCGCGGCATCTTGAACGTCGCCGCCGTGAAGGCGCCGGGCTTCGGCGATCGCCGCCGCGCCATGCTCGAAGACATCGCCATCATCACCGGCGGCCGCCTGATCACCGAGGAGGCGGGCCTCAAGCTGGAGAACGCCGTCCTGAGCGATCTCGGCAAGGCCAAGCGGATCGTCATCGACAAGGAAAGCACGAAGATCATCGAGGGCGCGGGAAAGAAGGCCGACATCAAGGCCCGCGTCGACCAGATCAAGCGCGAGATCGACGACTCCACGTCGGACTATGACAAGGAAAAGCTCCAAGAGCGCCTGGCGAAGATCTCGGGTGGCGTGGCCGTCATTCACGTCGGCGCACCGACCGAGATCGAACTGAAGGAGAAGAAGGCGCGTGTTGAGGACGCTCTGGCCGCCACGAAGTCGGCGGTCGAAGAGGGAATCGTCCCCGGCGGCGGCGTCGCGCTCCTGCGCGCGCAGGCGGCGGCCCACAAGGTCGAGGCGAAGGGTGACGAGAAGTCGGGCGTCGATCTGGTTGCCGCGGCTCTCGAGGCGCCGGCCCGCACCATCGCGGCGAACGCGGGCGCGGAAGGCTCGGTCGTCGTCGAGAAGATCAAGGCCCAGAAGGGCTCCGTTGGCTACAACGCCGCGACGGGCGAGTACATCGACCTCGTTCAGGCCGGCATCGTCGACCCGACGAAGGTGACGCGCTCGGCCCTGCAGCACGCGGCCAGCATCGCGGCGCTGCTTCTCACGACCGAGGCGCTGATCACCGATCGGCCAGAAGAAGACAAGTCGCCTCCGATGCCGGGCGGTATGGGCGGCATGGGTGGCATGGGCGGAATGGAGTAACCGAAACGAGCACAGATAGATGGCCGCCGCTGCCTCCGAGAGGATGGGACTCCGTGCCCGCCGTCGGAACCGGCGCCACGCGAGACCTCCGGCGCAAGTCGGGGGTCTTGACGTTTGTGGTGGCACCCGGTCTTTCGGGTTAGAATTCACGCTGTCGACAATGATCTCGACAAAGCATCGCACAGGGAGGGCACCATGAAGACGAATTGGCGTCACACGATCCGCGGGATGTCGGTCGCGGTTCTCGCAGTTCTCGCGGTCGGATCGATGACGAGTTGCGCCTCGCTCAACAAGTCGGAGCAGGGCGCCATCATCGGCGCGGCCGCCGGCGGCGTGGCCGGCGGCGTGATCGGAAACAACAATGGCTCCACGACGAAGGGCGCGATCATCGGCGCCGTGATCGGGGGCGCCGCGGGCGCGATCATCGGCCACCAGATGGACAAGCAAGCACAGGAACTGAGCCAGAGCATTCCTGGCGCCACGGTCGAACGCGTGGGCGAAGGAATCCAGATCACCTTCGATTCCGGACTTCTCTTCGACTTCGACTCCGACACCATCAAGGGTGCCGCGCAGTCGAACCTGAACAATCTGGCCTCGAATCTGAACAAGTACTCCGAGTCGAATCTGCTGATTGCCGGCCACACCGACGACGTCGGTACCGGCGACTACAATCAGGGGCTATCCGAACGTCGTGCCGCGGCCGCCGCGCGCTACCTCACCTCGGCGGGCGTCACACGCACGATCCGGACGGTGGGGCTGGGAGAGCGGGAGCCGGTCATGGCGAATACGACCGACGACGGACGCCAGAAGAACCGGCGGGTCGAAATCGCGATCTACGCGAACGAAACGCTCCAGGAGAAGGCGCGGCGCGAAGCGGCGGGGGGCTGATCGAGTCGTTAGCGGCATCGGCAGTCTTGGGAGCATGGGAGTGGTACTCGCCCCGCGGGAGGAATACAACGGCGGGCCACGAAGTCATGTAATTCGTGACTTTCTGGCCTGGACCTGTTGACCTTCCGCGGGGCGAACGATTGCGGTTGAGGGAGCTGTCGCCTCCGCTGCGCCCCGCCCGACCGGAGCAACCTCTCGCACGCTCGCTAAAGTTGGACCGGCCTCACCAATCCCGCGCAGCGCTTCGCCCGTTCCCGCGCGTCTTCCACGTCGCCGCCCCACGCCAGCGCCACGCCCATCCGCCGCCGGGCAAACGACTCCGGCTTTCCGAACAACCGTAGATCCGTCCTCGGCACCCGCAGCGCCTCATCCACCCCTTCGAATGAGATCCCCGCGGCCTCCACGCCTCCGTAAATGACCGCGCTCGCCCCGAGCGTTCTTAGCTCCGTGCTGACGGGCAGCCCCAGAATCGCCCGCGCGTGGAGTTCGAATTCGTTCTGCACCTGGGTGATCATCGTAACCATGCCGGTATCGTGCGGACGGGGGCTCACCTCGCTGAACCAGACGTGATCGCCCTTCACGAAGAGTTCCACGCCGAAGATTCCGCGCCCACCGAGCGAGTCGGTCACCTTCTTCGCGATGTCCCGTGCCTTCTCCAGCGCCAGTGCCAACATCGGCTGCGGCTGCCAGCTCTCCACGTAGTCGCCCTTCACCTGCACATGCCCGACCGGTTCGCAGAACGACGTCACCGCCGCTCCGTCGTGGCCAAGCGATCGCACCGTGAGCAGCGTGATCTCGTAGTCGAACTGAATCATCTCCTCCACGATTACGCGCGTCTTCTTCACGCGTCCCGCGCTCATGGCGTGGGCCCAGGCCGCGTCGATGTCGCCCGGCCCGTGAAGCACCGACTGGCCCTTTCCCGACGACGACATCACCGGCTTCACCACACAGGGGAAACCGAGGATGTCGGTCGCGTTCTTCAACTCTCGGGCCCCCTCCGCGAAGGCGTAGCGGGAGGTCGGCAACTTCAACTCCTCGGCTGCCAGGCGGCGAATCCCCTCGCGGTTCATCGTCAGTTGCGTCGCTCGCGCCGTCGGGATGACCGTTGCCAGGCCGTCGGCCTCGATTCGCGCCAGCTCGTCGGTCGCGATCGCCTCGATCTCGGGGACGACGAAGTGGGGTCGCTCCGCCTCGACTACCGCGCGGACGGCCGCCGCGTCGGTCATGTCGACCACGTGGGCGCGATGCGCCACCTGGTGGCCGGGGGCGTTTGCGTAGCGATCGACCGCGATCACCTCCACGCCCAGACGCTGCAGCGCGATGACGACTTCCTTGCCGAGTTCCCCGGCGCCGAGAAGCATGACCTTCGTGGCGCCGGGGGAGAGAGGGGTTCCGATGCGCAAGGGGCCTCCGAATCGAGCGTGGGGTAGGGCAGCATGCCGCCGGAGCGGCGCGGCTTATCAGCGCGTCTGCTTCGGCGGACTCTTTTTGGCGGGTCGTGGGGCCGGGCTCGGAACCGGCTTCGGGGCCGGTTTCTCAGTGACCTGGGAGGCGAGCGCCTTCTTCAACTGTCCGAATGCCAGATCTGCCCCCTGCTGGAACACGGGCGCTGTCGCGTAGCGCGCCCACCCCTCGCCCAGGCCGTGCCCGACGCAGCGGATCCGGGTCTTACCGCCCGGGAGGGCGTCGAGCGCGATGTCGTACCAGGTCCCCTCGACGAACTGCGCGAAGGGGTATCCCTCGGGCGCCTGCATCACCCTGACGGTGAATCGGTGACCCGTGTCGAGCGACACGACGCGGCTGACGGTGGTCTGCGCGTCGCCCAGGCGGCCGCCGGAGTCGTGGTGCGTTCGGATCAGCCCGCCTACGCGCCAGTCGACGTCGGCCTGGGGAGCCAACCACGCCTGCATCCCCTTTTCGGTGGTCAAGAGGCGCCAGACAAGGTCGGCGGGCCCGTCGACGACGGCTTCCCGGAACATCTCGTCGTCGCCCGCGGCACGGGCGGATCCCCAGCCGGCCGCGGCAAGGACGAGGCAGGCGATCGTGGCAATCATCATCCGTCGAATCATCGAGTTAGCCTCCAGCGTGTCTCCCTGAGTACCCCGGCTCCGCCGCAAGGTTTCCCTCCGGACGGCACCTGGTTGGATGCCGTGCGCCCTCAGAATGATCCCCCAAACACCTGGTAAAGGAGAAGCCCATTCAATCCCACGATTACCGCCGTCACCGCCACCGCCAGATACGTTGTCAGCGGGCGGTTCACCTGCTCTCCCATCACGTCCCGCCGGCTCGTCAGCCAGACCAGCGGCCCGATGGCGAAGGGGAGCGAGAAACTGAGGCAGACCTGGCTCAGGACCAGGATCCTCAGCGGATCGAGCCCGAGGGCGATGATCACGAGCGCCGGGAGCATGGTGATGAGCCGCCGGAGGAAGATGCTCATCTTCACGTCCAGGAATCCCTCCAGAATCACCTGCCCGGCCAGCGTTCCGACGGCCGAGGAAGCGAGACCCGAGGCCAGGAGCGCCACCGCGAAGAGCGTGCTGGAGAGCTGCCCCAGGAGCGGTGTCAGCGTTTGGTGCGCCTGCTCGATCGACTGCACCGGCATGCCGCGGTCGTGAAAGACCGCGGCCGACATGATCACCATCGCGGAGTTGATGACCCACGCCACGTTCATCGCCACCAGCACCTCCAACCGCTCCATGCGGAAGTGCCGCGCGTGATCGGTGTGGCCCATCTCCGCGCGGCGCGGGAGCACGAGCGCGGAGTGCAGGTAGACGACGTGCGGCATCACGGTGGCGCCCAGCATTCCCACGGCGACGTAGATGCTCTTCTCGTTCAGCTGCGGCACCGCGATGTGATACGCGATTGTCCCCCACGGTGGCTGCGCCAGGAAGAGTTCCACGACGTAGGCGAGCGAGATCACCCCGACGAACGCCATGATGACGTACTCGAGTTTTCGAAACCCCAGCCGCTCCACGCCAAGGATCAGGAAGGTCGCCACTCCGGTCAGGAGCGCCGCGGGAAAGAGAGGCATCCCGAAGAGGAGCGAGAAGCCGAGCGCCGCGCCCAGGAATTCGGCCAGGTCGGTTGCCAGTGCCGAAATTTCTCCGGCGCCCCAGAGGAAGTAGTTCATCCGACGGGGGAAGTGCTCCCGGCAATTGCGGGGGAGCGACATCCCGGTGGCGATTCCCAGTTTGGCCGAGAGCAACTGGACCAGGATCGCCATGAGATTGCTCCAGAGGAGAACCCAGAGGAGCTGGTAGCGAAAATCGGAGCCGCCGGCGATGTTCGTGGCGAAATTGCCGGGGTCCATGTAGGCGATCGACGCCACGAACGCCGGCCCCACGAAGGGGACTACCTCGCGCAGGCGAAGGCGCCGCAAGAGTCCGGGGGATTCGCTCATGTCCGGCCCAACCTACGGGGCCAGGGCCTGTTCGGCAAGGGGACTTCGGGATCACGTTTCGTCCGAGAAGAGGCTGCAGAAATCGCCCGCTTCGGCCGATAGATTCCCGTATCCTTCTGCCAGATCACGCCACGTTTCCGGAGGATCGATGACGTTCGACACCCTGGCCGCGCCGCCCCAAGAGCTGACCATCAAGAAGTTGGCGCCCATCGCCCCGTACACGACGTTCGGGATCGGGGGGCCGGCGGACGTCCTGGTGGAGGTCTACACGGAACGGGCGCTCCAGCAGGTGGCTCGCGAGGCGGCGGCGAGCGGGATGCGATGGCTTCTGATCGGCGGCGGGTCCAATCTCCTGGTTGGAGATACGGGATTCCGCGGCGTGGCGATCGTGAACAAGATCGAGCACCTCCGCACGGAGGGGACCCGCATCGTCGCGGGCGCGGGCGCCGATCTGGGCGAGGTCGTGGAAGCGGCGCGGCAGCATTCGCTCTCCGGTCTGGAATTCGCGATCGACATTCCCGGCACGGTGGGCGGCGCCATTCGCGGAAACGCGGGTGCGTTCGGCCGATCGGTGGGCGACGTGGTGACGCGGATCCGCCTTCTGGAGGGGACGACGCTCGTCGACCGGATCCCGTCGGAACTTGGATTCTCCTACCGGCACAGCAATCTGAAGGAGAACACCCACATCGTCGTGGAGACGGAATTCACGCTCCAGCCGGGTGATCGCGCGGAGATGGACCGGATCATGGGCCAGCACGCCGCGCAGCGAGCCCGCCGGCACGAGAAGGGACTCCATACGGCGGGCTGTTTCTTCAAGAACCCCGTGCTTCCCGATGGGAGCAAGATCGCCGCGGGACAGTTGCTGGAGGCGGCCGGGGCCAAGGAGATTCGCGAAGGCGGCGCGGGCGTTCACGCCTTCCACGCCAACTACATCGTGAATCGCGGCGGGGCAACCGCGTATGAAGTCCTCCGTGTCGCCCAGGAGATGAAGCGCCGGGTGGAGGAGGCGAGCGGTGTCTCGCTGGAGGCCGAAGTGATGGTCGTCATCGACCCGCCGGCCGAGGGCTCTCTCTAGAATTCGACCGATTCACCTCGCGCTCGGTCCCTCCGCGCGCCGCCCCTTGACACCCCCTTCACCCCCGGCTACCGTCGGGCCTCATGACTCCCTTCGCCCCCTCCCAGCGGCTCCAGGCCCTACCGCGCTATCTCTTTGCCGAATTGGAGCGTAGGCGCGCCGAGGCGGAGGCGGCCGGGCGGGAGGTGATCGACATTTCGATCGGCGATCCCGACCTTCCGACGCCCCCCCCGATTCTCGAGAAAATGGCGGCCGCGGCCGAGGATGGCGCGAACCACCGCTATCCTTCGAGTGCCGGGATGCTTTCGGCGCGCCGCGAGATCGCGACCTGGTTCGCGGCACGCTACGGCGTCACGATCGATTCCGCCAAGGAATGCGCGATGCTGATCGGCTCGAAGGAGGGGATTGGGCACTTTCCGCTCGCCGTCCTGAATCCGGGCGACGAAGTGCTCATGCCCGATCCCGGCTATCCGGTCTACTTCGCGGGCGCCATCTTCGCGGGCGCCACCCCGGTGCGGTACACCCTTCGCGAGTCGAACGGCTTTCTTCCCGATCTGTCCGAACTCGACCGGCTGGCAACGCCGCGCACCCGCGTCGTCTGGGTCAACTATCCGAACAATCCGACCGGTGCGATGGCGCCGCGTTCGTTCTACGAGGAACTGGCCGCGTGGGCGGAGCGCCGCGATCTGATCATCGCCAGCGACGCCGCCTACTCCGAGCTTTATTACGGCGACCCGCCCCCCAGCGCGCTCGAGATTCCCGCAGCGCGCGCGCGGACGATCGAGTTCCACTCCTTCTCCAAGACCTTCAACATGACCGGATGGCGGCTCGGCTTCGCGGTCGGCGCGCCGCCGCTGGTGGAGTTGCTGGTGCGGCTGAAGGCGAACGTCGATTCGGGTG
>JANNMC010000275.1:0-1540 GCA_031397435.1 Candidatus Eiseniibacteriota bacterium
GAGGCGACGGCGCGGCGGCTGGCGCGCGCGCTCGGTGAGAGCGCCCGCGGGGGGCGCGGATCGCTTCGCTGCTACGTGTCGGACAGCCCTCGCCAATTCGAGGCGATTGGAGCGCGGTTCCTGGGTCACCGCATGGGGCGCGTGTGGCTCGTGCCGCAGGAAGACCTCCCCTGGTTCGAACGCCGCCCCGTGCGGGGGGAGCGAAAGTGAGCGGACGAACGAGTGGGGGAGCGCGCGGCGACGGGCGCCGGGTGGATGAACTGCGTCCGGTTACGATCAAGCGGGGATATTTGAAGAACGCCGAGGGCTCGGCGCTGATCGAGATGGGCGGCACGAGGGTGCTCTGCGCCGCCACGGTGGAAGAGCGAGTTCCGCCCTGGCTCCGGAACAGCGGGCGCGGATGGGTCACCGCCGAGTACAGCATGCTGCCGCGTTCCTCTCACGATCGCATCACGCGCGAGGTGACGCGCGGCCACGTCGGCGGACGGACGCAGGAGATCCAGCGGCTCATCGGCCGCTCGCTCCGTGCCGTGACAAATCTCGAGGCGCTGGGCGAGCGGCAGATCCTCATCGACTGTGACGTGATCGAGGCCGACGGCGGCACGCGCACGGCGGCCATCACCGGCTCCTTCATCGCCCTGGCCGACGCCATCCGGTGGCTCTCCAAGCGGACGAAGCTCCCCGGACAGCCGCTTCGCGATTTCGTGGCGGCTGTGTCCATCGGCCTCGTGAACGGTAGGGCGTGCCTCGACCTCTGCTACACGGAAGACTCGAAGGCCGGCGTCGACATGAATCTGATCATGACCGGCGACGGCAGACTCGTGGAGATTCAGGGAACGGCCGAGGGCGAGGCCTTCACCGAGAAGGAACTCGCGGCGCTTCTGGATCTAGGCAAGGGCGGAATCAAGAAGCTGGTGGCGCTCCAGAAGCGCACGCTCGGCATCCGCGCACTCCCGGCGTCGTGGAAGTAGTCGTTCTCGCCACGAAGAACCGCGGCAAGGCGCGCGAAATTCAGGCGATGCTCTCCGGGGTTGTCGCCTGCGTGGAGTCGCTGGCCGATCATCCCCAGGTCGAACTCCCTCCCGAAGGCGCGCACTCCTATCGCGAGAACGCCCTGGAGAAGGCGCGTGCTGTCTGGCGCGCCCTCGGCGTTCCCTCGCTCGGCGACGACTCGGGGCTGGAGGTGGACGCGCTCGACGGTGCTCCCGGAGTGACCTCCGCGCGTTTCGCGGGGCCCGGCGCCGACGACGCGGCGAACAACGCGCGAATGCTCGCTGAACTCGCGGGACTCCCCCCGGCGCGGCGCGGCGCGCGATTCCGCTGCGTGCTGGCGCTGGTGGAGGGCGAGGGGCGGGAAGAAGTCGTGGAAGGCGTCTGCCCCGGCACGATTCTCGCCGAACCGCGCGGGAGCGAGGGGTTCGGCTACGATCCACTCTTCCTTCCGGAGGGTGAAGCGCGTTCGTTCGCGGAACTTCCGCATGACGTGAAGAATGCAATCAGTCACCGCGGACGCGCCGTGCGCGCGCTCCGATCACTCCTG
>JANNMC010000283.1:0-2510 GCA_031397435.1 Candidatus Eiseniibacteriota bacterium
ATCTGCATGCGGTTCTGGACGCCCGAACGGACGTAGTTGGCCGCGGTGCGAGGAATCGCACCAGGCGCGCCACGGACGTACTGGATCGAGAAACCGTACGCAAGCGACTTGACCTGGTCCAGGTCAGTCGGGGTATCGAACTCGCTAGCCTTCGCCACGCCCGAGACGTCCGTCACACCAGCCGCGATCGGGTAGGTCGCCGAAGCAACCGCGCCGCCGGTGGCGGTGAGAGGATCGAAGCGGTTCGGGCCCGGGCATCCACCGTCGACTTCGTAGGTGAACGACCCGGCAAGCGCGAGGCCAGGACCGGAGGCCTGAGCCGCGAATCGGTCATCGATGGTCGGGAAGGCACTGCTACCAGTTCCCGCCCACGAGCCCTTCGCCGCGCTCGGAGCCAGCGTCGTGACGTTCGCGACACCGAAGACACTGCTGGCCAGCGTCTGCTGACGGGCCCCAGGGACGCCGAAAGCCTGGTTGACCAGCGCGTTGAATGCGTCGTCGCCCGAAAGGAAGATGCAGCGATCGCCGTCATTCGAGTTCGTGGGCGTGGTGGCCCAGTTGATCACCGTCTGCGAGGCCGCCTCGTCAAGAACCGAGTTCGTGCCAAGGTGCGAATTCTGAATGAAGATCCGGTACCAGCCTCGGAGCGAATCGACGATCCCGTACTCTTCCAAGTTCGGGAAGTAATTGCTGAGACGGGCCGGACGATCGCCGGTCAATTCGTGACCGCCGATCTGATGTCCCTCATTCAGGGCAGCCAGCACACGGTAGCGGTCGGCCCGGACGCCCATACCGCGAAGTGCCGCGGTGACAGGATCCTGCTGAGCGCTCCAGGCGCTGTAGTTACCGTCGAGGTTCAGCACCGGGGTGTCGGTACGACCGGCCACCAGGGTACCTGCAGTGCCCACGGGGTACTTACGCGGGAGCACGCTGAACTCGATGATATCGGGAGCGATGTTGGCGCTGCCCGGGAGCGTCGGCAGATCCTCGACCTCGCGCGAGAGCGCATCGGACGAGAACTGGTAAGCGACGCCGCCGTTGATGTCGACAGCCTTGAAGTAGTACTGCATCCGCGTACCGCGTGGCAGGAACTTCAAGTTGTTGTACGCGCCCTGTCCGCCGACCGTGAATCCACCCGGAAGGTTGAGACCAACCTTGTCGCGCGGCGGCCAGTTGAGGCGGTACTCGGAGTCGATGATGACCGTGTCGCCCGCCACCGAGACGTTGTTCGCGTCAAGAGCGGTCGAGTCCCACGGGCTCCAGGTGGTCGTGGCCGGATCGTAAAGACGGTAGATCGCCCGCGGGGTGTCGAAGGCCGGGTTGAAAGCGCCATTCGTCCGCGCGAGGGGGGTGAGTCCGCCACCGATCGTCCGGTCGTAACCGAACCGCCAGTTGATGCCCATGCCATTCTTCCGGAGACCGGTGACGAAGGACATGGTAAGCGAGTCGCCGAGCGGGCTGTTGAGGTTGTCCAACACCGCGCTGCGGGAGATGTCGATGTTCGGGTTGGTCTGGAGATCCGAACCGCGGATACCAGGCCAGCACGGCGTCGTGTTGCAGTTCAAGCCGGTCATCGTGCCGTCGACGAACGTCGACTGCGCGACCGAACCCGGGAAGATACCGAACACCGGCGCCGGAACGCCCGTCGTGACCTGAAGGAAAAGGTCATCGTAGAGCACCGCGTACTGCGTGTTGTTGTCGCAATTCGTGCGGTCCGCGGCGAAGGCCGGGATGCACTGGATGTTGTAGCGGACCTGGAACGAGTCAGCCTGAACGGCCGACGCGAGCGGGTCGCCATCGATGAGCCACTGGTCGATGACCGACGTGCGAACGCCGCCGCCAGCCGACGTATTCGACCAGTTGGACCAGGAGCCGCCGGTGTACTGGCGGTATTCCGCGTACTGAACATAGCCCGAGGTACGCGGCAGGTTCAGGTACTCACCCCAGATGGCAAGGATGTCGGCGGTACCGACCGGCACCGCGAACGTGCAGGTGACGATCGAGTTGAACTGGCCAGGGAGCGCATTCTTCGTCGTCGGGTCAACGCCCAGGAAGAAGCGGTCTGACGCCAAGCTCTTCGAGGCGCAGATGTCGGCGCCCGTCGCGTAATCGTTACCCTGCTGAATGGCCCAAAGCTCGCCCTTACCAGGGAACACGCGCGCCGAGATACGGACACCGTCCGTCTCGGTCGCCGTGATCGGGTCGGCCACCAGGATGTCGCCACCCGAAGCGTCCAATCCGCCGGCAGCGGACTGCTCGGCGTACAACGTGCGAGCGCTTCCCTCACCGGTCGCCTGAACGGCGAGGTCGTCGATGACAACGCCAACGCCGAACGGCCAGAGACCGTCTTCGCTGGAGAAGAGACAGTCCGCCGTAATGAGTACGTAGAACGCGCGGTTGTCCGTCGTCATGCGGAAATCAAGGATGATCGTGTTCGGGTTGGCACCACCCTCGCCAATGATCGTCGGGGGATTTGTGCCGTTCCCGCCGTTCACGAACGGCGTGAGACC
>JANNMC010000285.1:0-5798 GCA_031397435.1 Candidatus Eiseniibacteriota bacterium
CCCCAGATGTCCCAGCGGATCTGCTTGATCTCGGGTCCGCCGAACAACGCGAGCAAAAACGGGAGCGCGGCCAGGAACGACGGGACGAGATACCACGCTGCTCGCGGCAACCAGGCGCGAGAACGCGCGGGAGCCGCTGGGGTAGGCGTGGCCGTCGCCGCATTCACGGGCGCCAAGATGTCCCTCCCATCCAAGGGTGATGTTTCCCGTAGAGCCGTGGTGCAGGGCAACCGGCATGCCACCGGGTACGCCCGCCATCCATGGCCGGCGGGAACGACTTACATCCGAATTCTAGCGCGAGAACCCGGTTCGACGCGTCAATCATCCGACAGCGTCAGGGAGCCGAACGTCACCGAAGCAACCGGGCGGTATCGTCCAGACTGAAAGACGTCATCCCCATGATCGCCTCGGCGCGGCGAAGAATCTCCTCGCGCTCCACGCGCAGGAGTCCGGTCACCCCGAACCCCTCCACCGTGAACGAGGAGAAAACGACGCCGTAGACCACGGCCCGCCGCAGATTCATATCCGTGATGCGTCCCATGCGGGCCAGCGAGCCGAAGAAACCGCCCGCGAAGGTGTCGCCCGCGCCGGTCGGATCGACGAGGCTCTCGACCGGAAACGCCGGGCAAGCGAAGTAGGTATCGGCGTTCTGGAGGAACGCGCCGTGCTCGCCCTGCTTGATGACCACCGTCTCAGGGCCGAGCTCCAGAATCGCTCGTGCGGCCTGGTGCGTCAGCGGCTCCCCCGTCAGCTCGCGCGCTTCCTCTTCATTGATCAGGAGCATTCGCACCTGCCGGAGCGTCTTCAGCAGTTCCTCTCGCTTGTTCTGGATCCAGAAGTTCATGGTGTCGGCGAGAACGAGGCGGGGCTGCTTCAGCTGCTCGAGCACCTGTAGCTGGAGCACCGGATCGATGTTCGCTAGAAAGACGTTTCGAAGCGTGCGGAGCCGCTCCGGAAGGTCGGGCTGGAATTGCTCGAAGACGTTCAATTCGGTTCGGAGCGTCTTTCTGGAATTCATGTCCTGGGAGTAGACGCCCTCCCAGCGGAACGTCTTCCCCTCGGCCCGCGCCACGCCCTCCAGATCGATCTCGGGTTGGTGGAGCATCGTCTGGGCCGCATGCGGAAAGTCGCTCCCGACGACCGCGACGAGCGACACGGGGAGAAAGTGCCGCGCGGCGAGCGCGAAGTAGGCGGCCGAGCCACCTAGCACCTCTTCCACGCGCCCCGCCGAGGTTTCAATGGTATCGAGCCCCAGGGACCCGACGACGACGATCGCCATACCTACATCGCCTCCGGCGCGCTCACCCCGAGCAGACCCAGCGCGCGGCGGATGACGGCTCCGGTCGCCTGGGTCAAGAGAAGCCGCGCCTCGGTCAGAGGCGCGTCGGGGGTGACGACGCGGTGATGGTGGTAAAACGCATGAAACGTGGCGGCCAACTCCTTGAGATAGCCGGTGATGCGGTGAGGCTCGTGGGTCCGCGCGGCGGCGGCGACCAGGGACGGAAATCCAGCCAGCGAGCGCATCAGGGCCTCGGTCTCGGGTTCCGCGAGGAGGCTCAGGTCGGCCGTCTCGGGATTCGGTTCCGGCGCGCCCTGCCCTCGCGCGTAATCGAGAACGTGGGCGATTCGGGCGTGCGCGTACTGGACGTAATAGACGGGATTCTCCTCGCTCCGCTTCGCCGCCAGCTCCATGTCGAAATCGACCGGGCTCTCGGAACGCCGCATGAGAAAGAAGAAGCGCGCGGCATCGACGCCGACTTCGTCGACCAGTTCCTCCATCGAGATGAAGTCTCCGGCGCGCTTCGACATCTTCACCACCTCGCCCCCGCGCAGGAGTTTCACCCACTGGAGCAGGATGACCTCCAGGCACGACGGATCGTGCCCGAGCGCCGCCACGAGCCCTTTCAATCGAACCACGTGGCCGTGATGGTCGGGACCCAGGATGTCGATCAGGCGGCTGTAGCCGCGCTGGAACTTGTTGTCGTGATAGGCCGCGTCGGCGAGCGAATAGGTTGGAATGCCGTTCGAGCGGACGAGCACCCTGTCTTCCTGGTCCCCGAACGCCGTCGAGCGGAACCAGCGCGCGCCCTCTCGCTCCTCGACGTGCCCCGCCGTTTCGAGCCGGACAAGCGCCTTGTCGAGCGCGCCGGCCCGATGCAGTTCTCCCTCCGAGAACCAGCGATCCATCCGGACCCCGAACCGCTCCAGCGCGTGGCGCTGCGATGCGACCATTCGTTCAATGGCCCAGGCGCCGAAGTGGAGTCGCTGCTCCCGCTCCTCGAGCGCGAGCCAGGCCGTTCCCTGATCCAGATCGAGCGAACCGGCCACGTCGTTCACGTACGTTCCGGCGTAGCCCTCCTCCGGGATCGGCGGGGCGGTTAACCCGCGTGCTTCGGCGAAGCGCGACCGCACGGAGGCGCCAAAGAGCTCTGCCTGATTTCCCCAGTCGTTCACGTAGAACTCGCCGTCCGCCGCGTAGCCTGCGGCGCGGAGCAGCCGGACCAGCGCGTCGCCGACCGATGCGGCGCGCGCGCTCACCACGTTCAACGGACCGGTGGGATTGGCGCTCACGTACTCGACGAGGACCCGTTCGCCCCGGCCCGCGTTCGTCGCACCAAAGGTATCGGGGGCGGCGGCAATGGAGCGGATCATGCCGCGAAGCCAGGCGCCGGAGAGGTGAAAATTGAGGAAGCCGGGCCCCGCGATCTCGATCCGATCGAGGATGGCGGGATCCGACTCGAACGCCGCCACGAGCGCCGTCGCCACCTCGCGGGGCGGGCGCTTCGTCGATTTGGCCAGGACCAGCGCCGCGGCCGTCGCCCAATCGCCCCGCCCCTGCTCGCGCGGAATCTCGATCTCGACCCGCGCTCCGGAAGGGAGCGCGAATCCAGCGCGGCCGATCGCGTCGTTCACGCGGTCGGCGAGGTAGGCCTCAATCGGTAATGACTTCGCGTCGGGCATCGCCCCAGAGTTTGTCGAGGAGATAGTACTCGCGGGCCTTGGCGTGGAAGACATGGACGACGACGTCGACGTAATCGAGGAGAATCCAGCGGCGCGCCTCGTAGCCTTCCGAGTGCCACGGCTTGGCGCCGTGCTTCGCCATTCCCTCTTCCACGGCGTCCGCGATGGCGCGAACCTGCACCTCGGAGCGACCCGTGGCGAGGACGAAGTAGTCACAGACGCCGGCCAGTTCCCTCAAGTCGAGGATCGCGACGTCTTCGGCGCGCTTCTCGAGGGTGAGCCTGGCCGCGAATTGCGCGAGTGCGTGTGCCGCGGGTGGCGCGGGTGGCGCCTTCTTGGGGGCGCTCATCGACGGCGGGTCACGGCGTAATGAACCGCGTTTTCAAGGGCCGCGCGAGCCGTCTTATCGGAGATGTGCCGAAGCTCCGCTTCCGCTTCATGCGCCAGCGCCGAGGAACGTTCCTCGCTCAACACCACGCCGCCGTTTTCGGTGACGAAGCGGACGACGTCGGGCCAGTGTCCGTTCCGGAACTCGCGCTTTCGGATCAGCTCGGTCATCTCGTCGCGGTCTTTCTCGTTTGCGTTTCGGAGCGCCGTGAGCAGCGGGAGCGTGATCTTGCCCCCCTCCAGATCGCTGCCCCCGGCCTTCCCCGTCACGTGCGGGGAGCCGAGATAGTCGAAGATGTCGTCGGTGATCTGGAAGGCGAGGCCGAGCGACCGGCCGAAGCGTCCCATGGCCGCGGCGGCTTCGGGAGACGCACCGGAGGAGAGGGCGCCGTAGTGGCAGCCGGCCGCGATGAGGCAGGCCGTCTTTTCGTCGATAACGCGCATGTATTCCGCCTCGGTCAGGTCGAGCCGGTTCTTCTGCTCGATCTGACGCAATTCCCCCTGGCTCATGAGATGAGTCGCTTCGGCCAGGAGATCCATCGCGTCGTACATCTTCTCGCGCACGAGGATGGAGAAGGCCTTCGAGTAGAGGTAATCGCCCATCAAGATGGCGACGTCATTGGCCCAGACGTGGTTCACCGTCGGCAGGCCCCGGCGCACCATGCTCTTGTCGACGCTGTCGTCGTGGATGAGCGTCGCGGTATGGATCAATTCCACCACCACCGCGCCGAGAACCGCCTGCTCGCTCACGGAGCCGAAGCCCCTGGCCGCTAGGAGGAGAAGCGTCGGGCGGAACCGCTTTCCGAATGCACGATGAAGATGAGCGCCGACGGCACCGACAAGGTGGACGTCGCAGAGGAACGCCTCATCCCATCGATCCATGAACTGGTCGAAGGGGGCGGCCACCGGCTGCCGGATCGTTTCAAGCGTCGGTTCTTCAACGACCGCGGGCGGCCGCTCTCTGAATTCGCTCAAGGGGCTCCTAATGCTTGAGATGGCGAGGGATTACAGCGGCCAAAGTTTAGGCGGGGGGGCCGCTCGTGTCAATCGCGTAACCCTCCCGGAGCCGCTTGAGTAGGTAGGGCCTGTCGTTACGCTCGGGGTGCTCGATCACTTCCTCCAGCAGTCGCTCCAAGAGTGCCCCCACGACTGGGCCCGCCGGAAGGCGCAATTCACGCATCACGTCCTTCCCGTCGATCGCCAGGTCGCGCAGCGTGAAGGCCTGGGCGGAGGCGAGAATGGCGTCGATCCGGTCGGACAGCTCCCCCAGATAGTGCGGGAACCCGCTCTTCGTCCCGTTCCCCACATTGTCGGCGATGCGGAGGTCGAAGAGATCGGCGACGTGTTCCGGCCCCACGGCACGGAGAAATCGCCGCACGGCCGCGTCCGACCATTCGCTGCGGTAGTCGAACATGTGCTGCCGCACCAGGTGGACGACCCGCTCGGTCGTCTCCCCCGAGAAGCGAAGCCGCGTCATCGCCTTCTCCGCCAGCCGGGCCGACTCGAATTGATGATTGTAGAAGGTGGCGTCGCCGTCGGGGCGCTCCGCGCGCGTGGCCGGCTTGCCCACGTCGTGGAACAGGGCAGCCAGGCGGACGTCGGGCTTTTCCCGGGGCGCCGCGTCGCACGTGTAGATCGTGTGATAGTAGACGTCGTAGGCGTGATACCGATTCTGCGGCACCGCGACCGCGGCTGCCAGCTCCGGCAAGATGATCGGGAGGAGTCCCGACTTCCGGAGGATCTCGAAACCCCGCGACGGCTCCCTCGCCCGGAGCATCTTCACCAGCTCATCGCGAATCCGCTCCGCCGCGACGCGGGCCACCTGCTCCTTCGCATTCCCCAGCGCTTCGAACGTCTCCGGGACGATCTCCAGTTCCAGCGTGGCGGCGAATCTGGCCGCCCGCACCGGGCGAAGGCCGTCTTCGAGAAAGCGGTCCCGCGCCTCGCCGACCGCCCGGAGAATGCCCGCGGCCAGGTCCGCGCGCCCGCCGAACGGGTCCTCCTCGCGATCCGCGATGGGGTCCCAGGCCACGGCGTTACAGGTGAAATCGCGGCGCTGGAGATCGGCGCGCAAATCGTCGGTGAAGTCCACCCGGTCGGGGTGCCGCGCGTCGCTGTATCCCGACTCCACGCGAAACGTCGTCACCTCTACGGGGTCGCCTGCCGTCAGAACGGTCACGGTCCCATGCTTGATGCCTGTCGGGACGGTTCGGGGAAAGAGCCGCTGGACCACGTCGGGGCGCGCGCTGGTTCCCACGTCCCAGTCGGACACGACTTCCCCGCGGGCCATGTCGCGCACGCAGCCCCCCACGAGCACGGCCCGGTGCCCTGGGCAAGGCCCCATGGGCGACTCCGCCGAGCCCCCGGTCGTCACATCCCCGCACAACGCCGCCGTCAAGCGGGCGCGATCGCTCGCCGACAAAAAGCACCGACGCGACACCGGGCTGTTC
>JANNMC010000299.1:0-11190 GCA_031397435.1 Candidatus Eiseniibacteriota bacterium
CACGCATTACGTTCGTCACGATGCGTGGATTGGCGATGGGAGTCTCCTGCGTGATGCGGATAGGCTTGCGGAGATTCCTGGGGTGCTCGTGAACGGGCGTTTCGATTTTCAGGCGCCGCTCGCCGGTGCATGGAACCTGCACAGCCTATGGCCTCGCTCGGAGTTGGTGGTTGTGAACGATGCGGGACATGCGGCCAGCAATCCTGGCATCACGGAGGCGTTGATACGGGCGACGGACCGTTTCGCGAGCGGATGACACTTGCTCCGGGCGCGGGTTGCGTGGCTGGATAACTCGGCTTGCAGCCGACCACTCGCTACGCTCGTGGCGGCTGTAGCCAGCGTTAGGCCGACCCCGGAGGCTGAAAAGGTGGTTCTTGAGCCATACTTGAGGTCGACGACGGGGATCGCGGGCTGGCTCTGAATGACCTTTTGATCCGGTTGGCATCCTTGGCTGACTTGAAAAAGCTGAGTGAAATCGAGGCGGCCCGCGAGGGAGGAGATGCGGGCGAAAAAGCGTGCCATGCTGCGTTCGAGCGGGCCGGTGCAAGCTGCGTTTGCTCGGCCTGTTCAGCGCCACGGTATCGTGACATGATGAATCGCGAGCAGCGCCTAGAACCTGCCGGGTTCCGGCGTATCGACAAACACGGAGGGGAAGATGGCGAAGAACATGGGCACGATAGATCGCGTGATTCGTACTCTCGTGGCGATCGGCGTTGGTGTTCTCTATTTCACCGGCCGTATCAATGGCGCACTCGCGATCGTCCTCGGTGCATTCGCCGTCATCTTTATCCTGACTAGCTTCGTTGCCTGGTGTCCGCTCTACAACCCGTTCCGATTCTCAACTCGAAAAGGGTAACCCTTCACTCGAGCAGGCACGCAGCGGGATGCCGCGCAGGCAACAACACGCAGCCGCATTCCAGCAGAGCGGTGCATCGAAAGGAGAATCGACAGTGCCCCCAGGTACCGTACGACTGCATCGGGTGTTCCACGCCACGCCGGAACGTGTCTATCGGGCATTCCTCGACGCCGACGCCATGGCGAAGTGGATACCGCCTTACGGTTTCACCTGCAAGGTTCACCATCTGGATGCCAGGGTGGGGGGCACGTTCCGGATGTCGTTCACGAATTTCGGTACGGGGAACAGCCACGCTTTCGGTGGCGAGTACCTTGAACTCGTTTTGCACGAGCGGATTCGCTATACGGACAAGTTCGACGATCCGAATTTGCCGGGAGTGATTCAAGTGACGGTGGCTCTAGCGAAGGTCTCTTGCGGCACTGAGATCAATATCGTGCAAGAGGGGATTCCTGAAGTTATTCCCGTCGAGATGTGCTATCTCGGCTGGCAGGAGTCGCTTGCGCAGCTCGCCACGCTTGTCGAGCCCGAGATTCCGGGCTAGGGCGTAAATCCCCCGTCGCTATAGGTCCGCAGGGAGTATCTAGAAAGGCGCGCCATGCCCACGCAGCAGACGGTTCTTCTCGTTGGGGGAACGGGACGCACCGGCCAGCGTGTCCTGGAACAGCTTCTGAGTCGCGGTGTGAGCGTTCGCGCCATCGTACGATCCCCCCGTAAGCTCCTAGCAGGCACCGCGGAACACCCCAACGTAGCCGTCGTCGAGGCCGACCTGCTGTCGCTCAGCGATGACGACCTACAGCGTCACCTTCGCGGTTGCGATGCCGTCATCTCGTGCCTCGGTCACGTGCTCAGCCTCAAGGGCGTCTTTGGACCGCCGCGCGACCTCGTGACGCGGGCCACGACCAGGCTCTGCCAGGGGATCGAGGCTCTGAAGCCCGCGGAGCCCATTAAGTTTGTGCTCATGGGCAGCGTCTCCGTAAATCACCCGGGAGGGCTCGACACGCATCGCGGCACATTCGAGAAGATGATCGTGTGGATGCTTCGTGGGCTGGTCCCTCCGGCCCGGGACAACCAGCAAGCTGCGGATTATCTCTGGCGCGACATTGGGACGGCCAATTCGTACGTGCAGTGGGTAGCGGTGCGGCCCGACACGCTTCTGAAGGGCGAGGTCTCGGTTTACGCGCTACATGAGGGCCTCGTGAGCAGTCTCTTTGCTCCGGCCAGCACCAACCTGGCCAACGTGGCGCACTTCATGAGCGCGTTGGTTGTGGACCCGAAGGTGTGGGGCGACTGGAAAGGGAAGTTCCCCGTGATCGTCAACGAGACCTAAAGTTCAGGAGCCGCCGCGAATGAAATCCAGGTTCACTGCGGAGTCCGTCGTACAGTTCCTCAATCAGTTTGAGGAACTTGCCATGAAGGAAGACTTCAGCCTCCTCGAAGAGATGATTGATGAACGAGCCTACTTTCGCTTCAACGACGGAGACTTCTTTGGACGCAGGGCAATCCAAGCCGCCTTCGAGAAGACCTGGCGAGGGGATCCCTCTGTCAAGAAGGCACGGTTCTATCTGTCGGACATCGTCGTGCTCACAACGGACGAGGCTTCAGCTACGGCAACCTACACGTACAACTGGGAAGGCTCGCAAGGCGGCCGGGAGTTCAAGATTCAGGGCCGGGGTACCCGCGTGCTTTTGCACGAGGGCGGAAGATTGCGAATCATCCACGAGCATCTGAGCCGCTTTCCTCGCACACAGTGACGATGAAACCCAACCGGGGGTGCCTCTCGACGTCGGCCTGTTACGGTGAAATGCAGCACCCCGCCCATGGCGAGTTCGCCTACGCTGACTTCGGACTCGAAGAGAGCGAGTGCAACGATCGGCAGGGCTAGACGGCGCATGCCTGTCCATGCCACGATGCCTGCCAGTTGTCCACCAACCCGTTGCAGCGGAAGGCGTTCCGTGGATGCCGAACCGGCACGATGGGCCTCAAGCACGCAACCCATGGAGACGTCACGGTGAAAGCAGGGAACTCCGATCTGGCCCCGCGCCTGCGCGAGCGCTTCCGCGTTGTCATCGAAAGCGCGCGCTTCGAAAAGACAATTACCACCCTGATCGTCGCGAACGCTATCACGCTCGGTCTCGAAACCTCACCCCCGGCCGTCGCGCGCTTCGGCAATCTGCTTCAGGTGTTCGACCGGGCCGTTCTGGGAGTCTTCGTAGCGGAGTTGCTGGCGCGCCTGTTCGTCTACCGAGGGCGGTTCTTCCAGGATCCGTGGCGTGTGTTCGACTTTGCCGTCGTGGGGCTCGCGCTGATGCCCGCCGCCGGCGCTTTCACCGTCCTCCGCGCCCTGCGCGTGCTCCGTGTGTTGCGGTTGATCTCACTGGTGCCATCGATGCGCGTTGTCGTGGGCGCCCTGCTCACCGCATTGCCCGGGATGGCTTCGATCATTGGCTTGATGGGGCTCATTCTTTACGTCTCGGCGGTCACGGCCACGAAACTGTTCGGGGCGATAGCTCCTGACCGCTTCGGCGATCTCGGCGCCTCGCTGTTCACCCTGTTCCAGGTGATGACGGTGGAAGGCTGGCCCGACATCGCGCGCGGCGTGATGGTACAGTCGCCGTACGCCTGGATTTTCTTCGTTGTCTACCTTCTCATCGCGACGTTCATGGTGTTAAACCTGTTCATCGCGGTGGTGGTCAATGCGATGCAGGCGCAAGTCACCGAGGACATCAAGGGTGATGGAGCGGAGCACACTCGGATCATCCTCGATGAGTTGCGCGAATTGCGGCGAGAAGTCGAGACGCTGCGGGGACCTTAGTCGAGCGCCAACGAGGCGTGCCGCGCCGCTCCCCAGAGTGCCGTGCGGTCGTCCAAGACTACCCACACCGGTATCTCCGCAAGAAGCGGCCGATGCGGCTCCTTGTCGCGGAACGCCCGTTCGAACGCGGCGGAACGAAGCGCCGGGAGGATCCGCGGCGCGATGCCGCCGCCGAGGTAGATCCCCCCACGGGCGACGCATCGGAGCGCGAGATTGCCCGCCTCCGAGCCATAGATGCCTGCGAACGTGTCGAGAGCATCGGCGCACGCCTCGCACGTCCTCTCCAGCCCCATCTTCGAGACCAGGGAGGGTAGCGACTCAGCGCCGCCGGACTCCTCTCCATGCGCCTTCCACGCCGCCCCCGCGCCTCGCTCCGCGTGGATCACCTCCGCCACGTTCGCCAGCCCGGGGCCGGAGAGCATCCGCTCCACGCTGACCCGCCCGTAGCGCGGGCGCAGCGCCTGCCAGATCCGCAATTCGAGGTCGGTCCGGGGCGCGTAGTCGGCGTGGCCCCCCTCGGAGGCGATCGGGATGAGGTCGCCGGCTATTCGCGCCAGGATCGTCTCCCCGAGCCCCGTCCCCGCGGCGATCACCGCGGCATTGGCGTCGGAAGCGGCCGTCCCCGATAGGAGCGGCGCCAGCTGCTCCGCGCGGAGCGCGGTGACTCCGTAGCCGGTGGCGACGAGATCGTTGACCAGGCCGACCCGGGGGAGCCTCAGATGCCTCGCCAGGGAGACGGCGTCGACCGTCCAGGGCACGTTCGACCCCTCGCCGCGGCCGCCGGCGATGGCGCCGGCGAAGCCGATGCTCGCCGCCTCGACCGGCCCCGGATGGGAGGCGGCGTGCGCACCGCGAAAGGCGTCGATCATCGCTTCCAGGGAAGGGAAGTCGGCCGAGCGATAGGTGGCGGTCGCAGCCGCGTCTCCAATCGTGCCGCGCGCGGGAGAGGCGACGAGGGCAAGGTTGGTCTTCGTCCCCCCCACGTCCGCCGCCAGAACCAGGCGCGCGCTCACGGCGTGCTCGCGAGAGCGGTCAGCGCGGCGGCGACCGGTGCCGCCGCGTCGAGCGCGGGGTTCGGCTCGTGCCGGTGGATCTCTCCGATCAGGCACGCGGCGAACTCGCGGTAGGCGAAGCGTCGTTCCATCATGCGAGCTTCGGGGGCGAAGAACTCGACGGTAGCGGCGCCCGCGCGGCCCCGATGCGACACGACGACGTCGAGCGGATGAGGCTTCCCCGACCGGAGCCGCACCGCGGCCAGAAGCGGATCGGCCAGATCGGGCTCCCGCTCGAACGCGATCGTCACGCTCCGCCCCGGGGCATCGAATCGATATCGGGTGTCATGGCGATCGCGGAGGACCCAGCCGAGCCGCGAGGCGATCCATCCCGCCAGGAGCCACGCTCCCGCGGGTGGCGCCGCGCCGCCGTAGTGGATGACGACGTCCCGGAGAGCGGTGATCGCTCCCGATGCCGCCGGCTGATCGAAGACCTCGGCCAGGAGTTCCCTCCAGGGGGCAAGCCTAGCCCAAGCGATGTCGCGCGCGCGGCTGCTGCCACGCGCGGCGATCCGATTCCAGACCGTGGCCATCGAGGCCGCGTCGTCCCGCGTGGCGCTGTCTTCCAGGACGACGTCGGACATCGCTTCCAGGGCGTCCCACGATTCCGGCTCACGATCGCCGTCGAGCCGAAGGAGGATCACGGGAAGATCCCCGACCAGGAGCGAGGCGACGGCGCTGGGGACGAGCGGCTGGGCGGCGGGAGTGGAGACGAGGACGATCTGCTCCGAGCAGACCAGGCCTCCTCCTCCCGGGCGCATGTGGCAGACCGCGGTGGTGCGCGCCAGAAGGGGCGCGGTCGTCGCCACGCCGTTCGCCGGCGCCACCTGCTCGCGCTCCAGCCGGAAGAGTCGCGATGGGTGACGCCGCGTCAACTCGGCCAGCACCGGATCGAGTGGCGCGTGCGCGGTGGCGTCGAGCGGGACGATCACGTTCGCCAGCGCGGCGCGGTAGAGCGCTCCCTTGGCGGGCGCCGCCGACTTCCACATGGCGCGAAACTCCCGCTCGATCGCGGCGGCGTCGAAGGGGCGCTCACCTTCGTTACCGAGAAGCAACAGTGGCTCGGCTCCGTTCCCCCCGGCGGGGAGCGTCGGCGCCTTCACAGCCGATACCAATGGCGTCCGTCGCGCTCGAGCATCCGATCCGCCTCGGCGGGTCCCCACGTTCCCGCGGCATAGGAGTTCATCTCGGGACCGCCCGCCTCCCACGCGGAAGCGATGGCGTCGACGTGCTCCCACGCCAACTCGACTTCGTCGCGGCGAGCGAAGAGGGTGGAGTCTCCGAGATTGCAGTCGAGGAGAAGGCGCTCGTAGGCTTCCGGCGGATCGGCCCCGAACGACGTGAGGTAATTGAAATCCATGCGGACGGGATCGATGTGGAGCGACTGCCCCGGAGATTTGGAGCCGAAGGAGAGGGAAATCCCCTCGTCGGGCTGGATGCGAAGCCGCAGCACATTCGCCTCCAGCGCCTCGCAGCCGGCCGATCGGAAGAGGGCGTAGGGCGGATGGCGGAAGACGATGGTGATCTCCGTGGCGCGCTTGGCCAGCCGCTTGCCGCTCCGGAGATAGAACGGGACGCCGGCCCATCGCCAGTTGTCGACCTCGAACTTCGCGGCCAGAAAGGTCTCGGTGGCGGAGCGTGGATTCACGCCCGGTTCCTCGAGATAGCCAGGCACCGCCCCACCCGCCACGGCCCCCGCGGCGTACTGGGCGCGCACCGTGCGCTCGGAGACCTGATCAGGGCGAAGCGGCGCGAGCGCGCGGAGGACCTTCACCTTCTCGTCGCGCACCGCGTCCGCCTCGAAGCGGGCCGGAGGCTCCATGGCGGTCAGCGTGAGCAACTGAAGCATGTGATTCTGGAGAATGTCCCGGAGGACGCCCGCCCGTTCGAAATAGTTAGCCCGTCCCTCGACCCCGATCGCCTCCGCCACCGAGATCTGCACGTGGTCGACGTAGCGGTTGTTCCAGAGCGGCTCGAAGATCCCGTTCCCCAGCCGCAGCACCAAGATGTTCTGGACCGTCTCCTTGCCGAGGTAGTGGTCGATGCGGAAGACCTGCCGTTCGTCGAAGGAGGCATGCACTTGCGCGTTCAGCGCGCGCGCCGAGGCGAGATCGTGGCCGAACGGCTTCTCGATGATGACGCGCGTCCAGTGCGAGGGGTCGTCGGCTGGATGGACCATCCCCGCGGCGCGTAGCCGCTCTAGGATTAGCGGGTAGGCGTCGGGCGGGGTGGCCAGGTAGAAGATTCGATTGCCGGGCGTCCCGCGCTCCCGATCGAGTGCTTCCAGGAAGGCGCGGAGCGCGGCGTAGTCCTCCGCCCGCTCGAAGGAGCCTTGGCGGTAGTAGAGCGACGCCGCGAAGCGCTGCCACTCATGCTTGGGGGTGGCGGCATCGTGATCGGGGGGATACGAGGCGTCGCGAAACTCCTGATCGGAGAGCGGGCGGCGCGCGAAGCCGACGATCGCGCTCTTCGGATGGAGGAGTTTCTCCCGGGAGAGCTGGAAGAGCGCCGGGAGCAGCTTTCGGCGCGTCAGGTCGCCGCTCGCTCCAAAGACGACGATCGTGCAGGGGTCGGCGGCTCGAAGCGTGACGCTCCCTTCGCGGAGTGGATTCGCGGACGTGGCGGCTTCCCGTGGGGGCGCTGCGGCGGCCGCGGCGTCGGGCGTCACGCCTTCTTCACCGCGTGGCCGCCGAACTTGTTCCGCATCGCGGCGAGGATCTTGCCCTGGAACGACGACTCCTGGCGGGAGCGGAACCGCGCCTGGAGGGCCAGCGTCAGGACCGGCGCGGGCACGGCGCGTTCCACCGACTCGATCACCGCCCAGCGCCCCTCGCCCGAGTCCTCGACGTAGTCGGCCACGTTGTCGAGCGCCGGATCTTCCTGGAGCGCGTCGACGGTGAGATCGAGGAGCCAGGAACGGACAACGCTCCCATGCTGCCAGAGCGCACCGATCCGTCCGAGGTCGAGCGTGTAGGGCGACGCCTTGAGGATCTCGAAGCCCTCGGCATAGGCCTGCATCATTCCGTACTCGATGCCGTTGTGAATCATCTTCACAAGATGCCCGGCGCCGTTCGCGCCGACGCGGGCGTAGCCGTCCGCCGGAGAAAGCGTGGTGAAGAGCGGCTCCAGGCGGCGGCAGACCGATTCGCTTCCGCCGACCATCATGCAATAGCCGTTCGCCAGCCCCCAGATGCCGCCCGACGTTCCGGCGTCGACGAAATCGATCTTCCGTTCGGCCAGCATGGCTGCGCGGCGGACCGAGTCCTTGTAGTTCGAGTTGCCGCCGTCGATGATCGTGTCGCCCGGCCCCAGGAGCGCGGCGAGTTCCACGATCGTCCGTTCCGTGGCGTCGCCGGAGGGGACCATCACCCAGACCGCTTTCGGCTTCGATTCGAGCCGGGCCACGACGTCGGCCAGGCTCTTCGCCCCAACCGCACCGTCGCGCGCCACCTCGGCCACCGTCTCGGCCGTCCGCGCCCACGCCACCACCCGGTGCTTCCCGCGAAGCAGGCGGAGCACCATGTTCTTTCCCATGCGGCCAAGTCCGACGAATCCGAGCTCCATCGCGCCTCCGTGCGGTTTACCGTCGCGGCGCGAGCGCGGCGGAGCGCTCGCGAATCGTGTCCATCATCTCGCGGAACGACTGGGCGAACGAGCTCACGCCGTCGTCCAGCAGCTTCGCGCAGTGCTGATCGAGTGAAATGCCGGCTTCGGCGAAGGCGGCGCGCGTCTTCCGCGCCGTCTCTACCCGCGGATCGAGTCGATTGCCCTCCGCACGGCCGTGATCGAGCCACGCGTCGATCGTCTCGCGCGGCGCGGTGTTGATGCTGTCGGGCCCCGCCAGTTCCTCGACGTACTTCACGTCGGAGAATGACGGGTTCTTCGTACCGGTGCTGGCCCAGAGTAGCCACTGTGGCCGGGCGCCGCGTACGCGGAGCGCCTCGAATGAGGCGCCGAAGAACTGCGCGCGGTACTCCTCCCAGACGTCGAGTGCGTTGGCAACCGCCGACGCGCCGCGGAGCGAGAGATAGCGCTCGCGGTCGGCCGGCGAGGGGGCCGCGGCCGCTCGGCTCTCCAGCTCCTTGTCCACGGCGGTGTCGAGCCGGCTCACGAAGACGCTGGCCACCGAGTGGAGTCCCTCCAGCGATCCGCCGGCAGCAAGACGGCGCTCCAGGCCGCGCCGGTAAGCGGCCCCGACCTCGGCGTACTGGGAACGCGAGAAGAGAAGGGTCACGTTGAGGCTGATCCCCTCGGCGATGAGCGTCTCGATCGCCGGAATGCCGGCCGGGGTGGCCGGGACCTTTACCAGCAAGTTCGGCTTCGAGACGAGATTCCAGAGGCGCCGTGCCTCCGCCACCGTGGCGGCGGTGTCGTGGGCAAGATCGGGAGGGACTTCGAGACTCACGAATCCGTCGCGACCACTTCCCGTCCGAAACGCGCCGGCGAGCACGTCCGCCGTACGCGTGATGTCGTGGATCGCCAAGGCATCGTAGATCGCCTCCGGCGTCTTTCCTTCCGATGCGAGGCGGGCGATGGCGGCGGGGTAACCGAAACGGTCCCCGCCGATCGCGCCCCGAAAGATGGTGGGATTCGAGGTGACGCCGTAGACCGATCCCTCCGCGACCAGCCGCGCCAGCTCGCCGGAGGTCAAGAGTCCATCGCTAATGGTGTCGAGCCAGAGACTCTGACCCAGTTCGTGCAGCGCGACCGCGGGGGAGGGCTTCATCGTCGTTCTCCTCGGAACTCGGTTAGGAACTCGTCTGCGTGCGCATGGCGAGCATGACGCGGCGCCCTTCCGGATCGACCGTCGAGACGACACGGTGTCCCCAGGGCATGTCGGCCGGCGGTCCTTCGAAATGGACCCCCTTCGCGGCGAGATCGGCGTAGGCCTTGTCGACGTCGTCGACAAAGAAATAGAGCGTCGGTTCCTTGGCGGGGCTCGGCTCTCCCATCCCGGGCATCGGCGGCATGAAGCCAAGACTTGAGCTATGCCCCGTCCGAATGAAGAGATACTGCATCTGGGGGTCGTGATCGACCTCGGTGAATCCCATCGTCTCGGTGTAGAAGCGCTTCACCGCATCGAGGCTGTGCGTGGTGAAGTCCATGTGGTGAAGCGTCAGGCCGATCCCATTGGGCGGCGCCGGCGGGAGGGAAGTCGTCGCCTTGGGACGTGGGGTCCTGGACACGGCGCGGCGAGCGGCCTTCTTGGCACGCTTAGGGGCAGTCTTCCTCGGCGCCTTCTTGCCGGCCTTCTTCACGGCTTTCTTCGCGGCTTTCTTCACGGCTTTCTTCGCGGCCTTCTTTACGACCTTCTTCACGGCCTTCTTTCGGGCGGGCATTCGATCCTCCTTGGATTGATCGACTCTGGTCGACACCGGCCATGCTCCACGCGGGAGGGAGGCTAAAGCCTACCCTGCCGCGCGTCATGCCTGGATGATGCGGCATGCCGAAACAGCGGCGCAAGCGATTGACCTTTGGAGCGATCCGGTCTAGCGTCCCCGCGTGCCACGATATCGATTCACCTCGCTCACACGGACCCCGATTCTCTGCCTCCTGGCACTCGCGCTGATTTCGGGTTGTTCCTCCGCACGCCGCGCCGCCCAGCGACCCGTGGAGATGGGGGATGCGCAGGAACGTGTCCTCGGGGCGCGGGTCGCGGCCGCCTTCGAGGACAGCGAGAGCGTCTACATCGACAGGCAGGTCGCCGGTTACGTGAACCAAATCGGGCAAAAGCTTGCCAGACTGTCGGATCGGCCGTCGATACCTTATACCTTTCGGATCCTCCGCGGGGAGTCGCCGCGCGGTGTCGTTCTGCCCGGAGGATACATCTACGTCTCCGTGGGGCTCCTGCGACAACTCCGGTCCCAGTGCGAGGTGGCCGCCGTACTGAGTCACATGATGGCGCATGCCGCTCTGGGGCACCCCGCGCAGGAACTCGAGCGGGTGGATGGGGTAGGCCCGGAAGGCATCCGTGAGATTCTGGGCGCCGCCGATCGCCGGGCCGGGGTCGAGCGCGCCCGAGCCGCGCTCCAGGGCATGAAGGGGTATCCGCGCGAATGGGAATCGGACGCCGACAAGCTGACACTTCTCTATCTCGCGCGCATTGGATTCACCTCCGAAGGGTATGCCCGCTCCATGGAGTCGTTCCTCCCGCCCGTAGCCCGAACCCCAGAGCCCTACTGGGAACGCGCGGGCAAGGGGGAGGTACCGCTCGACAAACGCCTGAGCGGTCTCCGTGCGGAACTGGAGGGGATGGGGCTCGACGCGGGACTCCCCTGCGAGCAGCAACCCTACGCTCCGATTCGAGCACGCCTGGGGGCGACACCGTAACTGGAGTCTCGCTTTTCTCCCTTTTCCTCGTCGCCATCCTGGCCACAGCGCCGCCCCACTCCACGGCGGGGGCATGGCTTCGTTCCCCTGGAGAAACGTACGTGAAGGCCGCCCTCTTCCGCGCCCGCGGCGTGGAGGAG
>JANNMC010000309.1:0-2211 GCA_031397435.1 Candidatus Eiseniibacteriota bacterium
TGGTGACGGATAGAAGCGGAAGTGGTGAAAGAAGGCGTCGCGCAACTTGTCGGCGACACGGTTGTGAACGGTGTCGTCCATGAAGGCGCGTGAGGAGTCGGAGTAGAGACGCATGGATGGAGGATTATCCGCATCAATTCGCGGACGAAGCAATCCTCGACTTGTAATCCGATGGTGGCAGCGATGCCCTCCCCCCATCACATCCCGCGCGCCGCCGAGGGCCCTGGCCCTGTGACGCGTCCGCCAACCTGGCCTCACCCGCCAAGGTGGCAATGCCAGCCCGGAAACGGGGACGATGCGGCTCTAGCCCGAGCAAACGAACGGGTCGATCCCTCCGTCCCCATCGGAGGGACCATGGAACTCGAGCCCGCAGCCGCCTCGCGCATCGACATCACCAAGCTCCCGTAGTTCAACGGCTTCCCCTATCTGGCCACGCGACTCGCCTCGGCCGTCTACCACATCGGGCTCCTCCCGGCGGTGTCATCGGTCACTGAATAATCCCCACTTGTGGTCATCGAAAAGTCCCCACCCGCCAGCCAAGGAGGAGCGCGATGGAAGGGAACGTTGTGGGGACGTGTGCGATTCTTCCGCCCGAGGGGTGGTCCCTCGTGGAGGGAGAGATGATCCAGGAGGATCGCTGGAAGGAGATTCGTCGGCTGCATGAGGAGGAGGGCGTGGCGATCGCGGAGATTGCTCGGCGGCTGGAGCTGGATCGCAAGACGGTGCGGCGTTGTCTGAGAGAGCCGTTTTGCCGGCGGTACCAGCGAGCGCCTCGGCCCGACACGGTCCTGGCGCCGTTCGCCGAGTACGTCCGGGAGCGGGCGCCGGAGGTGCAGTACTCGGCGCAGATTCTGTTCCAGGAGCTCCGTCGCCGCGGTTACCGCGGGAGCTACGAAACGGTGAAGCGATCGGTGAGGCCGATGCGAGCGGTGGAGGCGCTGGCGGAGCGGGCGGCGCTTCGATTCGAGACGGCGCCGGGAGAGCAGAGCCAGGTGGATTGGGGGACGGCTCGCGTGTTGTTCCGGAATCAATCGGTGGTGCTGCGCTGGTTCGTGCTGACGCTGGGCTTCAGCCGTCGTAGCTTCTACGAGCCGGCCCTGAACGAGCGCCTGCCGCAGTTCCTCGACGCCCACGAGCGCGCCTTCGATCACCTCGGCGGCCACACGCGGGAGCATCTGTACGATCGGCCGAGAACGATCTGCGCCCCGGACGGCGCTGGTTCGGTGATCTGGAACCCGACGTTTCGCAGCTTCGCCGACTACTGGGGCTTCGAGCCGCGGCTGTGTCGGCCGTACCGGGCTCGGACCAAGGGAAAGGTGGAGTCGGGAGTGAAGTACCTCAAGCGCAATTTCCTCCCCGGTCGCCGCTTCACCGATCTCGAGGACGTGCGGGAGCAGCTCACGCAGTGGAATACCGAGGTTGCCGACGCGCGCCTGCACGGGACGACGCACGAGCGTCCCATCGATCGGTTCGATCGGGAGCAGTCGCATCTGATGCCCGTCGCCAGCCGACCCGGGTTCCGCCTCGAGGCCCGATTTGCGCGGATCGTCGCGGACGATTTCCTCGTGAGCCTCGACACGAACCGTTACTCGGTTCCGTTCCGCCTCATCGGCAGGACGGTGGAGGTGGAGCGCCGAGACGGCGCCGTTCGCATCTTCCACGAGGGGCGGCTCGTCGCCGATCATCCCGAGTTCGATGGGAAGCACCAACTGCGCATCCTCCCGGAGCACGCCCCCGGAGCGATCGCCCGGAACGCGCGGCACCGCCGATCCACGCTGACAGCGCGGCGGACGGAGCCGGGGCCGCTGGAAGTGGAAGTGCGTGATCTCTCCACCTACGAGGCGCTCCTCGGGACGGGAGGGACGCGATGAACGCCGTCCAGCTGGAACGCCTTCAGGAAAGCCTCGGACGGCTTCGGCTCTTCAAGAGCCGCGAGCGGCTCGAGGCCCTGCTCCAGGAGGCCACGACCCAGGAACTGCCCTACTCCGACTTCCTCGACCGGCTTCTCACCGAGGAGGTTTCCTCCAAGACCGCCAAGAACATCCTCATGCGCACCCATCTCGCGCGCTTCCCGTTCGTGAAGAGCCTCGACGCCTTCGACTTCACCTATCAGCCCTCGCTCGACAAGAAGCAGATCCAGACGCTGGCGTCCTGCCACTTCATCGAGCACGGCGAAAACGTGCTCCTCCTTGGCCCGCCCGGCGTCGGCAA
>JANNMC010000313.1:0-20762 GCA_031397435.1 Candidatus Eiseniibacteriota bacterium
GCGGACTCCGACGACATCGTCGCCGGCGAGGCCATCGCTAGCCCCGGTACCAGCGCGAGCGCCAAGAGACCGAGGAGAGCGACTTTCAGAGAAGCTCGGTTGCGCATTGCTTGTCCTCCCTCATGCGAACAACTGAACGAAAAATACACCTTGGACCGCAGAAACGTTCGAGACTCTCGGACAACCGATGACTACCGGCTGCTCACCTCCTCTCGATCTCGATACTCCATTAGAGTTTCTCCTATCATCGTTTTCAAAGATTTCTACGCTTACGGTTTTCTTGCGCCGTCGACCGCAATCATTCCAAGGTCGGACGCGATGGCGCGCGCCGGGGCGGAACCAGGGTTCCGCTCGAGCGCTCGCCGGGCCCACGACGCGGCCGTCGCGCGATCGCCATCCTCGAGCGCCAGAGCCGCGAGATTGACCAGCGGATCGACGAACGACGCCCGCCCATCCGCTGCATCACGAAATGCCTGGATCGCGCCGGCACGGTTCCCCGCGCGAAGCCGGGCCACGCCGAGATCGTTCCGGATCTCCGCGTAGTGCGGGTTCTGCGCCAGGGCCGCCTCCAGCAGTGCTGTCGCCTTCGGCGTCGCTTCGGCTCCGAAACGCTCCGGACGTGCCAGGTAGAGCCGGGCCAGTTCGTGCTTCGTCACCGGATCGCTCGGATTGAGCGCGACCGCGCGCCGATAGGCCGACTCGGCGCGAAGGAACTCACCCAGCGCCTCGGCCGCCTTCGCCTCGCCCAAAGCGTGCCGGTCATTCCAGGGGGCCATCCGGCCCGCCTCGGCGTACCCGGCCTGAGCCGCGTGGGCGGCTCCAATCGCACCATCCCGCGCCGCGTTCAGTGCTGCCGCGTCGGCCCGCGCACTCTGGAAACCGAACCCGACAGCCACGAGAGCCACCGCGACGCCGGCCGCGCCGAGCGCTGGAAAGCGCCGGTGCGTGGCGCGCTCGGAGGGAGCGGCCGCGAGCAAGAGCCCCAGGTTTGCCTGGAGAATCACCGCATGCGGCGCGAAGGTCAGGTTGTCCTCCAGGAAGGCATGTGCCAGGAGCGCCGTGACCGAGGCCACGAGACCGGCGGCGAGTAGCCGCGCCTCGGCCGGCGCTCCCGACTGAAGTGTCGTCAGACCGGCTGCCAGCGCCGCCAGGGCGAGAAGGACGACGAATGCCAGACCGGGCGCGCCGCGTTCCACCAGCGTCGCCAGGTAATAGCCGTGAGCCTGATCGGAGGACCGTCCACCTTCCGCTTCGAGCCGCTTCATCGTGTCGCTCTTCGAGCGATCGAAAGCCTCCCGAAACGCGCCGATGCCCCATCCGAGGACGGGGCGACTCTCGGCCGCGGCCATCGAGCCTTGCCAGACCGCGCCGCGCATGGCGGCACTTCCCTCCCGCTCCGGATCGAATGAAAGGTTCCACGCCGTGCGGGTTTCAGGACGGGGCGCGATGCGGGAGAGAACCGACGGAAGAAGCAGAAGTGCCGGGAGCGTCACCATCGCGAGCGCCGCGCCGAGAAGAAGCGGCCGGGGCGACAGTTCCGGCCAGCGCACCAGAAGGAACGCGAAGAGAACGGCCGAAACGGCGAAGGCGATCCAAGCGCCGCGCGAATAGGTCAGGACCAAACAGAGGGCAAGAACGAGGGCAGAGCCGAGAAGCGCGCCGCGGAGCATCCGATCATGAACGAGGAACGCGAGCGTGACCGCGAGCGGGAGCGCCGCGATCAGATAACCGCCGAGACGGTTGGGCTGTCCGAAAGGGCCGAGGGGGCCGAGGGCGCGGCCCGGGTAGGAGGACCCGGCGGGAACGAGTTCGGGGCGGAAGTGCTGGAGGATTCCGAGGATGGCAACCGGAAGGGCGCAAAGTACCTGAGCGGCGACAAGCCACCGGGCGTGGCGCGTCCCACGCACGAAGAAGCTCGTCGCGAGGAAGAGTCCTAGGATGGCGAGTAAGTTGAGCATGGCCTCGAGACTCTTGCCTTGGTGAACCGAACCGGCCGCGCTACAGGCGGCCACGACCACGACGCCAATCGCCAGGAGCGCGGCGCGCACGCTCCAGCTATTTCCGTCGAGACGGCCCCTCGCCAGGGTGATGGAAACCGTCGCCAGGGCCGCGAGTCCGGCAAGCCGGAATGCGAATATCCCCCATGGCTTTCCCGTATTCCAGAACCAGGCGGTGAAACCAATCACTGCGATCAGGGTAAATAGAGCAAGACGGCTATTCGCGTCAACGCCGACAACAGAACGTGTCTCCCTCTGGGAAGACGCCATCCACCCTCCGTCCCCTGTCACTCTGCGCTAAGTGCCCTCTGAGCGCGGATTTATTGCACGAGCTAGTATACCAACCACCCCCCCCTCCGTCAACTAAAAAAGCTTTACAGTCAACGAACTGGCCGGGTTTGGACCGGTGGTGTCGCCGAATGTTGCCTATTCAGGGATTCGCGGGGGCCAAGTCGGTTGGCCGGAGGTGGGCTCGAATCGCGAAAACCGATCCGAGGATGACGAGCGGGAGAATCTGGCTGAGGTGATAGAGGATGCCGAACGCCAGGCCGCTTGCCCCGTCGACGCCCAGGAGGGAGAGCCCGACCACGCAGGCGGCCTCCATGACCCCCACGAACCCGGGCGAGGAGGGCAGGAGGATGGCGACGCAGACGACGAAGGCGAGTAGGAGGGGCGACCACCAGGGCAGCGCCAAGCCGGCGGCCTGACCCACCAGGAGGAAAACACTCGCGTTCACAACCCACATGGCGCCCGTCCAGGCCACCGCGCGGGGAAGTACTCCGGGGGCGCCGAGCGCGGTGAGACCCTCCCCGAAGGCGGGGATCGCGCCCTGCACTCCCGATCTCAGGCGAGCGGGGATCCAGGAGAGAAGCCCATGATCCAGAAATCGCTCGGCATGCCCCTGGCGCGCCTGGAAGAGCCAGAGCGCGCCGACCGCCAGCCCCCCGAGACCGAACGTCAGATAGCCGCTCAGCCGGAACCACTCCGGGTAGGGAGCGAAGAGGAGTGAAGCGGCCCAGAAAAGGGCCAGGAAGGCGAGGTCCAGAATCCGCTCCAGGGCGCAGCTTCCCAGGACCCCCGCCGTCGGCATCCGTTCGAAGCGCGCCAGCAGGTAGGCCCGCACGAACTCTCCCAGCCTGGCGGGGAGCGTGTTGATCGCGAGGAACCCGACGACAGTGGGGCCGAAGACGCGTCCCACCGGCAGAACCCGCTGCGGGGCCAAGATCGCGCGCCAGCGGTAGGCGCGGAGCACGTAGCCGAAGGCGGTCACCGCGATACCCGCCGCCAGCCATTCGAACCGCGTGGCGCGGAGGTGCTCGGCTACGTCGGCGGCGCGGACGGCGCGAAGCAGCGCCACGACCGCCAGGACGCTCAGCGCGATGCCAAGCGCCGTGAGCGCGAGCCTCCCTCGTGTCACGGGGCCAGGCGCGGCGCCCGGCCGAGATAGAGCGCGGCGAGAAGCGGAATCCAGAGTTCGTGCGGCCCGACGAACGCGTACCCTTTCCCTCCCGCGCGCGTGGGGCGCTCCAGGATGTTCTTCTCGGGGCGATAGTGGCGGATCTGGTCGAACGAGGCGGCGGTGAAGCGGCTGGCCGGGTGCCCCAGGTTCCGGACGGTGGAGAGCGCCTTCAGGAATACCTCGGGGAGAATCACGGCGGAGCCGAAATTGAGCACGACGCCGTCCTCCAGCTCCCGGAGCGCCGCGGCGAAGATGCGGAAGTCGCGATGGGAGGCCGCACCCGTGGCGGCGCCGTCGAAGGTCGGATGTTGATGAATGGTGTCGGTCCCGATGGCCACGTGCACCGTGAGCGGGAGCCCTCGAGACGCCGCCTGCGCCAGGATCGAGAGGTCGGCGTGCGGCGCGTCGGCCTCCAGCAGGAATTCACCCAACGCCTCCCCCATGCCGAGCCCCTTGGCGACGCCGTCCTGGACCGCCTGGTTCATGAGGACGGGCGTCTCCTCCACCATGCCGAACTGGCCGCCGACCAGCGTCTCCTCCACCGGCTCGGAGGTCGTCCCGAAGAGAGCGATCTCGAAGTCGTGGATGGCGGCGGCGCCGTTGACCGCGATGGCGCTGAAGGCGCCGGCGTCCATCAGGGAGAGGAGCGGTCGCTGCACGCCGGTCTTGATGACGTGCCCCCCCAGCATCGCCACGGCCGGTCTTCCCGACGTGCGGGCAAGGACCCACGCCTGGATCAGGTCGCGAAGTTGCGCCCCGGCCAGGAGGTCGGGGAGAAATTGATCGAATGAGGAGATCGGCTGGGCCGGATCGGGGGCCGGCGCGAACTGCTCCACGCGAACTTTCGTGGGGCGCTTGGAGACCGGAATCGTGCGGATGGAGTCGAGATCGATCTCATCGTGGCGGCTCATCGGCGTCCCTCGAAGGCCAGGCGGTAGTCGGTGAGGCGGACCGAGATCGATCCGACCGGCACCTCGCTCCGCACCATGACGGGAAGGCGCCGATCGTCGTCGGTCAGCCAGACCTGGATCGAGCCCTTCGACTTGAAGATTCCCTCGGACTTCAGTTTCGGTTCCACGACCACGCAGGCGAACTTGCCGGCCGGGACTTCCACCTTTTCCCGGCGGAGCACCTGCACTTCCATATCGTAGCTCTTCTCGTTGTCGTGGGTGGGGACCGCCAGCGTTGCGCCGTCGGGGAGCGGCCTCGTTCGCACATAGTAGAACGCGGAGAGCACGTCGTGGACCCCGGGCGCCACGTCCAGCTCCTTGCCGTTCTCGTAGCGCGCCTTCCGCGCCTCCTGATCGAAGCGGACGTCCACGTCCTTCTTGTACCCGCCCTCGCGCAGCCGTTTCACGAAGCGGCGCGAGAAGAGCGACTCGGCGTCCACGCTGCTCTCGGCGCGGTCGCGGACCTTGTAGAAGCGCGAGACGAACGAGTTCGACTCCGCCTTCGTCACGATGCGATAGCAGCTACGTCCGTCCACACGATGCAGGTTCTGCACCTGCATGAGCGAGCTTCCTCCGTTCAGGCCGTTCCAGTCGATGGAAAATTGGAAATACTCCCCGATGCGCCAGGGAACCGCGGCAAAGCGCTTCCGCTCCTCCTCGTCGACGAAGGTGCCCTCGTAGCGATCGCCGGCCGAGTCGGCCGGTGCCGCCGCGGCGTCCGTGTTGGCGGCGCCGGGTGCGCTCGCGGCGACGGGCTCCGCCGCCATCGCGGGCAGAAGCGGCGCGGACGGGAGCACAACGAGGCAGGCCAGGAGTAGACGAGTCCCGAGAAGGGCGATGGCGGCATGGTTACGCATGCGCGCGTCCCGAGACGGAGAGAGCGCGTGCCACCAGCCATCCGCCGACGGCCCCGGCGCCGTCGCGGAGGTACCGTCCGGCGCGCGGGGCGCGGAGCGCGGTCGCCGCGAAGAGGCCGGGGATCTGATCGGGGGCATAGAGCGCGAGGCGCGGAATGGAGAGACCCGGTACGGCATCCTGAACCCGACGGGTTCCGCGTCCACCGCGCAGCGCGAATCCAATCCGGTAGCCCGCGGCGCGCGCGGCCTTCGCCACCCGAACGTCCACTCGGCCCCAGGGATACGACAGCGCATCGACGCGGCGCCCCGTGGCCCGCTCCAGCCAGGCGCGCGACGTGGTCAGCTCCTCGGCCAGCGCCTTGTCGCCAAGGCGGGTCGCGTCGAGGTGGTGCATGCCATGCGATCCGATACCGACTCCCTCCCGGGCCAGCGCGGCGATCTCCTCCTCGCGGAGGTGCCGTTCCGGTAGCGAAACGCCGTGGAGGTCCCAGTCGTTCCGGGCGCCCACGGCGGCTACCAATAAGAACACCGACCAGGGGATACCTAGTTCCCGTGCCAGGGGGGCCAGAACCTCCACGGTGGAGGCATACCCGTCGTCCACGGTCAGGAGGGCGCCGCCTGGGGGCGGTCCGTCGGGGCCGATCTGGTCGAGGGCAAGAAACGTGTAGCCGCGATCGAGGAGGTTCGAGAGGAGCGACCGGAGCGGCCCCGCGCTGACGGCGAGCGGCGACCAGGTCGCGCGAAGCGGCGTCTGGTGTAGGGCAAGAACCAGCGGCGGCAGCGCGGCGCGGGCGCTCATCGGCCGGTGTGCCCGAACCCTCCGTCGCCACGGGCGGTGGCGGAGAGCTCCGTCACGATGTCGAGCGATGCGTGCGCCACCGGCGCGATGACGAGCTGCGCGATCCGTTCGCCGCGCTTCACCACGAAGGGAGCGCGCCCCCAGTTCACCAGGAGCACCTTCACTTCGCCGCGGTAGTCGGCATCGATGGTGCCGGGCGCGTTCGGCACGCCGATGGCGTGCTTCGCCGCCAAGCCACTTCGTGCCCGCACCTGCCCTTCGTATCCTGCCGGAATCTCCAGGCGAAGGCCCGTCGGCACCGCGATGACCTCCCCGGGCGCGATCGAAACGTCCTCGGTCACCGCGGCGTGGAGATCCATCCCGGCGGCATGCTCCGTCTGATACGCAGGCGCTTCGAAGGCGTGCGATTCCATGGAGACGCGCACCACGACCTTTTCCATCGCGATCCTCCTCGTCAGACTTCCGCGGCGGCCACGGGAGCCAGGTCCTCGTCGCCGTAGGGGCGCGCGTCGCTCCCCCCCAGGGCCACGATCGATAGCCGGTCGCGCGCGAGCAGGGTGGCAGCCACCCGCTTCACGTCGTCCGAGGTGATCCGTTCGATGGCGGCGACCAGTTCCTCCACCGGCACGATGCGCCCCGCGTAGAGTTGCGAACGGGCCACTCGGTGCATGCGGCTCGAGGTGCTCTCCAGGCTGAGGAGGAGTCCCCCCTTCAACTGCGCTTTCGCCGCGTTCAAGTCCTCCGGCGGCAGCCCCTTCTCCGCGATTCGGTCAAACTCCTCGAGCGTCAGGCGAAGTGCCTTCCGGCCCTGCGCCGGCTGCAGGCTCATCGCCGCGCAGAAGATTCCCGAGTCGACGTAGGAGTCGGCGTACGTATAGACCGCGTACGCCAGTCCCTCTTCCTCCCGGATGCGCTGGAAGAGGCGGCTCGACATCCCCCCCCCGAGCACGGTGGAGAGGAGCGCGAGCACGGTCCGATCGGGATGCTCGTGCGGCAGCCCGGGGCCGCCGACACAGAGGTACTGCTGCTGCAACTCTTCCACGTGATGCACGACCGAGCGACCGCCCGATGCGGAAGGCGGCGTCGCGGTCGGAGCGCCCGTGGTGGCATCGCCGAACCGCGCGGCCGCCTCGGAGACGAAGTGGTCCCACTCGAACCGCCCCGCGATGGAGACGAGGAGGTTTGGCGCGACGTAGTGGCGGCCGTGATACTCCGCCACGGTCTCGGTGGCGAACCCCGAGACCGACTCCTTGCTTCCCAGGATCCGGTGCCCCAGCGGGTGTCCCTTCCAGACTACGTCGGCGAAGAGATCGTGGATCCGGTCGTCGGGTGTGTCCTCGCTGTTGTGGATCTCTTCCAGGATGACCTGCTTCTCCTTCACCACGTCGGATGGATCGAGGCGAGGGCGAAGGGCCAGGTCGGCCAGGACGTCGAGCGCGAGATCCAGATGCTCGTCCAGCGCCCGCGCGTAGTAGCAGGTCGATTCCCGGCCCGTGAAGGCGTCCAGGTGACCTCCCACGGCCTCCAGGCTCCAGGCGATCTGGAAGGCGTCGCGCGTGCGAGTTCCCTTGAAGAGCATGTGCTCGAGGAAGTGGGAGAGTCCGCTCTCGCCCGCCGCCTCGTGGCGCGCGCCGACCTTCACCCAGACGCCGACCGCCAGGGAGCGGACGGAGTCGACGTCCTCCCCGACGAGCGTGAGGCCCGAGGGGAGCACCAGGTGGTGGAAGCGCGGCTCGTCCGCGGCGCTCACGGCAAATCCTTGCGTCCGGCAAACGACAACGGAGGCCGAAGCCTCCGTTGCGTTGCGGCGAAACGATGCATCACGACTAGGGTCAACGGCGAGACGGCTCCGGCCGCCGGCCACGCGGGCCGCCACGGTCTCCGCCGCGGCCACCACCACGAGGACCACGGTCCCCGCCCGGCGCCGACTCCTGAATCTCGCCCGCGGCGAGCGCCGCCGCGTACTCCGGCAGGGCCTGCTTGCGGCTCAGCTTGACCTTTCCTTCCGAGTCGATGGCGATGACCTTCACGAGAACCGTGTCGCCCTCGTTGATGACGTCTTCCACCTTCTCGACGCGCTTCATTTCCAGTTCCGAGATGTGGACCAGGCCGTCCTTGCCCGGGCTGATCTCCACGAACGCGCCGAACGGCACGACGCGGCGGACGATGCCCTGGTAGACGCGGCCGATCTCCGGATCCTCGGTGATCGAGCGGATGATGTCGCGGGCCCGGTCTCCGTCCGCGCCGCTGAAGGCCGCGATCCGCACTTCTCCGGTGTCCTCGATATCGATCTGCGTGCCGGTTTCGGCGCAGATCTTCTTGATCATCTTGCCGCCCGGTCCGATGACCTCCCGGATCTTGTCCGGATCGATCATCATGACGTAGATGCGCGGCGCGTACGGCGAGAGCTCCGGACGCGGCTCGCGGATTGCCGAATCCATCTTGTCGAGCAAGTGAAGGCGCGCCTTCTTTGCCTTGGCGAGCGCCTCCGACATGATGGCGGAGGAGAGGCCCTTGATCTTGATGTCCATCTGCAGCGCGGTGATTCCATCGCGCGTGCCGGCCACCTTGAAGTCCATGTCGCCGAGATGATCCTCGACGCCCTGGATGTCGGTCAGGATGGCGACGTCGCTGCCTTCCTGCACCAGACCCATCGCCACGCCGGCGACGTGCGTCTTGATCGGCACGCCGGCGTCCATGAGGGCGAGGCTACCGCCGCAGACCGTCGCCATCGACGAGGAACCGTTCGACTCCAGAATTTCGGAGACGAGGCGAAGGGTGTACGGGAAGTCGATGTCGCTCGGAATGAGCGGCTCGAGCGCGCGTTCCGCCAAAGCGCCGTGCCCGATTTCGCGACGACCCGGTCCGCGCATCGGCCGCACTTCGCCGACGCTGTAGGACGGGAAGTTGTAGTGGAGCATGAAGCTCTTCCAGCTCTGCCCTTCCAGCTCCTCGACCCGCTGCTCGTCCACCTTGGTGCCGAGCGTGGCGACGACGAGGGCCTGCGTCTGGCCGCGCGTGAAGAGCGAGGAACCGTGCGTGCGCGGGAGCGTGCCGACCTCGATCGTGATGGGACGGATGTCGTCGAAGCCGCGGCCGTCGGGACGGCGCTTCTCCTTCACGATCATCGTGCGGACCGACTTCTCCTCCAGCTCGTGCAACACCGACGAGACGAACTTCTCGGTGCCGGGGTGGCTGGCGGTGAAGCGCTCCGCCGCCTCCGCCGCGATCGCGTCGAGCGCCGTCTGGCGCTCGTGCTTCTCGGTGACCCAATTCGCCTTGTGGATCCGGTCGCCGAACGAGCCGGCGACATCCTTCGCCAGCGCCTCGTCACGGGCCTTGGCGACCCACGCCTTCTTCGGCTTGCCGATGAGGCGGACCAGCTCGCGCTGAATCCCGTTCAACTGGCGGATTCCCTCGTGCGCGAACTCGAGGGCCTTGACGATCAGCTCCTCGGTGACTTCACGCGCGCCCGCCTCGACCATCACGATGCTCGAGTCCGTGCCGGCGACCACGAGGTCGAGGTCCGAGTCGTCAAGTTCCTGGATGGTCGGGTTCAGAATGAGGTTCCCCTCGATGCAGCCGACGCGGACTGCCGAGACAGGCTCGGGGAACGCCACGTCGGAGACCATGAGGGCCGCCGACGCTCCGATGATGCCGAGGATGTCGGCGTCGTTCGTCTTATCCGAGGAAAGGACGGTCGACATGATCTGGATCTCGTGCCGATAGCCGTCCGGGAACATCGGACGCAGCGGCCGGTCGATGAGCCGGCTCGAAAGGATCTCCTTCTCCGTGGGACGACCCTCGCGCTTGAAGAAGCCGCCTGGGATCTTTCCGGCGGCGTAGGTCTTCTCGCGGTATTCCACTTGTAGAGGGAAGAAATCCTTCTCGATGGGATCCTTGCTGGCGACCATAGCCGTCAGGACGATGGTCTCGCCGTACTGGATCCACGTTGCGCCACTCGCCTGCTTGGCGACCTTGCCGACCTCGATGCTCAGTCGGCGACCGCCCAGCTCTAGGCTTACTGATTCTGCCATTCGTTTCTCCTTTTCACGCCACGATGTGTTGCGGGACAACGGACGGTCTTCCCCTGGCGCTCGGTTGGCGCCAGAGGAAGCCGATGGAAGGTCGAGGGGAGGGTACTGCTGAGGTCCCCGCGAAAGCGGGAGACGGCCTACTTGCGGAGGCCGAGATCTTTGACCACGGCCCGGTACCGCTCGACTTTCGTGGCCTTCAAGTAGTCGAGCAGTCTACGGCGCTGACCCACCATTCGGAGCAGGCCCCGGCGACTATGATGGTCGCGCTTGTGGACCTTGAAGTGCTCCGTCAGGTACTTGATGCGTTCGGTGAGAAGCGCGATTTGTACCTCGGCCGAGCCCGAATCGCCTTCATGGACTCGGAACTGCTGGATTACGACGCGCTTCTGATCTGGGGTCAACGGCACCGGTGCCACCTCCTTGACATTCCCTCTTTCTTTTCTAGAGCAGGGAATGTAGCAAATGGAATGAGGGTTGCAAGAGATACTTCACGGCGGGGTGAGAGAGCGGTCCTTCGCGGCCTCACTTCCCGGTATCCAGGCGGGCCCAAGCCTCGCGGGCCCTGGCGACGTCTTCGTTCATCGCCGCAACGAGTTCCAGCGGCGACCCGAAGACCTTATCGGCACGTAACCTCGATCGGAGTAGCGTTTTCAGCATGCGTCCCCGGAGGCTCCCCTGGAAGTCGACCAGGAAGACCTCGGCCCGCGTTGGCCCGGGACCGAAGGTGGGGGCGCTTCCAACGTACGTCAGCCCCCGCGCGGGACCACCTTCCATCTCATTGTCCGACAAATAGATACCCGGAGGCGGCAAGAGCTTCTGGGGGTGGATCTCGAGATTCGCGGTCGGGAAGCCGAGTTCGGTTCCCCTCCCCGCTCCCGATCCGACGGTCCCCTCCAGCGCGTAGGGCCGCCCCATCATCGCTTCGGCTTCTTCCATTCGTCCCGCCTCGATGGCGCGGCGAAGCGCGGTGCTGGAGACCTTCTCCGCCGGCGATCCCGCCGGGGCCGCCGCCACCTCCGCGCGCAGGAACGGCACCTCGATCACCTGGAAGCCGCGCCGGCGACCCAGCGCCTCCAGATAGGCGCGGTCGCCCATCCGTCCACGCCCCATCTTGAAGTCGGGTCCGATCAGGAGCGCCGCCAGCGGCGCGTTCGCGCCGAGGATGCGGTCAAGGAACTCCTCGGGCAGCAGCATGCTCACCGAGCGGTCGAAGCGAATCACTTCCACGCGGTCGACGTCCATCGCGTGGAGAAGCGCAGCACGTTCTTCGGGCGGCGTGATCCATGGCCGCTCCTCCACGCCACGCACCACCGCGTCGGGGTGCGGGTCGAACGTCGCCACCCAGGCCGCGCCGGCGCGCGCGCGCGCTTCATCGACCACGGCGCGCACGATGGTCTGATGGCCCCGATGGAGCCCGTCGAAGACACCGATGGTGAGCGCGATGGGACGACTCATCGGCGTCACGTGGTTCGCTCGGCCAGAACACGCTGCAAGAGGAGCGGCGTCCCCGCCCTCTGTTCCTCCCACGGCTGCGCCATGCCGAGCAGGGCGCCCTCCGGCTCGAGGAGCGCGATCGGCCATCCCGTGGCTCCCGGGGGAAGCGGATAGTCTGATTCGGGCCATTCCACCCGCTCGGGCGTCACGGTTGGCGCCGCGCCGAACCGCAGGCGCGAGGCCTCCTTTGCCGTCAGCCGCACGCGCGGCAGAAACGAGAGCGCCTCTTCCGGACGGAGCGAGTGATGTCGAAACGATGCCGCGTCCCAACCACCGTCGCGCTCCACCCGCCCCGCGCGAGTCACGTCGAACGGACCGATGCTCAGGCGCCGAAGCGCCGTGAGATGGGCGCCGCATCCCAGCGACGCCCCCAGGTCGTGGGCCAGCGTGCGCACGTAGGTGCCGCGGCTCACGGTCAGGTCGAGCGTCGCCTCGGTCAGGATCTCGCCCGGTGCCCACGGCGCCGCGTGGGAGCCCGCGTCCCTGCCCGCGTCCGGTGTCACTCTCTCCAGGGCGTAGACGTGGACCGGCCGCGCCGGACGATCCACCTCTTCACCCCGGCGCGCGGCCTTGTAGAGCCGCTCCCCCGCGACCTTCACCGCCGAGTAGAGCGGCGGCTGCTGCTCCAAGCGCCCCCGAAAGCGGACCAGCGCCGCGTCGAAGGCGGCCGCGGTGGGAAGGGCCGAAGCCGGCTCGGTGCGAATCGGCACGCCGGTGCGGTCCTGGGTGTCGGTGGCGACGCCCAGCCGGAGCGTGGCGACGTAGCGCTTCGGCAGTAACCCCAGCGCGCCCAGGAGCGACGTGGCGCGCCCCTCGGCGGCGACCAGGAGTCCCGTCGCGAACGGATCGAGCGTGCCGGCGTGACCGACGCGCCTCTCGCCGAGGATGTTCCGTAGCCGGGCCACGACGTCGTGAGAGGTCCACCCCTCGGGCTTATCGACGAGGTGCAGGCAATCCACCATTCACGGTCTGCTCCAGGGCGTTGAGCACCGTTTCCCGCACCGCCGAGAGTTCCCCCGCCAGGCGGGCGCCCGCGGCAACGCGGTGGCCGCCGCCCCCGAACTGGCCGGCGACTTCATTCACGTCCACCGTTCCGTCGCTCCGCAGGCTCAGGCGAACCTGCCCCGGGACGAATTCCTGGAACAGAACGCCGACGCGAGCGCCGGTGAGCGACTTGGCGTACTGGACGATTCCGTCGGCGTCCTCGCTCGACGCCTCGGCCCTGTCGAACATCCCGCGCGAGATCGTGAGCGCACACACCTGCCCGTCCGCCCGCGACTCGAGGGAGGCGAGCGCGAGGCCCAGGATGCGAAGGCTTCCGGCGGTCTTCCTCGAATAGAGCCAGTCGGCGACCTGCGATGGTTTCGCTCCGTGATCCACCAGGCGCGCGGCAAGGCGAAGGGCCTTCGGCGTCGTGTTCTGGTAGCGGAAGGCTCCCGTGTCGGATGCGAGCCCGGTGTAGAGGCACTGCGCCGTCTCGGGAGTCAGCGGTACCTGGCAGGCGTCGAGGAGATCGTGAATCAGCTCCGCCGTGGCGCTCGCCTCGGGGACGACCAGACGCGGTTCGCCAAACGTCGCGTTCCCCACGTGGTGATCGACGCAGGCGATGGCCGCCCCGGGGGCGACCAGGCGCGCGGCGTTCGGGCCGATCCGCTCCAGCGAGGAGCAGTCGAGAATGATGGCCGCGTCGAAGGTGCTCTGGAACGCGTCGGGCCGCCGGACCGTCTCCGCGCCGGGCAGAAACGCGAGATTGGCGGGCAGCGGCGACTCGTTGACGACCACGGCGCCGCGACCCATCTCGCGCAGCGCCCACGCCAGTCCCAACGAGGATCCGATGGCGTCGCCGTCCGGGTCGACGTGGGAGAAGATCGCGAAATCGGTGTGAGCGTCGAAAAAGGCGCGGAACCGCTCGAACGGCATCATGCCTCGCTGGTCGGGGTGGAGTCGGGGTTCGAATCGGGCATTGGATCGGTGGCGTCGGGTTCGCCGGCGCCGGGATCGGCGGAATCACCAGCCGCCGCTTCGCCGGCCGCCGCGCGTTCCGCCTCCTCCACGCGAATGTCGTGCAACAGCTCCTCGATGCGCGCACCCGCCGCGGACGAATGGTCGATGACGAAGTGAAGCGACGGCACGATGCGGAGCCCCAACTGAGGGGCCAGCATGGTTCGCAAGCGCGGCGTCGCGTGCGCCAGCGCCGTGAGCACCTTCGGCTCGTCGGCCGGCGCGAATCCGCCGGTGATCCAGACGCGGGCCGTGCCCAGATCGCGAGCGACCTTCGCGCCGGTCACGGAGACCGTGCGCAGACGCGGATCCTCCGTGTGCCGCGCGAAGATCTCGGCGAGCACCTGGACGATGCGATCGGCGACGCGTCGCGTGCGTGGTGTTTCGGTTGGACGGTTCATGGGTCTCGGTCGCGGTCGGGCGGAGGCGGACGGCCGGCTAGGAGATCTCGATGGCGACGTCGAGCACGGCGAGCCGCTCCTCGCGTTCGATCACGGCCAGGATTTCATGCAACGCCCGGTCCAGGACCGGCGCCGCTTCCCCGACGACGGCCACGCCGAGCGTGGTCCGCTGCCAGAGTTCCTGCTGGCCAACTTCCGCGATCGCCGCGTTGAACCTGTGGCGAACGCGCTCCTTCACGTGGTTCACCACGGAGCGCTTGGCCTTGAGCGAGTCCGCCGCGGGGAGGTGTATCTCGAGCCGCATCGTGCCGACGAGCATCTCACTCCAGCTTGCGGGCGACTTCCTCCAGGATGTAGGCCTCGATCACATCCTGTTCCTGAATGTCGTCGCGTCCCTCGAGAGAAATGCCGCATTCGAAGCCGCTTGCGACTTCGCGAACGTCGTCCTTGAAGCGCTTGAGCGACTCGATCTTCCCGTCCCAGACCGCCGCACCGCCGCGCAAGATCCGGGCGCGGGAATTGCGCTGCATGTTGCCGGAGAGGACCATGCAGCCGGCGATGACGCCCGACTTCGACGGGCGGAAGATCTTCCGCACTTCGGCCTGGCCCACCACGGTCTCGACGATCGTCGGAGTCAAGAGCCCGGCCATGGCGTCCTTCACGTTCTCCACGGCCTGGTAAATGATGTCGTAGATCCGGACGTCCACCTTTTCCTTCTCCGCCAGCTCGGTCGCCTTCGGATCGGCCTTCACGTGGAAGCCGATGACGACGGCGTTCGACGCGGCCGCCAGGAGCACGTCGGATTCGGTGATCTGGCCGACGGCGCGATGGATGACGCGGAGCTTGATCTCCGAGGTGGAGAGCTTCGTCAGCGTGTCCTGGAGCGCCTCGACCGAGCCGTCGACGTCGCCCTTCAGGACGACGAGCAGCTCGCTCACCTTTCCATCTTTCATCTGGGCGAAGAGATCGGTCAGCGTCACGTGCTTCTGCTGACGGAGTTCCTGCTCCCGGAGAAGCATGGCGCGCTTCCCGGCCACTTCGCGGGCCTCGCGCTCGTCCGCCACCACGGCGAAGGTATCGCCCGCTTGGGGCGGTTCGGCCCATCCAAGCACCTCGACCGGCGTGGAAGGCCCCGCCGAATCGACCTTCTGTCCGCGCTCGTTCTGAAGCGCGCGAACCTTGCCGCTCTTGGAGCCGGCCACGAAGGCGTCGCCGACTCGGAGCGTTCCCCGTTGCACCAGGACCGTGGCGACGATGCCACGACCCCGGTCCAGCCGCGCTTCGACGATGACGCCGCGCGCCTGCTTGTGCGGGTCGGCCTGAAGCTCCATGAGTTCGGCCTGCAGCAGGATCATCTCGAGGAGCTTGTCGACGTTCGTCCCCTTCTTGGCGGAGATCGGCACGGCGATCGTCTTTCCACCCCACTCCTCGGTGAGGATGTTGTGCTGCGAGAGTTCCTGACGGACCCCTTCCACGTTCGCGCTGGGGAGGTCGATCTTGTTGATGGCGACGATAATGGGAACGTTCGCGGCGCGGGCGTGATCGATGGCTTCCACCGTTTGCGGCATGACCTTGTCGTCCGCCGCCACGACCAGGACCACGATGTCGGTCACCTGGGCGCCGCGCGCTCGCATGGCCGTGAAGGCCTCGTGACCGGGCGTGTCGAGGAAGGCGATCTTGTGCCCGTCGGCCAGCGTCACTTCGTACGCGCCGATGTGCTGCGTGATCCCGCCGGCCTCGCCGGCGATGACGTTGGCCTTCCGAATGTGGTCCAGCAGCGACGTCTTGCCGTGATCCACGTGGCCCATGACGGTCACGACCGGCGCGCGCGGCTCCAGCCGCTCCTCGGTGGGAGCCGCGACTTCGATCTCCTCGCCCAGGACGGAGACGAAATCGACAGCGAAGCCGAACTCGTCGGCGACCGCCATGATGGAGTCGCGGTCGAGCCGGCGATTGATATTGGCCATGATCCCGAGGCGGACGCACGCGGCGATCACTTCCTGCGGCTTCACTTCGATGCGCGCGGCCAGTTCGGCCACCGAGGCGTACTCGGCCACGCGAATGACGCGCGGCGCCTCCTCGACGCCCACGGCGGACTCGTCCTCGCGCTGAGGGCGGTGATGCTTGCGCTTGGAGGTCTCCATGTCGGCGACCGTGCGTCGCACCGCCGCGGCAACCAGCTTCTCGTCCACGGCGCGCTTCTTCTTCTTGCCGGGCCGTCCGCCGCCGACGCCGACGCCGATTTTTAGACCGCCGCCGGTGCTGGGACTTCCCCCGCCGCCACCGCTACCACCCCCGGTCGGAGGCGGCGTACGGCGTTGCGCTTCGGCGGCTCGCGCGGCCTGCGCGGCGTGGGCTGCCTGCGCGGCCTGGGCGGCCTTCTCCTTCCGGCGCGCCTCCTCTTCCTTCACAGCTTCCTTCTCGCGCGCCAGTTTCGAACGCACCTTCTCCAGCACGTCGTCGCCGATCGAACTCATGTGACTCTTCACGTCGACGGTCATGGACTTGAGGATCGCGACGAGCGCTTCGCTCGACATCCCCATTTCCTTCGCCGCTTCGTAGACTCGTTTCTTTCCGCTCGTCATGAATCTCCGATGGAGCCCGCGCTAGGCTTCGGGCGTCCGCTCATCGTCCGCCGTCGTCGCCGCCGCCGTTGCTTCCACCGCGTCATCGGGCGCCGGGGGCGCCTCGTCCGCGATCTCCGCTTCCGCTTCGTCGTCCGCACCGGCCTGGGCCGCTTCGGCCTGGGCGCGTGCAGCCTCTTCCGCCAGCTCCTGATTTCGCCGCTCTTGAAGCGCCCGAGCCTCCTCGAGCAGCTTCTCCGCGGTCTTCTCTCCGATTCCCTGGATCGCGAGGATCTGCTCGAACGGTGTCTTCAGGAGGTCCTGAACCGTCTCGATCCCCTCGCGAATCAACTTCTCCACCAGCTTCGGGCCGGCGCCTTCCAGGTCCTCGATATCGATGCGGGCGCGGCGCTCGAACTCGCGCTGGCGCTCCCGCTCGGACTTCGAAATGAGATCGATCTTCCAGCCCGTCAGCCGCGCTCCCAGGCGGGCGTTCTGCCCCCCCTTGCCGATGGCGAGCGACAACTGGTCGTCCGCCACCGTGACCAGGACCTTCTGCTCGGCCTCGATCACCTGCGCCTCGATCACCTTCGCCGGAGAGAGCGCGCGGGTCACGAAAACCACCGGATCGGCGCTCCACGGCATGATGTCGATCTTCTCTCCACCCAGTTCCCGCACAATGGCCTGCACGCGCGAGCCCTTGATGCCAACGCACGCGCCGACCGGATCGATCTTGTCGTCGTTCGACACCACCGAGATCTTCGCGCGCGAGCCCGGCTCGCGGGAGATGCCCTTGATCTCAATGATCTTTTCGGCCACTTCCGGCACTTCCGCCTCGAAGAGCCGACGCAGGAATTCCGGGTGCGTTCGGGAGAGGACGACCTGCGGCCCGCGCGCGGCCTTGTCGACGGCGATGATGTAGGCCTTGATGTGGTCGCCCTGGTGGAACCGGTCGCGCGCGATCTGCTCGCGCGGCGGCAGGATCGCTTCCGAGCGCTCCAGCTTCACGTAGATGTTGCCGCGATCGACCTGCTGGACGGTGCCGCGCACCATCTCCCCGACACGGTCGTGATAGTCCACGTAGATCCGCTCGCGTTCGGCCTCGCGGACCTTTTGGACCAGCACCTGCTTCGCCGCGGAGATCGCGTTACGCCCGAGGTCCTCCAGCGTCAGCTCCGTCGTCAGCTCCTGGCCAAGGACCGCGTTCTCGTCGGCCGCCTGCGCCTCGGAGAGATCGATTTCAAGACCCGCGTCGTCGGCATCCTCGACCACCACCCGCGTGAGCTTCATGACGATCCGTCCGGTGGGCTCGTCGAAGGCGACGTCGAGCTTGGCGTCCAGCCCGAAACGCTTCCGTCCCGCCGACAGGAGTCCGGCGACCAGCGTGTCGATGACGGTGGCCTTGTCGACGCTCTTCTCGCGCGCGATCTGGGCCATGGCCTCGATCAGCTCATAATTCGTGTTTCGCTGCGGCTCTCGTGCCACGAATGGGACCCCGTTCCGATGGACTCTATGCCCGAGAAATCTAGGACGTCTGGTCGTGCCCGCGCTTCGGCTCCCGCAACCCTTCCCACGGATCCGCGATCAACTGCGACCGCTTGACCTGCGCGAGAGGGAGCGAAACCGTTCCCACCTCCGCGTCCTCCACGATGATCGAGTCGGCGCTTGCCGCCCGGAGTTCCCCCCGGAAGTTGCGCCTACCCTCTTTCGGATCGTGAAGACGGACTTCTATCTGGCTCCCAACATACCGGCCATAGTGCTCCGGTCGCGTCAGGGCCCGCTCGATGCCCGGGGAGCCGACCTCCATGGAGAAGGTCCCGCGCAGCAAGTTTTCCGATTCCAGATAACGGCCAAGCTTCTTGTTCCAGTACGTACACTCCCCGACGGTGATGCCGGGCGTGACGCCGGGAGGCCGGTCGACGAAGACCCGGAGTACCACCCGGCCCGACTGGGACGTGACTTCCAGGTCCCAGAGATCGAACGCCTCTTCGGCCAGCAGGGCCCGAAAGCGCCGGGTCAGGTCCTCCCGTAACTCACTTCTCATTCTAGACTTAGTCCTGTGTTGTCGGGACCCCTTAAGGGGCCGAAAAAGAAAGAGCGGACAGGCGTCCACTCGGACCCCTGAACCTACTGGCCGGGACCCGGTGGCACAAGGGAAAACTTCAGTCGGAGAGGTAGCTCGGGTCGCTGACGAGGGAATGGAGGACGCGGCCGACGCCTTCCAGGCTGGCAGGGTCGATGACGTCGAGGTCGTCCTGGTGGGTGTGCCACTCGGGGAAAGCAAAATCGATGAGCACGATCGCGGGGATGCCCGCCTCCAAGAAGGGCATGTGGTCGTCGAAGACCCGATGGCGCACGTCGGAGCGGAACGAGCGGACGTTCAGCTGCCGCGCCCTCGCCCAAACGAGCTCGACGATGTTCCCCGCCTGCTGGTAGGAATTCCCCTCCCAGTGAAGCGCCAGGTCCCGCTTCCCCACCATGTCCACGACGATCGCGAAGAGCGGTTTCGGCTCGCGGGAGCGGCGCGCCACGTACTCCTTCGACCCGCGGAACCAACCGGCCTCGTTGTCGGCGCTCCCGAGGTCCTCGCCGTCGAAGAAGACGATGTCGACGCCGACCTTCGGCTGCCGCTCGTGGAGCATCCGGGCCAGTTCCAGGAGCACGGCCACGCCCGAGGCGCCGTCGTTCGCGCCCAGGATCGGCTCGCTCCGCCGCGCGGGATAGGGGTCCTGGTCGGCCCACGGCCGGGTGTCCCAGTGGGCGCCCAGAACGATGCGTTGTTCCGCCTCGGGCGCGAAGCGCGCGCGGAGGTTGAAGAGGCGCACTTCCTTTTCCAGGCGAGGGACGTAGTAGCGGAAGGTGTCGACCTCAACGGCGGCGGCGTAGCCCCGCATCGTCGCCTCGAGAAATGCGAAGCAGGAGTCGTGGCCGGCGGTGCCAGGCGCACGAGGACCGAAGGCGACCTGGCGCTCGACCCAGGTGAAGGCCTTCTTCCCGTCAAAGGACGCCGCCAGGGGGGGGCGCCCGCACGAGGGGAGCAACAGGAGCGCGACGAGGAGCGCTACCGAAAGGCTAGAACGAGAACGCCGCGTTGAAATCAATGGTGATTCCACGCCGCTTGATCCCGAGCTTTCGGTCGTCGTTCTGCCGGTATTCGAAATTGAACCCTCCCGTGATGGCGCGGCTGAAATTGTAGGTCGTACCACTCCCCACCTTCAAACCTTTCGTGTCGCTCTCGGTGTACTGGCGCTCGCCCGAGCGGCTCACCACCTGGCGGTCGCCCATTACGTTGCAGGTGAAGTTCAGGTTCAGGTCGTTCGGGAGCCGCACGGTCTTCCTGGTGAAGGGGAACCGGATTCCCTTCGCGGCCGGGAAGGTCTTCGTGATCCGGAGGTCCGAATTGGTCGTCTGCTTGTCGCGCGTGACCCCATAGACGCGCGCGTCGATCGTCGAGGCGCGCGTGAGGGAACTGGCCAGACTGGCACGCACGCCGTTCCGGAAGACGAAGTCCCATCCGAGAATCGGTCCAAAGGTGTCTGTCTCGATCGTCCGTTCCACCGCCGCGTCGACGGGCCCGTCCTCGTCCATGATGTGCGAGTAGGAGGAGCGGACAGTGAGACTGGTGAGCGCCTGGTCCAGCCGCAGGAGGCGATGGAGGTCAACCCACCGTCCCTGGACGTCGGGCCACTGAATCTTCTCCGTGCGGCGCTGGCCGAACGAAAGGTCGGCGAAGGAGAGACTGTGATCGCCGCGAATGTCGATCGTCATGGCATTGCTCGGACGGAACGCGGTGGAGGCTCGGGTGGAATAGCGCCGATTCGCCGTGGCGTTCGAACCCGAGATGCGCTCCAGATCCGCGGAGGTCACCTCGCTGAAGCCGGTCTTGAATGCCGATCCCGCGTCGCCGACGACGCGGCTCAGCGTGGCGCCCCGGTCGAAGCTGAACGTGGTCTGGATGTCCTGCATCTTCCCGAAGACGCTCCGGATCGGCTGAAGGGGCGAGAATCCACCCTCCCGCTTCGCGCCTGCCTTCCGCCGTCCGCCAAGGCCGCCCAGGCGCGAGATCGGAAGGCTCATGGTCAGGTTCGCGGCGCCCGCGTTACGGATGTTCTTCAAGGCGTCCGGATCGTCCGCCGTCAGCCGCACCTCGCGGCGCGCGCTCTCAAGATACTGCCCCTTCAGCGTCACGTTGGGTTGGAGGAG
>JANNMC010000343.1:0-1813 GCA_031397435.1 Candidatus Eiseniibacteriota bacterium
GCGCTGATCGGCGGCTTCGGACTCGACGCGAAGACGACCGTATTCGGTGCGCTCGGAATGCTGATGCTGATGGTCGTGCTGGTGGTGTTCGCGCGGCTGACGAAGACGGCGCCGCGCCATTTCGTGGCGCCCATGCTCGTGCTGATGTGGTCCGTGCTGCTGATTACGGTCGCGAGCGCCGCGCTGCTCTTCACGGCCGTGTTCTTCGATTGGCCTCGCCCGCTCTCCCAGATCCTCGTGAAACCCGCGCCCGCGCCTGCGCAAGCCGCGACGCTGGAGCAGGAACAAGCGCCCGATTCGGCAACGCAGACGGACATCGCGCCCGGTCCGAGCGCAGCGATCACTCGCGCGATCCAAGTGGCGCGTAGCCAGAGCAGCACGCGCGATTTTGCGGGCGCGTGGGACACGCTGGCCGCGCAGGCGGAACCCAACCGCGGTCCGGAGCTCGAACGCGAGCGGGTGCTGGTCGCGATGGCGTGGCTCCGCGACGGGCGGCCGGGCCCAGGCCGGACGTTCACGCAGCTCGTCGAGCCGCTACTGCCGCCGCTGCATCGCGCCGTGACTGGCAGTGCGGGGGCTGAAAGTGCAGACGCACTCGCCCACATCGGCTGGGGGCACTTTCTCAAGACGCGGGACGGTGTCGGGGGACTCGAGACCGTGCGCCTCTACGAGCAAGCGATTGCGCGCGACCCCAATAATCCGTTCGCGCACGCCATGTGGGCGCACTGGATCCTGTGGCGCTCGAACGATCTCGCGGCGGCGGCGCGTCACTTCGACGCAGCGCTCGCGAGTGGGCGGGAGGGTGCATACGTGCGCCACCTCGCGCTGTCGGCGTACACGAATCGCGACGCAGTTCGCGAGGCTGTCGCGACCGTCCTCTCGATGCAACGCGCCGGAGACTCACTGTCCGTCGGCGAGCGGGAGCGCATCGCAAGCCGGCTCTATTCGTCTAGCGATCCCAAAGAATGGTCGAGCCTCGTGTCTGCGTTCGATCCCCGCGCGCACCTCGCCGGCTTCGAGTGGCTCACGGTTGGGGAGGATTTTCGCGCGGCAAACCTGCTCGCCCTCCGTCGCGCTCAGCTCGTGGCGAACGCCGGCGAGTGCGAGCGCGCGAAGCCGCTCTTCGAAGAGTTGATCCAGCGCGAGCTCTCGATTATTTCGGAATCGCAGCTGCGATCCGGCCTCGCGGCCTGCAGACCGCCCAGCTGAACTTCCCTTACTGCAACGGACCGAACACGACGGTCTGGCTCGCGCCGCCACTCGAGAGCACGGCAATCAATCTCGCGCTCCCCCAGACGGATCCGCGGCGGTCCGCCCTCGGCCCGTGAAGAGGGCAGTTAGGTTGCGCTGCCGATCAGCACGACAGTCGCTGCGCAAGGCCCATGCGCGCCGAGCACCAGAGCTTGCTCGATGTCCGCAGTCTTCGAGGGGCCTGCGAGGAACCAACCGAACGCGCTCGCCGCGGGGTCGATGCGCGCGTAGGCGTCGTGGAGCGAGGCGACTATCATTGAGGGGCGGACGATCAGCCTGACGGTGGCGTCGGCGGTTGCCGGGCGCTCGCTGGTGCCGATGATAGTGATCCTTGTTCAACTGATGATCGCTCTTGTCCTCTTGGGCGTTGCCGCAGGCTGGCTGAGCGAGCGACGGCGCGTGCGGGAGAAAGATGGGCGCGAGCGCGACTTGTCGGCGGACGAGGTCGCGTTCGCCACGGCGTGTGTGCAGCAGGTTCGCGACTATGTGTCGAAGCAAGGATTGGCGGATGCGGCGCGCCAGGCGCGGCGGGTATCGCTGTCGCTCGTCGCCGTGCTCGGCC
>JANNMC010000350.1:0-12789 GCA_031397435.1 Candidatus Eiseniibacteriota bacterium
ACGTCCGCGTGATGACGAAGAACGGCGTCGCCATGGAGACCGACTCGCTCCGATTCTTGAATCGGACGGGTAAGATTCTCTCTGATGGATTCGTACGGGTGACGAGGCAAGGAGACGTGTTGACCGGCTTCGGCTTCGAAAGCGATGCGACGCTCGAGCACTTCCGCCTGCGGCGAGAGGTCCGGGCGGAGGTTCGAAGCGCCGGGGACGCTGGGGCGTTCAGTCCATGATCGCCGAACCGGGTCTGCTCGCGCGCGACATGGAGCGCTTCTACGGCCACTGGAAAGTGGTCGACAAGGTGACCGTCGAGGTGCGCCGCGGCGAGGTCGTCGGCCTCTTGGGTCCGAACGGAGCCGGGAAGACGACGACTTTTTATCTGATCGTCGGGCTCCTGCGAGCCGACGGCGGCAAGATCACGGTGGACGGCCGCGACATCACGAGAGCGCCGATGCACCAGCGGGCGCGGCTCGGGATCGGCTATCTCCAGCAGGACCCGTCGATCTTTCGGCGACTGACCGTGCGGGAGAATATCCTGGCGATTCTGGAGACGCTGCCGCTGACCGGTGGAGAGCGCGCGAAGCGCCTCCAGGAATTGCTGGAGGAATTGAATATCGCGCACCTCGCCGACCGAAAGGGCCATCATCTGTCGGGCGGGGAGCGCCGCCGCGTCGAGATCACGAGAGCCTTGGTGACGCGGCCGGGGTATCTTCTCCTCGACGAGCCGTTCGTGGGCATCGATCCGCTGGCGGTGGCGGAGATTCAAGACATCATCGGGACCTTGAGGGAAAAGGGCCTGGGCATCCTGATCACCGATCACAACGTGCGTGAGACGTTGAGCACGACCGATCGCGCCTACATCATGTTCGAGGGGCGGATTCTCCTCCAAGGAACCAGCCAGGAACTGGCTCAGGATCCGGTCGCGCGGCAGATCTATCTCGGAGAGCGTTTCCGGCTCGATTGAGGAACCAGACATCATGGATATGAAACACGGTCTCTTCCAGACGCAGAGGCAGACGCTCATCATCACGCAGCGCCTGCAGCAGGCGTTGAAGTTGCTCCAGATGCCGACGCTGGAGTTGCAGCAGGCGCTGAAGACGGAGCTCGAGCGGAATCCACTCCTTGAGGAGATCGACGAAATCGAGGAGGAGCGGGAAACCGAAGAAGCGAAGGAAGAGGCAGGCACCGCCGAAGGAACGACGGAGACGCCCGAGGCCGCTCCGAAGGATGACGATTCGGACCGTGAAGTGAACTGGGACGACTACTGGCCCGACACGTTCGACACGCCGACCACCGCGCGTGTGGACGATCCGGACGCGGAGTTCTACGAACGGGTTCCCGTGACCGTGAAGAGTCTCGGCGACCATCTCATCGACCAGCTTCGCCTCATCGATCGCTCCGACGAGGACATCGCGCTCGGTGAGTACCTCATCGGCTCCATCGACGAGAACGGCTACCTCCAGACCACCGTGGATGAAGTCGCCGAGGCGACCGGGATGCCGCCGGAGCGCATCGAGGAGATCCTGGGACACATTCAAGCGTTCGAGCCGCCTGGCATCGGCGCGCGAAACCTCCAGGAGTGCCTCTGGATCCAGCTGGTCCAGAAGAAGCTGGAAGATACGCTGGCCGCGCGCATCGTCCAGGAACAGTTCGACAACCTGCTCAACCGGCGCTTCAGCGAGATCGCGCGCCACTTCAAAGTCACGGTGGAGACGGTTCAATCGGCGGGTGATCTGATCGGGACGCTCGATCCGCGTCCCGGGCAGGCCATCGCTGTCGAAGAGACCAAGTACGTCATTCCCGACCTCATCGTGGAGCGCGTCGGCGAAGACTACGTCGTGACGCTCAACGACCGTAACGTGCCGCGGCTGAGAATCTCCAGCGCCTACGCCGACACGATGCGGAAGAAGGAGCCGGGCAATGAAGAGGCGCGCGCTTTCATCAAGGACAAGCTGAGCGCCGCCAAGTGGCTGATCGGAACGATCGAACAGCGGCGGAAGACAATGATCAAGGTGATGCGGCGAATCGTGGAGGAGCAGCGTGATTTCTTCGAGCGCGGCGTCCAGGGTATGCGGCCGCTTACGCTGCAGCAGATCGCGAACCACATCGGGATGCACGAGTCGACCGTCAGCCGCGTCACCACGCAGAAGTACGTGCAGACGCCGCGCGGCGTCTACGAGCTCAAGTACTTCTTCTCGAGCGGACTTCAAACCGAGGACGGCGACGACGTCTCCGCGAAGGCCGCGAAGGAGAAGATTGCGGCGCTCGTGGGTGAGGAAGACAAGAAGGACCCGTTGAGCGATCAGCGGATCGCGGAGTTGTTGCAGGAGCAGGGATTGAAAATCGCGCGGCGCACGGTGGCCAAGTACCGGGAGGCGCTACGAATCCTCCCCGCGCGGGCCCGTCGCCGCTACGCGTAGCCCCCACCCGGTTGTGGAGAGATCATGGACCTGACGATCAAGGGCCGCCACTGGACGCCCACGGCGGCCTTCAAGAGCTTCGCGATGGAGCGTGTCCGGAAGCTGGCCCGCTTTTACCCCCACCTGATCCGGGCGGAACTGACGGTCACGCGCGAGGGATACCGGCATCACGCGGAGCTGCGGTTGCACGGGAACGAGATCGCGATCCTCACGAAGGGTGACGACACCGATCCCCGCGCCGCCGTCGACGCCGCCCTCGACAAGTCGGAGCGGGCGCTGGAGCGGAAGAAGGACCGGCTCAAGGACAGAAACAAGCGCGGCTCGGCCAGTGCCGGGGGAGCGCGTGCCGCCCGGGCGGCGGAAGCGCTGGAGATGCCGGTGGCGCTGCCGCGCGCCGGAAGCACCGTCCAGGTCGTGCGCGAGGCCGCGAAGGCACCCTCCATGACGGCGGAAGCCGCCGCGAAGCGGCTCCTCAAGGGTTCGAAGCCGTTCCTCCTTTTCACGGAGCCGGGCGCCGGCGTTCGCGTGGCCTACCGCCGCGGCGACCGCGAGGTGGGAGTCCTTGAGCTCGACTAAGCCACAGACGCTCTCCGTCGAGCAGCTCTACGAGCAGCAGCGGGAGCAACTCGCGCTGGAGCTTCTATCGAATGGCGTGGCGTCGAAGGTGCCGGTCACGCTGAGCGACATCCATCGCCCCGGCATGGTTCTCATGGGGTTCACCGAGAACTTCCTCGCCGACCGCATCCAGATCTTTGGCCGCACCGAGCTGGCCTATCTGGCGACGCTTGGCGAGGCGGACCGGCAGGCGGCGCTGGAGCGGTTCTTCCGGTTCCAGATGCCCTGCATCATCGTGGCGAAGGGACTGGAACTACCCTCCGGATTCCTCGACCGCGCGAACGGGCACGAAATCCCGGTGTTCCGCACCCCGCACGACACGACGCCGTTTATTCATCAGCTGACGGCCTACCTCGACTACGTCTTCGCGCCCTCGGTGACGGCGCACGCGTCGCTGGTGGACGTCTACGGCGTCGGGCTCCTCTTCACCGGCCGAAGCGGGATCGGGAAGAGCGAAACCGCGCTCGATCTGGTGGAGCGCGGACATCGCCTTGTCGCCGACGACGTGGTGCGGATCACGCGCCGGCATGGGGACATTCTCATCGGTGCGTGCAACGAGGTTTTGAAACACACGATGGAGATTCGCGGCCTCGGCATCATCGACGTTCAGTCGATCTTCGGCATCCGCTCCATCCGTGGGCAGAAGCGCGTGGAGGTGGAGGTTCACCTGACGGAGTGGAGCGACGCGCGCGATTACGAGCGCGTGGGGCTCGACGACGCCACGGTGAGGCACCTCGAGGTCGAGATTCCGCTGGTGACGATCCCGATTTTCCCGGGCAAGAATATCACGGTCATCGCCGAAGTCGTGGCGCTGAATCACCTCGTGAAGGTCTACGGCTACCACCCGGCCCGCGCGCTGAACGAGCGGTTGATGGAGAGCATGCGGATGAAACTCCTCGCGAACCCGCTCGTGCGGGACGACACCGAGTAGCCATCGTGGACGACCTCCACCCGGCGGCCGTGCTGGTCACGCACGGCGTTCTCGGGACGGAGCTGGTGCGCACCGTCGAACGAATCCTCGGCCCGCAGACCGACGTCGTCGTCGTGAGCAACGACGGGCTCTCGGCGGACGGTCTCGTCGCCGCGCTCGAAGCCTCGCTCGGCTCCCTCGTGCCGGGGCAAGCGGCCGTCGTCTTCAGCGATCTGGCCGCCGGTTCCTGCGGCCTGGCGGCCCGGCGCGCCGGCGTGTCCGGTCGGACGGTGCGGCGCATCACAGGCGCCAATCTTCCCATGCTCCTCGAGTTCTTCCACTACCGCGGCACGATTCCGTTGGACGACCTGCTGCCGCGGATGGAGACGAAGGGGCGCGCGGGCATCGTTTCCTCCTGACGTGCCGATTCTTCTCGCCCGCGTCGACGACCGCCTGATCCACGGCCAGGTCGTTCACGGTTGGGGGCGTCCCCTGGAAGCCACCCTCTTCGCGATCGTCTCGGACGAACTTCACTCCGACCCCGAGCGCGCGGAGCTCTTTCTCTTCGCGGTCCCCGAAGGGGCGCGGGGAATCGTCGTCTCGGTGGAGGAAGCGCTCGCGCCCGCGTTCCACGAGCAGGTGGAGTCACACCGGAGCGTGCTGCTCTTCACCGAACTCGCCACGCCGCTGCGGCTGGTGGAACGGGGGTTCGCGCTCGAGGCGCTGAACGTCGGCGGGCTCCACCACGCGGAGGGGAAGCGCGAGGCGCTGCCGTACGTCTTCCTGGACGCCGCCGACCGCGACAGGCTTCGGGCGCTCGCGGCACGCGGGGTTCGCGTCGCGGCGCGCGACCTTCCCGGTAACGCGGAGCACGGCCTCGGCGCCCTGTTGGGGAACTCGTGATCACCGACTTTCTCCGCATCGCCTTCCTCGGCGGGATGCTCGCCGTCGACCGCGCCGCGGGGTGGAATCTCATGTTGAGCCAGCCGCTGGTGGCCGCCTGCCTGGCGGGCGCGCTCGTTCACCCTGGGGCGGAGTGGGAGATCTGGGCGCTCCGCATTCCCATCGCGGTTGGCGCGCTCCTACAACTCCTGCTGACGAACGCGGCGCTTCCGGCCGCGCAGAAGTCGCACGACACCGCCACCGCGGGCGCCGTGGGGAGCACGGTCGCGGTTCTGGGAATGGGTCATCTCCACGCCGTCATGCCCGCGTCCGCGGGCGGGCTCCTTTGGGTCCTCCTGGGCGTCCTTTCGGGGCTCGTCGCGGCGGTGCTGGGCGGGTGGGTCCAGGGATTGAACCGCGCGGGGGCGGCGGCCGATTCGCGCCGGGCCGTGGCGCTCGCCGCCGCCGGCGACGCCGCGGGATACGAGCGCCTCTACCTCGGCGCAATCGTCCGGATCTTCACGCTCGGCGCGCTCTGGACCTGGTGCGGCTCGCTGGTCCTCCTGGCCGCCGCCCTCGCGATCCTGCCGCATCTCGCCGAGGTCGTGACGGTGAGGCGTATCGGCTTTGTCTTTGCCGTCCTTCTGGGCGGAGCGGTCGCCACGGCCTACGAGACGCACGTGCGCGGCGTAAAGGGCGGCCTTCGCTGGACCGCGGCGGGCGCTGCGGCGACCGCGGCACTCCTCCTCACCCTCGCCGCGGAGGGCACGTGACCGACGAAGCCTTGCCGCCGCGTCCGCTCCGAGCGCGCGATCTCGGCGCGGCTGGCTCGCGCCTGCTTCATCTCCAGGCGCTCCTGACGCCCGACCGGATGCAGGGCCCGGGATTCGCTTTCTCGCTCATACCGGTCCTGCGCCGGCTCTATCCCGATCACGACCGGTTCGCCGAGGCGATGGTGCGCCACACGTCGTACGTCGCCACGCATCCGGTCCTTGCCGGATACGTCCTCGGCGCCGCCGCGCGCCTGGAGGAGAAGCGCGCCGCGGGAGATCCGATCGACGGCGATCGTATCGACGCCATGAAGCGCGCGCTGGCGAGTCCGCTCGCCGCGATCGGCGATCCCTTCTTCTGGGTCGTCTTACGCCCCCTGTCGGGGCTCGTCGGCGTGCTCGGAATCGCCCTCTTCGGAGCGGCCAATCCCTCCATGCCGGACCTGCGGGTCCTTCTCTGTCCGCTCCTCCTGCTTTTGACGTACAATGCGATCGCTTTGCCGACTCGGTGGCGCGGTGTCGGAGCGGGGTTCGCTGCCGCGGAGTCGCCGGCGGATCTGCTGCGCTCCCTTCGATTCGCCGACTGGCGCGAGGTGCTCGAGCGCGGCGGCGCCTTGTTGTATGGCGCGCTGCTGGCGTTACTCGCGACGGGGCTTCACGCCGCCACGATGTCGGGAGGGGCAGGTCTCGGGCCGGCCGGCGCCGCACTTCTGCCGCTCGCGCTCGGATTCATCGCGGCGCGGGCGTTTTTGCGAAGGCGCACCGCCTCGAACGTTGAAACCACGCTCATCGTCATCCTGCTCGCGGCGCTGGTGTCGCTGGCGCTCTGAGCGTCGCTCCAAACCCCGGAACCGATCCATGGTCGAGCAGCAGGTCGTCATTCAGAATCGTCTTGGCCTCCACGCGCGCGCCTGTTCCGTCTTCGTGAAGGAGGCGGCGAAATACGCGTCGCATATCACCCTCGCCCGCGAAGAGCTGGAGGTGAACGGTAAGAGCATCCTCGGCGTCATGATGCTCGCCGCCGAGCGTGGCGCCGAATTGATCGTCCGGGCGGAAGGCGCCGATGAAACGCAGGCGCTGGCGGCCCTTGTCCAGGTCGTGAACAACAAGTTCGGAGAAGAATGACCACGTTAACGGGTATTGCCGCGTCGCCCGGCATCGGCATCGGCCCCGTCCACGTGGTGGACGCGCAGGAAGTGGCCGTGCACGACGGCCAGATCGCCCCGGAGGCCGTGCCGGGGGAGCAGGCCCGGTTCCGCGATGCCATTGCAGCCTGCCGCGAGGACGTCCGTGAACTGCGCGAGAAGATCGCCCTGGAAACGGGCGAGGAGCACGCGCGCATCCTGGACACGCAGATCGCCATCCTTGAAGACCCCGACGCCATGGACCAGACGCAGGCATCCATCGCGCGCGAGGGCCGGGGCGCGGCGTTTTGCTATCGGCGGATTCTGAGCGACGTGGCGGCGCGCCTCGAGGAGTCGGATGACGAGTACTACCGTGTCCGCGCGCTCGACATCCGCGACGTGAAGCGGCGCGTCCTCCATCGTCTGGGCGGCACCGAATCGCGGAGCCTGCGGGATCTGAAAATGCCCTCGCTCATCGTGGCTTCCGACCTCCCTCCGAGTGAGATGGCGACGGCGCCGCGCGAGAAGATTCTCGGATTTCTCACCGATCTGGGGGGAAGGACGTCCCACACCGCCATCATGGCCCGCGCACGCGGCATCCCGGCTGTCGTCGGTCTGAAGAGCGCCATGAGCGCCGCCCGCGAGGGAGCGATCGCGCTCGTCGATGGGACGCGCGGGATCGCGATCTTCGATCCCGATCCAGATACGCTCGAGGAGCACCGGCGGAAGCAACGCCGCTACGAGGAGATCTCCGCTCAGCGCGGCGCGCTGCGGGGACAACGCTGCGTCACGAAGGACGGCCTCGCCATCCACCTTGCCGCCAATCTGGAAGTCCCGGAGGAGCTGCCCGGCATCCAGGAGCACGGCGCCGACGGAATCGGCCTCTATCGAACCGAGTTCTTCTATCTCTCGCGGCACACGCTTCCGACGGAGGAGGCGCAGTTCCACGCCTATCGATCGGTCGTGGAGGCGATGAGTCCGCAGCCGGTCGTCATCCGGACGCTCGACGTGGGCGGCGACAAATTCGCCTCCTACCTGGGCACGCCCGTGGAGCGGAACCCGTTCCTCGGGGTCCGGGGAATCCGATTCTCTCTCAAGCGGGAGGACATCTTTCGGACGCAGTTGCGCGCGATTCTGCGCGCCGCCGCCTTCGGCAACGTGCGCGTCATGTTCCCGATGGTCATCGGTCTGGAGGACTTCCGCCGCGCGCGGGATATCGTGGAGGAGGTGCACGGCGATCTTCGCATGGAAGGCGTGCCGACGCCCGAGCACGTCCCGCTCGGGGTGATGATCGAAACGCCCGCGTCCGTCTTCGCGATCGATCTGCTCGCGCGCGAGGCCGACTTCGTTAGCATCGGGACGAACGATCTCATCCAGTACACGCTGGCTGTCGATCGCGGCAACGAGGCGATCGCCGAGATGTACGAACCGCTCCATCCGGCCGTCCTCCGCGCCATCCGGGCCGTCGTCGAGGCGGGGCAGCGCCACGGGATCCGCGTCGGCATCTGCGGGGAGATGGCCGGGGAACCGCTCTACGTGGTCCTCCTGGTCGGACTCGGTCTGGTCGACTTCAGCGTGAGCCCCTATCTGGTCCCGGAGATCAAGACGATCCTCCATTCCTGCGACTCGAACGAGGCGGCGGTTCTGGTGAAGGAATGCCTCGCTCTCGGTACGCCGTCTGAAGTCCGCGCGGTCGTGACCGAGTTCATGCACCGCCGGTTCCCGGAGCATTTCCTGGCATGACGCCCGCACGAAAGAAGACCCCGAAGCGCCGCGCGACCGCCGCGGTGAAGCGCGCGACCCCCGCGGCGAAGCGCGCGATCACCGAGAGCCGTGCCGCGCTCATCGCCCGTCTCGATCCCTCCGGAATGGGGGAGCGCATCGAAGGGCTGGCGAATCAGCTCCGGCAGGGCGCGGCGCTCGCGGCGCCGCTCTTCGGCCGGATTGCCCCCGAGCGGCCGCGGCGGATCGTTCTCTGCGGCATGGGGGGCTCGGCCATCGCCGGGGAACTCCTCGCCTCGATCATCGATCGCGAAGGCGCCGTCCCGATGCACGTCGTAAGGCACTACGAGCCGCCTGCCTGGATTTCGCCCGAGGACTTCCTCATTTTCTCCTCCTATTCCGGTGAGACGGAGGAAACCCTCGCCGCCTATCGCGCCCTGCGCCCGATGCGAGCCCGATCCTGCGTGGTGACGACCGGTGGAACCCTCGCCGCGCGGGCGGAGGCGGACGGCATCCCCGTCGCGCGCCTGCCCGGTGGCCATCCCCCGCGGGCGGCACTCGGATATTCGTTCTCGACCTTGGCGAACCTCGCGGAGCATCTCGGCGCTCTGGCCGGAGGCGGAAGTCGCGTTCTGGCCGCCGCGAACGCCGTGGAGCGAGTCGCGGCCACCTGCGCGCGAAGCGCGGCGCCGGTACGCAATCCCGCGAACAAGCTGGCCATCCGACTTGCGGGGAGGGCCATCCTGCTCGTGGCCAGCGCCCGCACGCTCGGCCCGGCAGCCATCCGCTGGAAGGGGCAGATGAACGAGAATGCGAAGCACCTCGCCTGGGTCTCGCCGCTTCCCGAATCGAATCACAACGAGGTCGACGGGTTCGTCCATCCGCGACCGCTTCTCGATCGCTTGGCGGCGGTATTCCTTCGTGATACACAGGATAATCCGCGCATCGTCCGCCGGTTCGAATGGCTCGGACGCTATCTTCGCCGGAAGGGTGTCGCCGTGGAGAGCTTCACCCCGGCGGGAGACGACGCCATGGAGCGCCTGCTCGCCTGCGTCGCGATGGGGGACTTCGTGAGCTACTACCTGGCCCTCCGGAACGGGATGGACCCGAGCGCGCTACCGGGGGTCGAGTCGCTCAAGAAGGCGCTGTTGACGTGACGCTCGTCGCCGTTATCCCCGCGGCGGGCGCCGGGACGAGGCTGAAGCCCCATACCGACACCACCCCGAAACCGCTTCTGGCCGTCGCGGGGAAGCCGATGCTCGCGCACATCCTCGATCGGGTTGCCGCCGCGCGCCCCGACCGCATCGTGCTGGTCATCGGACCCGGGCCGCACGGGGAGCGGCTTCGAGCCTACGCCGCCGGCCGCCCGGATCTTCCGATCACCTGTGTCGTGCAGGAATCGCCCCTGGGGCTGGGGCACGCGATTCTCCAGGCCCGGAGCGCAGTCGGGAATGCGCCGCTTCTGGTCGTGCTCGGCGACACCATCGTCGAAGCGCCGCTCGATCGGCTGGCGGCGGAGGGCTCCTGGATTGGCGTCAGGGAAGTGGACGATCCGCGGCGGTTCGGCGTCGCCACCGTCCGGGACGGCCGGATCACGGCCCTGGTGGAAAAACCCGAGAGCCCGGAGACAAACTTGGCGGTCGTCGGGCTCTACGCCATCCGGAACTCGCGTCTTCTCTTCGAGTCGCTCGAAACGCTGGAGCGGGCCGGGACCCGGACCCGCGGCGAAATCCAGCTTACCGACGCCCTTCAGCGGATGATCGAGGGGGGCGAGGAACTCCGCCCCTTTCCGGTAAAAGGTTGGTATGATTGCGGCAACACGGAGGCCCTGCTGGATGCCAACAGGGCTCTCCTGGATGCGCACGCCAAACCGGTCAGCCGGGATGGCGTCGTCGTCTTTCCGCCCGTGGCGGTCGACGCGAGCGCCGACGTGCGCGATTCCGAAATCGGACCCTACGCCTCCATCGGACCGGGGGCGACGGTGTGCCGGTCCGTCATTCGCCATTCGATCGTCAACGAGGGCGCCACGGTCGAGGACATGCTCCTGGATCACGAGGTGATCGGGGAGAAGCAGGTCGTCCGCGGTTCGCATCGGCGCCTCAACGTCGGAGACTCATCGGAGGTCGATCGTTCATGAACGTGGAAGCGACGCAGACGCACCCCCAGGCACGCCGGTCCAAGACGACCGGGAACGCCATGCTCTTCACATCGGAGTCGGTGACGGAAGGGCATCCGGACAAGATGGCCGACCAGATCTCGGATGCCATCCTGGACGCCATCCTCGACAAGGATCCATTCGGCCGCGTCGCGGCGGAGACGCTCGTCACGACGGGCCTGGCGCTGGTCTCGGGAGAGATCTCCACGAAGTGCTACGTCGACATTCCGCGGATCGTGCGCGAAACGATTCGCGAGATCGGCTACGACGATCCGAAGTACGGCTTTGACTTCGAGACCTGCTCGGTCCTGACCGCGATCGATGAACAGTCGCGCGATATCGCGCTCGGCGTCGATCGCCGTGGCGCGGGAGACCAGGGGCTCATGTTCGGTTACGCCGTGCGCGAGACGCCGGAGCTGATGCCGCTTCCGATCACGCTGGCGCACCGGCTGACGCGCGCGCTTGCCGATGCGCGGCGTTCGGGCAAGTTCCCCGAACTTCGCCCCGACGGCAAGTCTCAGGTCACGGTGGAGTACGAGAACGGCGTTCCTCACCGCATCGACACCGTCGTGGTCTCGACGCAGCACGCCGACATGTCGGAGGCCGACCTGGTTCTGCTCCGGGAGCGAATCATCGCCGAAATCATCCAGCCCGCCCTTCCGCGCGAACTGGTGCACGGCGAGCCGATCTACCACATCAATCCGACCGGACGCTTCGTGCTGGGCGGCCCCCGGGCCGACACGGGACTCACCGGCAGGAAGATCATCGTCGACACGTACGGCGGCTTCGGCGGCCATGGCGGCGGCGCCTTCAGCGGCAAGGACCCGACGAAAGTCGACCGCTCCGCCTCCTACGCGGCGCGCCATGTCGCCAAGAATCTCGTCGGCGCCGGGCTGGCCGACCGCTGTACCGTGCAGGTGGCCTACGCGATCGGCGTCGAAGAGCCGGTCTCGGTGATGGTCGAAAGCCACGGCACGGGGAAGGTGTCCGACTCACGCCTCTCGGAACTCGTCCGCAAGCACTGGGACTTGCGCCCGCACGCGATCATTCACGCCCTCGATCTCCGCAAACCGATTTTCAAGCGCACCGCCGCGTATGGACACTTTGGCCGCGAGCACGAGGGCTTCCGCTGGGAGCTGCTCGACCGCGTGGAGGACCTCAAACGTGACGCCTGAGACCGCCCTGATGAACACCCATGGACATGTCGCCAACGCGGATCTCGCCGCCGACGGCGTGAACCGGATCGACTGGGCCGAGAAGGAAATGCCCGTCCTGCGCCAGATCAAGGCGCGGTTCGAGAAGGAGAAGCCGCTCCGCGGGAAGCGCATCGCCGCCTGTCTCCACGTGACCACGGAGACCGCCAATCTCATGATCGCACTGAAGGCGGGGGGGGCTGAAATCTCGCTCTGCGCGTCGAATCCGCTCTCCACGCAGGACGACGTGGCGGCGGCGCTGGCGCACCGCTATTCCATCCCGACGTTCGCCATCAAGGGCGAGGACGGCGACACGTACTACAAGCACATCTCGGCGGTGCTCGACGCACAGCCCGAGATCACGATGGACGACGGCGCCGATCTGGTGACGGTGCTTCACACGAAGCGGGCCGATCAGGCGAAGGCGGTCATCGGCGGCACGGAGGAGACGACGACCGGCGTCATCCGCCTGAAGGCGATGGCCCGCGAAGGCGCGCTTCGCTACCCGATCCTGGCCGTGAACGAAGCGAAGACGAAGCATCTCTTCGACAATCGCTACGGTACCGGGCAAAGCACGCTCGACGGCATTCTCCGCGCCACGAACCGCCTGCTTGCCGGTTCCACCTTCGTCGTGCTTGGCTACGGCTGGTGCGGCAAGGGGCTCGCGACGCGCGCGCGCGGCATGGGCGCGAAGGTGGTGGTGACCGAGGTCGATCCGCTTCCCGCGCTTGAAGCCGTGATGGACGGATTCCAGGTGATGTCGGCCGAGGAAGCGGTGAAGATCGGCGACTTCTTCGTCACCGTCACGGGAAACATCAACGTCCTTCGCGTGGAACACTTCCGTGCCATGAAGGACGGCGCCATCGTCGCGAACTCCGGACACTTCAACGTGGAACTCGATCTCGACGGGCTCGCGAAGGTGGCGAAGTCGCGCCGCGTCGCTCGCCCCTTCGTCGAGGAGTTCACGCTCGACGGCGGGCGAAAGGTCTGCGTGCTCGGCG
>JANNMC010000389.1:0-13490 GCA_031397435.1 Candidatus Eiseniibacteriota bacterium
CTTATTTCATTAACTTTAGTACATCACCAACAATACCCGCTATGAGAGCCACGCTTACAGCACTTTGCATTGCCTGCTGCTTCAGTTCCTTCGGTGCAAAGCGTGCTGCTGAACACCACGCGGCGCCTCTCTTCGGTGGCGGCCGGCGACGTCGAGCGGGTGCTGGCAGGGCGCGACCGGATCGAGGAGACCCTGGCCGGCCTCACGTTCGAGATCTCCTCCGCCTCCTTCTTCCAGACCAACACGGAGCAGGCGGAGCAGCTTCTGGCTACCGCGCTCGAGGGGCTTGCGCTATCGGGCGGCGAGCGGATCCTCGATCTCTACTCCGGCACCGGCACCTTCACGCTCCCCATCGCGCGGCGCGTTCGCGAGGTGATCGGGATCGAGTCGAACGCCGCGGCCGTCCGCGACGCCGAGCGAAACGCCGCCCGGAACGGAATCGAGAACGCGCACTTCTGGACGGGCGACGCGATGGATCTTCTTCGCGACCGCTTCGGACTGGGGCCCGCCACCGCGCCGAGACCGGCGCCCGATCTCCTCACGATCGACGCGGTTCTGGTCGATCCTCCCCGCGTGGGGCTCCACGCCGGTGTCGTGAGCCGCCTGATCGAGCTGGGCGCTCCACGCCTGGTCTACGTTTCCTGCAATCCGAGCACCCTTGGCCGCGACCTCGCGCTCTTCTGCGACGAGCGCTACCGGCTGGAGTGGGTCCGCCCGGTCGACATGTTCCCGCACACGGCGCACATCGAATGCGTCGCGGCACTGACCCGAAGGAGTTGACGTGATTCAAGCCGCGCATTCTTCCGTGTTCGAAACGACGCTGGAGAACGGCCTCAAGGTCTTGATCCAGGAAGTACGACTGGCTCCCGTCGTCTCCTTCGCCGTTTGGTATCGGGTCGGGTCGCGGAACGAGAGCGCCGGCATCACCGGCATCTCGCATCTCCTGGAGCACATGATGTTCAAGGGGACGCCGCGCTTCGGGAAGGGCGAGATCTCCCGGACGCTGCAGCGGATCGGCGCTTCGTTCAACGCCGGCACGTCGCTCGACTACACCTGCTATTACGAGACGCTGAAGAGCGACCAGCTGGAACTGGCCATGGAGATCGAATCGGACCGGATGGTGAACGCCTCCATTCCGGAAGAGGAACACCGCCTGGAGATGACCGTGGTCCGCTCGGAGCTGGAGCGGAACGAGGACAATCCCCACCGCGCCATCTACCAGGAGACCTTCGCCACGGCATTCCAGGCGCATCCCTACCACTGGCCGACGATCGGCTGGCGGAGCGACGTGGAGTCGATCACGACGGAGCAGATTCGCCGCTACTACCGCGCCCACTACGTGCCGAACAACGCCGTGGTGGTGGTGGTGGGCGACGTCGAACGCGAGCAGGCTCTGGAGCGGGTGCGGCACTGGTTCGGTGGCATCGCGGCGGGCGAATTGTCCGCTCCCGTGACGACGACCGAGCGGCCGCAGCACGGAGAGCGCCGCTTCCGGCTCCGGAAACCGGGCGACACGCGCCTCGTTCTCGTGGCCTGGAGAAACGTGGAGATGGCGCATCCCGACTCCTACGCCCTCGACGTGCTCGGCATGATTCTCGGCCACGGCCGGACGTCGCGCCTCCATCGCGCCCTTGTGGAGACGGGACTCGCCACCGAGGCCGACGCGGCGAATGAGACGGCGCGCGACCCCTTTCTGGTGATCGCGCTCGCCACCGCGGCGCCCGACCGGCCACTCGCCGACGTTGAGGCGGCGATCCTCCGCGAGGCGGAGCGGCTTCGGACCGAGCCGATCTCGGACGCGGAACTCCGGCGCGCGAAGAAGCAGGTCGAGGCGGGATTTCTTTACTCCAAGGACTCGATCCAGAGCCTCTCGCATCAGCTTGGCTACTTCGAGACGATCGCGTCGTGGCGCTATCTGGAAGAGTACCCCGCGAAGATCCGCGCCCTGACCGCCGCCGACGTGCAGCGCGTGGCCTCCACCTATCTCCTGGACGATGCGCGCACGGTCGGCTGGTTCGATCCTCCGGGCGACGGCACCGGCGGCGGCGCGGACGCGACGGGAGGTGGCGCGTGAGCCACATGACGACCACGACCCGCCTGACGCTCCCGAACGGTCTCGCGCTCCTCGTCGGGGAGAACCATGCGAATCCGACGATTTCCATCCAGGGCCTCGTGAAGGCGGGGGCGCTCTTCGACGCGGCGGACGCGACGGCGCCCGGCTCGCGGTCGGGACTCGCACGCTTCACGGCGTGCCTCCTGGACCAGGGAACCGAAACGCGCGACGAGCTGGCGATGGCCTCGGCCATCGAGGACATCGGGGCGTCGCTCCACTTCGACGGCGGCGCGGAGACCGTGTCGGTGCGCGCCACGATGCTGTCCGAGGATCTGGACGCGGTGCTCGCCATCGCGGCCGACGCGCTACGGCGCCCCACGTTTCCCGACTCGCAGATCGAGAAGATTCGTGCCGAGCTCCTGAACGACGTCCGCCAGATCGAGGCGACGACATCGAGCGTGGCCGCGCGCCGCTCGAGCGAGCTGCTCTATCCCGCCGGGCACCCCTTTCACGAGCACCGCGGTGGAAGCGAGGCATCGCTCCGCGCCATCGGACGCGCCGACTTGTCGGCATTCCACCGACGCCGTTATCGCCCCGACGCCGTGATCCTCGCCCTGGTGGGAGACGTCACGCCCTCGCAGGCGCTCGACGCGGCGACCCGTGCGTTCGGCGACTGGAAGTCGCCCGCCGATCCACTCGGATTCGAGATCGCCGCGGCCCCAGCCCCCTCGCGCTCGGTTCGCCGCGCCGTGGCCATGCCCGGCCGGTCGCAGGCCGATGTGGTGGTGTCGTTTCCGGGCGTGGCGCGGACCGCCCCCGACTACGACGCGGCCATGATGATGAACTACGTTCTTGGCGGCGCCTCCCTTTCCAGTCGCCTCATGGAGAACCTGCGCGACGCGCAGGGGTTGGTATATGGCGTGACCTCCATGCTCCATCCCGGCATCGGCGCCGGCCCCTTCCAGATCCGCGCCGGCACGAACCCGGCGAACGCGGAGCGATGCGTGGAGTCGATCCTGGCCGAGGTTCGCCGCATGCGCGACAGCGGCCCGACCGACGAGGAGATGAACGCGGCAAAGGGCTACCTTACCGGTGTCTTCCCGGTCCGATTGGAGGCCAACTCCGGAGTGGCCGCGCAATTTCTGGCGGTGGAACTCTACGGGCTGGGCGGCGACTACCTGGAACGCTACGAATCGCTCATCCGCGGCGTCACGCGAGAGGCCGCCGCCGAGGCCGCTCGCCGTTATCTCACTCCCGAGACCTACGTTCTCGTCCTGGCGGGCGACATGCCGGCGGAGGAAGCCCATGCGCTCTAGCCTCTGGCGGCTCGCGTCCGCCTGCATCCTGCTTGCCGTCGCGCTCTCGGCAATCCCCGCGGACCGCGCCGATGCCCGGCGGTGGTTTGTCCCCAAGGAACACCGCACCCTTCAGGCGGCCATCGATGCCGCCGCGCCCGGCGACACAATCTGGGTCTCAGCCGGGATCTACCGCGGCCCACTCATGCTAAAGAAATCGCTCATTCTCTTCGCCGCATCCGGCCCCGACAGCACGATCCTGGACGGTGGAGACTCCGTGCGCGTGCTCCAGATCGAAGGCGTGAACGGTGGCGGCATCGTCGGCTTTGGGATCCGGGGCGGAAAGGCGGTCGCCGGCGGCGGGATCTACGCCCTTCGCGACACGACGTTCTCCATCGACTACTGCGTCTTCACGAAGAACTGGGAATCCGCGATCGCCGCCTGGCAGTGCAGCGCCCTGAAGATCGCCGACTGCCGTTTCACCGAGAACATGGGGAGCGCGGTTCAGATGCATGAGTCGACGGGCTTCATGCTTAGCTCCATGTTCTACCGGAACAAGGGTGTCGGCGGCGGGGCGCTCTACCTGGAGCGTAGCGAGATGCTGGTGCCGCTTCGGAATTGCCGCTTCGAGGAGAACCGCGCCGAGAAGACGCTCGGAGGTGCGATTCTCGCCGACTCCTCCCGGGTGACGATCGCCGGTTCCACGTTCCTCCGCAACTCCTCGGCTGTGGCCGGCGGCGCGGTGGCGGCCATCAACCGCGCGTTCGTCTCGATCTCGCGTTGTGAGCTGACCGAGAACCGGGCGGCGCAGGCCGGCGGAGTGCATGCCGACGCATCGCAACTGCTGGTGGGACTCTCGATCTTCAATCAGAATCGCGCGACCGCCGGTGGCGCCGCGATCGGTGTGCTGGGGCGGTTCGACGCCAACGTCAATCAGACGATCAGCAACAACACCTTCTACAAGAACGCCACCGAAGGGGTGGGCGCCACCATCCTCGCGGTGAAGACCTCCCCGGAGATCGTGAAGAACATTTTCGTGGTCGAGGGAAAGGACCAGCTCGCGCTGACCGGCATCGAATCGTCGCCACGGTATGAGTGCAACCTGATCCACGATCCCTCCGGCGCCGCGCTCGGAAGCCTTCCGTCGAAGGACACCCTGGTCGGAGACCCGCTCTTCTGCGATACCGCGAAGGGAAACTTCAACCTCCGCGACCTGAGCCCCGCCCTCCGGGCCGCCTGCGGCCCGGTTGGAGCACGCCCTCGCGGCTGCTCCACGTTCCAGCTACAACCCTCCCGCTAGCCCACCCCCCAGGCGCTGCCTGGCATTCCCCTGGAACCCGCTCCCGTTCATGGGGGTAGGGGAAGGCGGGAGGCACGCCGGATCATCAATTCAAGGAGGGTCAAAATGAGTCTTGAAAGGTATTTGCGGTCCGGGCGCAGGTTTCTTGCCGTGGCGCTCTCGCTCACCGTTCTCGGAATGGTCACCCCCGCCTGGGCGCACCCGGGCGATGACGAGGACGCGGACGATCAGGAGAAGCAGGAGAGCCGGGTCATCCGCAACCGGGTGGAGCGCGCTGACGCGAAGGGTGGCTATCTGGGCGTTCAGGTTCAGAACATCTCCCGGGCCCTCATGAAGGCCCGCGACCTCTCGACCGACGAAGGCGCCCTGGTGAATCGCGTCGAGGATGAGAGCCCGGCCGATGACGCCGGTATCCGCAATGGTGACGTGATCGTGGAAGTGAATCGCGAGAAGGTCGCGAACTCGGGTGACCTGGTGGATGCCGTGCGCGGACTGGAGCCCGGTGCCAAGGTGGACGTCGTGCTCTTCCGCGAAGGACTCCGGAAGACTCTGAAGGTCGAGATCGCCAAGCGGCCGCACGACATGATGATGGGAGCCCCCGGACCCCAGTGGCGGGGCGAGGGCGGCATGGACCCGGAGAAGATGGATGGCGACTTCAAGATGATGACCCCTGGTCCCCGGTTCCATCAGGAGATGGAGGAGCTGCGCCAGGAGCTCGATGAGTTAAAGGCGGAGTTGAAGGAACTGAGGCGGGAGCTCCGCGAGAGTGTTCGCGGCCGCTCCGGCAGCCGATCGGGCAGCTAGCACGATGTGGTTGAAGGGGGCGGCTGGCGGGCGCGACCCCGCCAGTCTGCCCCGCCGGGCGTGCGAGGGGCCCCCTCCGGGGCCCTTCCGCGCTTGGTCGCCCCCCCTCGATCGTGATAAACTTGTGTCAACGGGGCTCTCCAGCCCGAATCTTCAATATTCCGCTTCACAACGGCCTGCCCGGTCCGATAACCCTGGAGAAGGCAACTGCTTGCCTTCATTCCACCGCACGACATGGACGACGTCCGGCCGAGGGCACAACTGACATGATTTCTACCGTTTTGGCTCGTCGCATCGTATGGGTAGTGGGGTTGGCGCTCCTCCTGGAGACGCCCGCGGCCGCGATTGCTGTGGAATCGCTCCCCGCGGCGGCGGTAGGGAACCGAGCCGGAACGATGGAACTGGCCGCGGCCACGTCCACGGCCACCACCGCCAAGCGGAAGACACCCCGCAAGCGCCGCCGGGTTCGCCGCCGTCCGGTCCAGGCCCTACGCCTGCCGGCCGTGACGCCGTACGGCATCCCGCGCCTCCATGTGAAGGCCGCCTACGTGGTCGACGAGTCGACCGGGCGCGTCCTCTTCCAGAAGAATCCGGAACGGGTCATGCCGATCGCGAGCCTCACCAAGCTCGTGACGGCCATGGTCCTTCTCGACACCGAACCTGACTGGGAACGCACGGTGGAGGTGCTTCCGGAAGACGTGAGGCACTCCAGCCGATCGCGGATCCGCGCCCGTGAGGAGATCACCATCCGGGACCTGATTCACGCCTCCATCATGTCGAGCGACAACGTGGCCACGAAGACGCTGGCCCGTACCTGCGGCCTCACGAACGAGGAGTTCGTCCTCCGCATGAACGCGAAGGCGGTTTCGCTGGGGCTGACGGGCACCCGTTTCGTGGAGCCCACCGGTTTGAGCGAACAGAACGTCGCCACGGCCGAGGGCGTGGCGCGGCTCCTGAACGCCGCGGCCGCGAATCCGATCGTGAGCGCCATCATGCAGAAGCAGAGTTACTCGTTCGCGTCGAACCGGAAGATGCACAACCTGGTCAACACGAACCGGCTCCTCCGGAGCAAGTGGCGCGTCACCGGTGGCAAGACGGGCTTCATCAACGAGGCCGGCTACTGCCTGGTCACCAGCGTCGAGACCCCGACGGGCGCGGCCGTGACCGCGGTCGTGCTGGGCGCTCCGAGCAACGCGCTCCGTTTCGCCGAAGCGCGCCGCATCCTCGATTGGACCTTTCGCTTCGGCCTGAACCGCCCCGAGCTTGGTGCGGACGGGGAGAACGACTAGATCGTGACGGCCCGGCGCCTGCTTCACGCGGCGCTCCTCGCCGTGCTGTTCCTTGCCCCGATCGCGGCCGCCGATGAGGTGCCCGTGGCCGGGGCGTTCGTCTATCCGGTGGGCGACGAACTCGACTACACCAAGGGACGCTCCGGCGAGAGCGGCGGCTTCTACGTCTCCGACGAGTACCTCACGACGCGCCACGGAAAGCGGAAGAAGACGCGGATTCACCGCGGCGTCGATCTCGCCAACGGGCGCGGCGGCGCCGAGGTGCGCTCCATCGCATCGGGCGTGGTGGTGGTGGCCGACGCCAGCGCGCTGATCAAGTACAAGAAGAAGCAGAGGATGAAGGTCCCCAAGATCGTGAAGGGGAAGCGGACGTACGTCACCGGGTACCGCTATCGCGCGGGCTACAAGTGGCGGACCGGCTGGGGAAATTACGTCGTTGTCCGACACACGCTGGCGAACGGCGAGACGATTCATTCGCTCTACGGGCATCTCGCTCCCAAGTCGGTCGTGGTGAAGCGGGGCGAAGTCATCTCTGCCGGCCAGCCGCTTGGCAAGGTCGGGCGGACCGGCCGCGCGTCGTCGGCGCATCTTCATCTGGAGGTGCGGAAGTCGCTCCCCGTGGAATCGGCGGAAGGGGAAGAGGCCGACGAAGAGGACGAGACGACCGTGGAAGAGCGGTCGTTCGCCAGAATCCCCACGGTCGATCCGCTGGCATTTCTGGAATCGCACGTCCGCCGCTTCGAGGATCTGGAGCCGGGAACCTGGCAGGCCCGCTACGCTCTGGCGGCGACGCGCGACGGGCTCCTCCCGGTAGATCGCGACCGGTTCGAGCCGGACGACGAGATCTCGCGCGCCGATTTCTACCGCGCGCTGGTCAGCGCCTTCCGCCTGGCCACGCCGTTCACGAAGGACGAGTTCTCGTCGTCGCTCGACGCGTTGGTCGACTCGGGAATCCTGGACGTCGGCGCGGCGCGGGAGCACCGGGCGAGCGACACGATCGAACGGGACGACGCGCTGGAACTGCTCCTTCGCTGCCTCGACCGGGGGGCGGCGCGCGCGCGGACACTGGCGGCGATCAAACCCGACGCCCTCGCGCTCGATTTCAATCGCCAGTTCGCCGGCGACGAGGCGGCCGAGAAGGCTCTGGTGGAGGCGAAGGCGAAGTCCGACGCCGACTACCGTGCCCGGAAGAAGAAAGCCGAGGCGGAGCGCGTGCGCTTGGTAAAGGCCGCGAAAGTGGCGAAGGCGAAGGGTAAGAAAGTCCGCGAGAAGGTCGCGGCGGTGAAGCCTCGTCCGGCCATTCCGCTACTCGACGCCGGATTCGAGGCACTGGCCAAGTCGACACGAAAGCTGACCCGCGCCGAGTCGTGCCTCCTCTTCGCATCGGCGCTCCGGCTTCACTCCGAGCAAGTATCCGCGCTTCAACGCGCTGCCGCGCGCGTCCCGACGAGCGGCTAGCGCCGCCCGCCGCACTTCCCTATCCTCCGGGGCATGTCCCCCACGCCTCGCGACGCTTCCCTCCCGACGTCAACACACCTGGGAAACGACCGCCCGGTTCTTGTTCGCGCGGAGGGATGCCATGTCTGGGATCGCGAGGGGCGCCGTTATCTCGACGCCACCTCCGGCGCCTTCTGCGTCACGCTCGGCTACACGCGGCCCGACCTGGTGGAGGCGATGACGCGCGCCGCCGAGCGGCTCCCCCATGCGCGTCCCACACGATTTGACAGCGAGGAGGCGGAAGCCTACCGGGCGGAGTTGCTCGAGGCGGTGGGCCCGCCGTTCACGCGCGTGCTCCTCACCTCCTCCGGGAGCGAGGCGGTGGACGCCGCGATCAAGGTGGCGATCGCTTACCAGCGCGCGTTGGGGCGCGAGAAGCGGACCTCGATCCGTTCGCTGCACGGCCACTATCACGGCGCCACGCTCGGCGCCCTCGGCGTGACCGGGTGGGCGGAGCGGCGGTCGCCATGGGAGGTGGCGCTCGGGCCGCGGCTGGAAGGGCTCCCCGCGGCTGACGCGACGGAAGGGGACTCTGAGTCCGCCGCGTTCATCGCGGAGACAATCCCGACGGCGGGACTCGGTGTCGAGATGCCGCGCCCCGGCGCGCTGGCGGAGCGACGCGCGCGCTGCGACACGGCGGGAGCGCTCTGGATCGCCGATGAAGTGCTGACCGGGTTTGGCCGAGTCGGCGCGCTCTTCGCATGGCGGCGCCTGGCCGACGAGCAGGCGGAGGACGCCGGTGCCGTCCCCGACCTCGTGGTGTTCGGAAAGGGAGCGGGGGCCGGGTTCGCTCCGGTTGCCGGCGTACTGATCGCGGCGCACGTGGCGAAGGTGCTCGAGTCGGCGCCGGGACGAGGGGATGGCGCGCTGGTGGAGCACCATCAGAGCTACGGGGGAAATCCGATCGCCGCCGCGGTGGGGCGCGCCGTGCTTCGCGCGCTCGGCGCGGGCGGGTATCACGATCGTGCGCGAGGGATGGAGCGGGAGCTGCGCGCGGCGCTGGCGCCGGCGGCGGCTCGAGTGAATTCGGCGATCGACGGGCTTGGGATGCTGGCGGGGTTCGGTATTGCGGAAGGAGCGCGTGGCGGAGCGGCTGGGATTGTACGCGCTGCGGCGGGTCGCGGGCTCCTGCTTCACGCCGCCGGCCCGAGTCGGGTAGTGGTCGCGCCTCCGCTCGCCATGACCGGGGCGAATTGGAGCGAACTAGGTGGGATGCTTGAAGCGGCTGCTCGGGGTGAGGGCTCGGGCTAGAACTTAATCGCGACCATGTACCCGGCCCATACGGCCAGGAGCCCAAGCACTACCTGTGCCGCGATGTTGGCGATGGCCCCGATGGGGTTTCCGTCCCGGGCCAGGAGAAGCGTCTCCCACGTGAACGCGGAGAACGTCGTAAATCCCCCGCAAAATCCAATGAGAATGGCCGCCCGCAGATTGGCGGAGACCATCACGCGCTCCAGCGTCACCGCCGCCACGAATCCAACCAGAAACGATCCGATCACGTTGACCGCCAGCGTGCCGTATGGGAACGTTGATCCGAACTGACGCTGCGCCACGCTCTGGAGGCCATATCTGGCGAGCGTGCCGACGAGACCGAAACATCCGATGAGGAAGAGTCGCATGACCCGAGGAAGATACGGTATCGAGAGGGCCGCCGCCGCACTTCTCTGTTTGGCCGGCGCCCTGCTCTCGGGGTGCGCCGCGGAGCGGGCCGTCCACGTGGCCGAGTCCGGCGTCACAGCGGAGGCGCTTCGTGCGGGGGGCCTCGCGATCGTCGGCGTCACGGTGATCGAGGAGGTGGAGCAGGTGAGGCCGCCGCTCGTCGCCGCGCTGGAGGCAGTGATGCGCGAGGCGCGCCCCGATCTTCCGTTTCGGAGCGCCGGCGAGGTGCGCGATTCGCTGGGGCTACCGGTCTATCGGCGAATCCTCTCGGCCTATCAATCGGCGGGGAAACTCACCGAGCCGGAGCGCTTGGAACTGGCGGCGAGACTTGGCGAAGTCGTCCGCTTCGCACTTCTAGCTCGTGTGGATAAGAACGTCGTCCGGTTTCCGCGCGCACGTCGTGCGTACAACGCTAGGTATGGGGATCGTTCCGGCGCGGCATCTTCGGACTTCGGCACGCGCGCGGCAAGCCGCGACGCGAGGGTCCGGGTGACGCTCTACGATCTCGCGAGCGGCAGCGAAGCATGGGCGGCCGACTACGCCAGCTCCTCGGACAACGTACTCCCCGATAGTGTTCCCCGGCTCCCCGAGCGGCTCCTTGTGCCGCGTCCGGGAGAGCCTGGCGAACTGCCGCTCGAACCGACCCCGGAAGCGCCATCCCTCGCCCGAGCGCTGATCGAAGGGTTTCGGGCATTCGCGGCTGATCTTCCCCACGACGGGAGTCCGTCCACCACGACCCCGCGCTAACTCCCCGCGTCGCGGCGCGCACCGAGCCAGTCGCTCACGCGCCCCCACAGTTCGGTGACGACGATTCCGCCCATGATGAATGCCGCCCCCAGCATCTCCCGCGCCGTCATCCGCTCCCCGAAGAAGAGCCCCGCGAAGATCGCCGCGAAGACCGGCTCCAGCGAGAAGATCAGGCCCGCCTTGATCGGCGAGGTGCGGCCGAGCGCCCAGGTCTGGAGCGCGATGACCAGCGACGTGGCGAAGATCGCCAGATAGAGGAGCGTGGGCCACGGGATCTCCGTCCACGGCGTCCCGATCCCGCCACGCGCGCCGACGAAGATCCACCCCATCAGCGCGCCCATCGCGATCTGGATGACGGAGAGCGCCATCGGATCGCTCCGCCTCACCACGATGTTCGTGATGACGATCTGCACCCCGAAGGTGAAGGCGCAGCCTAGCGTCCAGAACTCGCCCGGCCCCAGGGAGAAGCCGCTATCGGCGGAGAAGGCGAAGAGTCCGGCCAGGACGAGCAGGATGCCGAGGAACTCTCCGAACTTGGGCCGCGTCCTCCAGACCGCGTACGCGACAATCGGAACGACCGCGACATAGCTCCCCGTGATGAACGCCGAGCGGGAGGCGGAGATCGTGGCGAGGCCGATCACCTGCGCCAGGTAGCCGGCGCCAAGCCATAGCCCCAGCCACGCACCGTCGATCAGCCACCGGCGCTGGAGCGGCCAGATCCGCTTCCGGTAGATCGCGACGAGAACGATGCCGCCGATGGTGAACCGGAGCGCCATGAGATCGGCGGGGTGAAGGATGCGAACCGAGTCGCGGAGGAGCGCGAAGGTCGTGCCCCAGATGGCGGCGACGAGGAGGAGGGCGAGGTCGGCGCGGTTCAGCGAACGCGGACGCGAGCGGGTTTGACCGTTAGCGCCTTGATGCCGAACGCCAGGCCCTCCAGTTCGATGGAGAGATTCACCGTTCGAAGCGCCACGTGGGGTGGGACCTGGATGCGGCGATGAGCGAAGTTCAGGATCCCCTTCATCCCCGCGGCCACCAGCCGATCGGCCACCGCCTGCGCCGAGCGGGCCGGAACGGCGATCACGCCGATCTCGAGCGAGAGCCGCGCGGTCTCCGCCTGGACGTCGTCGATGTGGCTTACGGTGAGATCGCGCCACTTCTGCCCCACGCGGTCGTCGCTCACGTCGAAGACGGCGACGATGTCGAAGCCCTGGCGGCGGAATTCCTTGTAGGCGAAGAGCGCGGAGCCCATGTTCCCGGCTCCCACCAGCGCCACGCGCCAGCGGTGGTTCAGCCCCAGGATGAGGCGGATCTCCTTCCGGAGCCGCCCGACGGCGTAGCCAAGGCCGCGCTTCCCGAAGTTGCCGAAGTAGGAGAGGTCTTTTCGGACCTGAGCGGAAGTCACTCCGCTGGCGTAGGCGAGACCCTGCGAGGAGACGGTGCGCTGTCCCTCGCTCTCCAGTTCTTCCAGGACGCGGTAGTACCCCGAGAGGCGCCGGACCGTCGATGCGGGAATGCGGACGTCGTTGGTCAGGGGGCTACGCCTCCTCGCTCTCTTCCCTCTCCTCGACCCGCGCGACGTCGATCAACTGATCGCCGGGCTCCAGGTTGATGAGGCGGACACCCTGCGTGTTGCGTCCGATTTCCGAGATCCCCTCGACCGGCGTGCGGATGATCATCCCGCCGCGCGTGATGAGCATCACCTCGTCCTCGGGCACGACCTCCAGGGCCGCGACGACGAAGCCGTTTCGCTCGTTCGCCTGGATGGAGATGATCCCCTTCCCACCGCGGCCGGTCACGCGGTAGTCCGAGATCGGAGAGCGCTTGCCGTAGCCGTTCTCCGTCGCCACCAGGAGGCTGGCCGTTCGCTTCACGGCGATCATCCCGACCACCGCGTCGTCCGGCGCCAGCGTCACGCCGCGCACGCCGTGGGCCGTGCGGCCCATGGGGCGAACGTCGGTCTCCTTGAAGCGGATCGCCTGTCCGTCGCGCTTGGAGAGGATGATGTCCTGCGTGCCGTCGGTGATGGCCACCTCGATCAGGTGGTCCCCCTCCTCCACGCCGATCGCGACGATGCCGCCGCGGCGGGGATTGGCGTAGGCGTCGAGCGGGGTCTTCTTCACCGTCCCGCGCGCCGTGGCCATCATGAGGAAGCGGTTCGCGTCGAACTCCTTCACCGTGAGAACGGCGGCGACGCGCTCGGTCTGGCCGATGTCGACCAGGTTCACGATCGCCTTCCCCTTCGCGGCGCGGCCGACTTGTGGAATCTCGTGCACCTTCACCCAGTGGACGCGCCCGCGGTCGGTGAAGACCAGCATGTAGGCGTGCGTGGAGGCGACGAAGAGATGCTGGATGAAGTCCTCCTCGCGCGTGCCGGCGCCCGTGACGCCGCGCCCTCCGCGGCGCTGGCTCCGGTAGGCGGCCAGCGGAAGGCGCTTGATGTAGCCCGCGTGCGAGAGCGTGACCACCATGTCTTCCTCGGCGATCAGGTCCTCGATGTCGAAGTCGCCCGACGCGGCCTCGATGCGCGTGCGCCGCTCGTCGCCATACTTCTCGCGCACCACCGCCAGCTCGTCCTTGATGATGGCGAGGACCTTGGCGGGGCTGGCGAGGATGGCGCGGAGCTGCTCGATCAGTTGGATCACGGCCAGGTACTCGTCCTCGATCTTCTGGCGCTCCAGGCCGGTGAGGCGGGCGAGGCGCATATCGAGGATCGAGTTCGCCTGGATCTCCGAGAGTCCGAAGCGGGCCATGAGCCCTTCGCGGGCCTTCTCCGTGTTCGCCGACGCCTTGATGAGCGCGACGATCTCGTCGATGTTGTCGAGGGCGATCTTGTAGCCCTCGAG
>JANNMC010000025.1:0-36842 GCA_031397435.1 Candidatus Eiseniibacteriota bacterium
GCCATCCGCGCAACGGACCACGACCGTCCGCGTGGCGCTACGCGCCAGGAGCGGTCGGAGCGTTCCCTCGATCCGGTCGCGGGACACCGGCGCGCGATTCACCATCACGCTGTCGGCCGAGACGATCCGGATTTCGATCCGCTCGGCATGGGCGACCCGGTCGGCCTTCTGACCGCTCTTCGCCGCCCTCTGGACCGCGATGCTCGACTGGAAGGCCATCGGCGTGGCCACCATGAGGATCACGACCAGCACCAGGGAGACGTCGATCAACGGCGTCATGTTGACGTCGTGAATCCCGTCGGGTGCCTGGGGTCCTCGCTTGCGTCGTCGCACGCGTCGTCTCCTTTCGAGTTGTCGCCGGCAGCGCGGCTAGGCGGCCCGCGACGTGACGTTCTGGTTGCCGGAGACGGCGTAGGTACCGCTGAGACGGATCGAGCGCGCATGGTTCTCGGCCACCGTGAGCATGACGCTCATCCGGCGGACGAAGTGGTTGTAGACCAGCACCGCCGGGACCGCCACCAGAAGGCCGGCCGCCGTGGTGAAGAGTGCTTCCGCGATGCCCGCGGCGACGACCGACGGACCGGCCGAACCGGTGCTCGCCATGTCGTGGAACGCACGCATGATGCCCCAGACCGTTCCTAGAAGGCCGATCAGCGGCGCGGTGTTGCCCATCGTTCCGATGAAGCCGAGGTTCCGCTCCAGCTGGAGCTTCTGCTCGCTCAGCGTGATGTGGAGCTTCTCTTCCGCCGCGTCGGCCGGCATGTCGAGGCTCCGAATCGTCTCGGCGGCTACCGGGCCGACCGGATGCGGAGAGGACGTGCAGGCGCGAATCGCCTCCTCGCGATTACCGGAGCGAAGCGCGATCATCGCGGTGGCCAGCACGCCGTCCGGATTGCCGCGGCGCTTCCAGTAGTACATGGCGCGCTCGAGCGCGAAGCCGAAGGTGAGGATGCTGCAGCCAAGGATGATCACCATCACAGGGCTCTGCCGCATCGCGTTGATCCAATCGAAATTCTCAAACATCTCGGGGGCTCCTTTCCTGGGTCCCGGGGGTTAGCGGCGCTTCCGGCCCGCTTCGAGCTGAGACGCGCGACCCGCCGCGGCGGCGGCCAGTTCGCGGTCCTTCGAATTGATGGCGATGTCACGATAGGCGTCGTGCGCCCGAACGACCTGCTTCGTCTTCTCGTAGAGGAAGGCACAGCGTGCGACCGCCGAGAGCCGGAACGCGTTCTTCCGGTCCGGCGCCGCCGCGGCGCGTTCGTAAGCGTTCAGCGCTTCCTTCTCGCGGCTCTGGGCTTCGAGGACGCGCCCCAGCCGGAAGAGCAATTCGATCGAGAGCGGACCCCGGGGGCCCGCGTCGAGCGCGCGATTGAGTTCTGCTTCGGCGTTTGCCGGATTGCCCGAAGCCTCGTCGAGGTCGGCCAGCTGATAGGCGACCTCCGCCGCGCGCGAATCGGAGGGGAATTCTTGGCGATGGCTCATCAGTGTTGCCCTCGCCTCCTCGGCTTGGCCCAACTGCCGCTGGCAGAGCGCCAGATTGAAGCGCGACGCCGACCGGACTTCCGTCGAGGCGCTCTCGTCGAGCGCCTGCGTGAAGGCGACCGCGGCCCGCCCGAAGTCCTGGGACTCGAAGCGGAGAAGGCCTAGCTGGAAGATGGCCGACGGCCTCAGCTCACTCTCCGGGAAGAAGGCGAGGAACTGGTCGTACGCGTTCGCCGCTTCATCGCGCGATCCAGCCCGCGTGAGCGCGTCGGCCAGGAGAAACTGTGCCTGGTCCGCCGACTGCGATCCGGGGAACTGGCTCACGACGCGGCGGAACGACTCGGCCGCCTCGGCCCACTCCTTGGCCTGATAGCGCGACTTGCCGATCTGGAATACCGCATCGGCGGCATAGGCGCTCGTCGGATACTTCTCCACCAGCGCGGCCAGCGTGGCGGCGCCCTTCGGCGACTGGCCGAGGCGGTAGAGCGAGAGTTCCGTACCGCGGCTCGCCTCCTTGGCGAACGGGCTGTCGGGGTAGCGCTCCATCACTTGCGAGTAGGAGGCGAGCGCATCGGCATCGCGGCCGGCATTGTAGTCGCACTGGCCCAGCCGGAGCGTCGCCAGCGCGGCCGCGTCGGTGGCCGTGAAGTGTTCCAGGAGTCCGCGGTAGCAGCGCTTCGCGTCCTCGTAGCGCTGTGCTTGGAAGTAGAGATCGCCCACGCGGGCCCACGCGCGCTCCGCGATGGGGGCCGAGGCGCTGTCGCGCACGATCGCTTCCCACCGGTCGACGGCGTCGCCCGCGCGATTCGCGCGGATGTAGGCGAGGCCGGCCTGGTAGCGCGCCTGATTGCGGCGCGAGTTCTCGGGATAGCGTCTCAGGAAGTCGTCGTAACCCGCCGCGGCGTCGCGATAGCGCTTCTGATTGAAGCGGACGTGCGCGATGTCGAGGATCGCGCCGCTCACGACGGTCGCGTCGGAGGCGCCGCCCCAGCGGGCGACCAGGCGCTCCTCGGTGGCGACGGCCAGGCTGTCGCGGCCCTGCTGCGCGTAGGTCCAGGCCAGGAGCTTCGTCGCCGAGGCGCTGACCTTGTGATCGGGGAAGTCCGCGATCAGGCGCTCCAGCGTCGTCTGCGCCTCCGCGTGGCGTGACTGCGCGGCCATGGCGTCGGCGTCGATCAGCATGGCATAGGCGCGCCACGGTGAACGGCTGGGAGGCATCCGCTGCAGCAGAAGGTGCGGCGCGCCGGCCAGTTGGCCCAGGTCACCCGCACGGCGGTACGACTCGAGCAGGAGGCAGAGCGAGGCGTCGACGACGTCCCGCTTGTCGGCGACCGGCACCACCGGCTTCCCGGCCGAGTCGGACGGCGGCACGTAGCGATCGAGCACGATTTGGAAGTAGGGCGCGGCCGAACGGGGGCGATTCTGCCCCTGGTGGCCCACGCCGGCCTGATAGGCGGCCGCCGGGGCTTCCGGCTCCTGAGGGTAACCCGAGACGACGGCCTGGTAGGAACCGGTGGCGTCGTTCGGACGCCCCATGGCGTCGAGGCAGCGAGCCACGCGGTACTGCGCGCTGGCAGCCACCGACTGCTGGAAGTAGATCGTCAGCACCTTGTTCAACTCCACGATCGCCTCGGCGTTCTGGCCGCGCGTCGCGAGAAGATCGCCGATGAGGAACTGGGCGCGGCCGCCTACCGTCGTGCCCGCATGGCGCTCGGCCACGCCGCGGAGGAGCGCCAGCGCCGAGTCGGACGCGCCGAGGAGCGAGAGCGCTCCGGCCGCGCGAAGCTCCGCCTCGGCGACCACACGCGGATCCTTGGCGCGCGTCGCGGCGCGGTTGAATTCCTCCACCGCGCTCCGATAGTCGCGCGCCACCAGGAAGGCGTCGGCCTTCCCGAGCAGCGCCGGATCACGGAGCGGAGAGTCGGGGTAGCGATCGGCCACCTCCTGGAACGCGGCCGCCGAGCGGAGCACGTTTCCCTGCGACCGGTAGAGCAGTCCGCGGAGATAGGTCGCGGCGGCCCCGGTCACATCCTTGGTCAGCGCGGAGGATGCCTCGGCCGGCTTGCCCTGCGCATAGAGCGCCGTCGCCTGCGCCAGCGCCACGCGCCGATCACCGGCCGCCCAGGGTTGCGCCGCGATCAAGGCGGAGAGATGCTTCCGCGCCACCGTGGGGTCGCCACGCCGGAGCGCGTTCCACGCCTGCGCCAGGAGCGCCTCGCCCTTGAGCGGACTCTGTGGAAAGCGGTTCGTCCATTCGACCCACTCGCCGGCCGCGCGAACGTCGTCGCCCGACGCTTCGAGCGCCTGGATCGACGCGAAGGAAGCGTCGTCCGCGAAGATCCCCTTGCCGAAGCCGTCGGCGGCACGCCGGAACTCCTCCGAGGCCAGAGTCTTCTCGCCCCGTTCGCTCGCCACCGTGGCCGCCAGCGCGCGTGCCGCCGCCTTCTCGTCGTCGCTTCCGCCGCGGGCGATGGCCGCGGCGGAGCGGGTCACTTCATCGAATCCCGCGACCCGATCGGCATCGCGGAGAAGCCGGACCTGCTCGTAACGAACTCCCGTCTCCTTCAATCCCGCGGCCGGCGGCGACTCCGAGTCGCCGCCCGCGGCGGCTACCGGGGCTCCCAGAAGGAGCCCGGCGGCGCCGGCCGCTAGAAACCACGTGGCAATGCGAGAATGGTTCATGGCTCGAGACCCCCGTGCCTTACTGGACCGGAATGACCGGGACGGAGCCCTGCGGGCCGCCGGTGGAAATCTCGACGCTGCGCGTGCGGCTTTCGATGGTGCGGCCGTCGGCGTCAAGCACTTCGAGCGTGTAGCGATAGGTGCCGTCCGGCAGCGGCAGGCCGGTCTCGTCCTTGCCGTCCCACAGAAGATGCGCGGGAGGCTGGCCCTTGCCGCCGAAGCGCCGGACCGTCTCGTCGCTCTTGTTGAGAACGGCGAGCGACCACGAATCGGGCTCCGACTTGGTGCGCGCGTTGAGCGAGATCTTCGTCACGGCCGACTCGCCGGTCGGCGAGAAGATCTCGGGCGAGGCCTTGGCGGAAGCGAAGAACCCGCCGAAGCGATACGACAGACCGATCCGGTGCGTCAGGCCGAGCGGATGATCGAGGACACCGTAGTCGAACTGGTACTTGCTGTTGAAGCGGTAGGAAAGTCCGCCGCCGGGGCTCTCGTCGTTGTATCCGACGCGAAGCGCCAGCATCGGCTGGACCCAGTACTCCGACCCGCCGCGCACGCGCATACCGGGGCCCGACGCCTGGTCGAGCTCGGCCGTGAGAAGTCCGCGGCCGTTGAAGAGCGTGGCCGCGAAGCCACCGCGGAACTCCACCGGGTAGGTCTCCTTCGTATCGCGAAGCTGCAAATTCGGCCCGCCCAGATTCAGGACCGAGAGTCCCAGCCGCAAGTTCGGAGTGACGTCGTAGACGCCGCCCAGATCGAACCCGACGCCGCCGGCATTGAAGTCCTCCACCGTCTGGCGGACGAGTTTCACATTGGTGCCGAGCGCCAGGCGCGGATTGATGTTCCGGGCGATGGTGAAGAGATAGGCCGTCTCGCCCTCGTGGAAGTCGCCCAGCGGGTCGTTCATGGCATTGGTCCGCTGGAACGCGCCCGATTGCATCGACACGATGCTGAGGCCGAAGCTCGGGAGCTTGTTCCCGGGCACGGCGAAGTTGAAGGCGTTGACCGACGTGTCCTCGAACAGCTGGGCCGTCTCGAAGCGAACTTCGTTCGGCACCAGCATGGCCAGGCCGGCCGGATTCCAGATGACCGACGCGGCGTCATCCGCGGCGCCGACGTAGGCGCCACCAAGACCGAGTGCCCGTGCGGAGACGTACGAGGAGAGCCAGCCACCCGGCGTGCCACCACTCTCGTCGGCGGCGCGCGCTGCGGCGGCGCCGGTCAGGAACACCGTGGCCACCAGGGCGGCCGCGATATGGCGATGCGTGCGAAACATTCTTCCTCCTCGCCTAACGGACCACCGCGATTTTGCGGCGAATGACGTGCATGGTTTCGCCCGTTCCCTGGGCCTCGATCAACGCGACATAACCACCGCTGGAAACAACCTCGCCCTTACCGTTCTTCCCATCCCAGAGCACTTCATTCAGGCCCGCGGTTCCGCCGGCCGCGCCACGGTCGAGGACCATGCGCTTCACCAGATTTCCGGACTGGGTGTAGATCCGGATGGTGACCGTGGCCAGGTCGTCGAGCTTGTAGGCGATCGTCGTCGGCTCGAGCGGCGGGTGGAACGGGTTCGGGTAGTTCGTGACGTAACCGCCGACGGCCGTCGGATCGACGAAGGCGACCTCGAGGTCGAGGTCCTGGATCAGGGCACCCGCCGTGGCGCGAATCAGGTTGTGCTCCGGATTCCGCGGGGCCAGGAAGTCGGCACGCGCGTTGCCGCTCGCGTCGGTGAGCGAGTCGATCGACGTCGTGGTGCCGGTTCCCGAGAGCTGGCTGAAGACCACGGCGCGGTCGGGAACGCCGTTCTCGAAAGCGTCGACCACGCGGGCGGTCAGGGTCGCGTGCTTGTTGCCGCCGACCCACGGGGGCGAGCTGGTGAAGCGAATCGCCGCCGGGGCGCCGGGTGTGATGTTGATGACGCCGGTAACGCCCGGCGCGTTCCCCGCGTCGTCACGGACCACGAAGATGACCGGCTCCGCGAACGTGTAGGTCTCGGAGACCGAGCGCTGGCCCTGGAGGAGCTGGAACTGCGTCGTCAGGAGCGCGCCGCGGCCCGCCGCCTGGCTCGAGGCGTTCTGCACCTCGACGGTGACGAAGGAGTTGATCTCCTGGATGACGCTTCCGGCGTCGTTCGTCACCTTCACGGTGAGCGTGAAGGGCTCGCCGGCACGCGCCGTCCCTGGCGTGACCGATGCCTCGAGATGAAATCCGCTCGAAATCGCCCTGACCTGAGTCGTGCTCCCGGTCTTAGAAGGATTCGTCACGTCCGCGACCGTGATCTGCTGGAATCCACCGGTCGCGAGGCGAATGTTCAAATCGGCCTGCCCGTTCACCATCGCGGTGTTCGGGGGAAGCGTCGCGAGCGGATCGTTGCTGGTGATCTGCACCACATCGGTCGCGCCGGCTACCGGATTCCACCAGGCGTCGGTGGCGAGCACGGTGACCGTGAAGGAGTAGTTGATCGACTGATCGGTCGCCGTGCCGGTCCGGCCGCTGACCGTGCCGGGGGCCGGCGATTCGCCCGGCGCGAGGATCAAGACCTTCGAGAAGGCGCCGCCGGTGACGGTGACCGCGCTCGAGGTGTTGGCCAGGATCGAGCCGTTGTCGGCATCGGTGGCCGTGATCGTTTGCGTCCCGGACTTGTAGAGCGTCACGGGGAGGAGGCGGAGTCCATTCTGAAGGGTCGTGGTGGCCGGCATGCCGGCGAAGGCATCGGTGCTGGTGAGCGCGACCTGGTCGTTGATGCCCGGGACCAGGTTCCAGTAGGCGTCCACCGCGCGAAGCGTGAGATTGAACGGCGTGCCCGCGATCTGACCGGTCGCCGATCCTTGCTTACCGTCCAGCGTGCCGCCCTGTGCCGTCTCACCCGGGAGAATCACCTGGAGCCCCGCGAAGGGCCCGGGATTCACGACGAACGAGTTGCTCGTCCCAGTATGCGGCGGGGCGGAGAAGTCGGCGCACGATAGCGACACTGCGCCGCCGGCGCCGAAGAAGGTGATGGAGCCGGTCCAGGTGCCGTTCGTGAACGTGATTTGCGACGGCGAGATGCTGGCGAGGCCGGTATTCGCCGAGAGCGTGGCGTCACCGGAGAAGTTCGGCACGGTGTTGTTGCCGGCGTCGACCGCGTTGATGGTCACGGTCCTCGGCGTTCCGGCGGTCAACGGGCCGGTGATCGTCTGAATATTGAAATGGTCGGCCAAAGCCGGAATCACCGCGATGGGCGCCGACGTCATACCGGTAATCGACCCATTCGTGAGGTCGGCCGCGGTCAGCGTCTGATTGCCAACCGTGTTCAGCGTCACCGTGAATTGGCGAATGCCATTGGCCATGAGGCCGGTGACCGGCGTGCTTGCGGCGCCGTCACTCGACGTGACGCGCACGTTGTCGCCGCTCGGAACCGGGTTCCAGTAATTGTCGGTGGCGTAGACCGTCACAGGGAAGGCGCGGCTCGCGCCCTGCGTCGCCGGCGAGCCCAGATAACCGCTGATGCTGCCGGGGAGCGGCGTCTGTCCGGGGACGATGATCTGAAGTCGGTTGAACGCGCCCGGATGAACCGTGAAAGGATCGCTGGTCCCGTTGACCGCGGCGTTCGACGGAAGCGCGGCGAGGAGATTCACGTTGCCGCGGTTGATACTCGTCTCGTCCGCGCGGTACATCGTGATCCCACCGCTCCACGTTCCGTTGGTGAAGGTGACGCTGGCGGGGCTGACGCGGCCGTCGCCGAACGAGGTCACCTCGCGGATGTCGATCGGACCGCTGAAGCCGGTGACCGTCGCGCCGCTCGGGTTCTTCGCGGTGATCGTGATGTTCAGCGGGACGCCCACGTTCTGATTCTTCTGCGAGATGTTCGAGAAGTCGAAGTGGTCGAGCACCTGCGAGGCGACGCTGGCCGACGCCGCGTCGGGAATCGTCTGATCGGTCTCGTCGTGCGCGAAGACCTGGAAATTGCCGGCCGCATGGAACGTGAGCTGGAATGTTTCCGTGCCCGACGCCAGGGAGGCCGTCCCCGGGAGCGTGGCGCTGGCGTCCGAGGAGAGCATGGTGACCGCGTGCGTCACGGTGGTCACCGTCGCCCACGTGTCGTCGCACGCGCGGACCGTTACGGTGAAGGGAAGTCCCGCGACCTGCGCGCGGGGCGTACCGCTCTTGCCGCTCGGCGTGCCCGGGGCCGCGGTTTCGCCAGGGAGTAGCACCTGGAGCCGCGTGAACGGACCCGCCAGGGCGGTCGACGCGAAAATCGTCTGCGTGAGGAGCAGGAGCCCAACTACGAGCCACGCTCCGCGTCGCGTGTGGCGCACGGCGTCACCTCCGTAGGATCGGTTGTCTGACCTTGGTCGTGAAACGAATCGCCGGCGGCGAACGGCCGCGCGGTCTCATCCCCTTGTTGCGCCGAACGGCCTGATGAAGGCGGCCCGGGCGCGGACCTGACGGCAGCGGCTAGTGCAGCCATCGTGCCGCCTCCGTCGTGCAACTTGCCGTGGGCGGCGCCGCCGCGTGGAAGTTGCTGTTGTAAAAGTGGTTGCGAGCTCGCATGTTGCATGACGGATGGTGGGGTGAGGGTCGGGATGACGTTCAGGGTGGTCGTACGGCTCGATCCATCCACTTCCGGCGCCGCGAAACGCGCCGATCGCAACACGGGCAGCTGCGGTTCGCGTTGCGGCGGCCATCCCCCAACGTGCGGAATCCGGCTTCCGTCCTTGCCCGCGGCTCGCTAGAGTGCGCAGCGAGCGGGCGGTTCATGCCGCCGCGCCACAAACCATGCGACCTGCTTTTCGTCCCCACCGCGTTCTTCTCACCGGCGCCAGCGGCGAGATCGGCGGAATCATCGGCCCCGCCCTCCTCGCCGCTGGAATCCCCGTGCGCGTTTTGGTCCATCGGCGGCGTCCGGCCTGGATCCCGGCCGGCGCCGGCGCCGCTGTCGAGGAGTGGCGCGGCGACGTTCTTCTCCCCGCGACGCTGCGAGGCTTTGTCGACGGCTGCGACACGGTCGTTCACGCGGCGGCGCGCCACGGATTCGGTGTACTCGATCGCGACCGCCAGCGGCGCGTCAACGTCGACGGAGCCGAAGCCGTGCTCCAAGAGGCTTCCAGTTCCGGGGCGCGGCTCTTCGCGCTCGTGGGGTACACGGGGACGGTTCAGGAACGGGGCGAGGCGGAGATCGTCGACGAGCAGACGCCTCCTCAGGCGGAGTACGAGTCGGCCTCCGTACGAATGATGATGGAGGCGGAGGTCCTGACACTGGAGGCCAACCGGCCGGATACCTTCACGACCATGGTGGCGAGTCCGGGGATTCTCTTTGGTCCGGGGACGCGAAGCCCGCTATCGGAATTGGCGATTCTCTACCTACGCCAAGAACTGCCGTACCGCCTGCTGGAGGACGTCTGGCTAGCTCTCTCGGGGCCACGCGATGTGGGGGAAGGCATCGTGGCGGTACTGGAGCGGGGGCGCGGCGGGCATCGCTACTTCCTGACCGGAGCCTGCCTGCAGCTCCGGGATCTCTACTCCCGCCTGAGCGAGCGGAGCGGCGTCTCCCCGCCTCGCCGGCGTCTCCCCGATCTGCTGGTCGAAGAACTCGGGCTGATCGCGCCCGTCCTGCCTCCACACTCGTTCCTACGCCGCCTCGTGCTGCCGCGCGATCTTGTGGTTCACCTGCGTCGCCTGGCCCCGCTTCGAAATGAACGGAGCAGAGTGGATCTTGGCCTGACCCCGCGGCCGCTCGACGAGTGGATCGATGGCCTGATTCGCGAGGCGGGTGTGCTACCGGCTGGTGGGGCGTTCGGCGCCGGCGGCTGAGGCGGGAATGGCGTCGAGCACCTCGCGCACCATTCTGGCGAGTGTGATCGGCGTGTAGGGTTTCGCCAGGAAGGAGCTCTCCGGGGCGCGTTCGTCCACCGGCAGCGGTAGGTCGCCGGCGAATCCGGAGACGAAGAGCAGGCGGAGCCCGGGCGCCACCTTGCGCGCCAGCTGCGCCAGTTCACGTCCCCCCATGTCCGGCATCACGACGTCGGTCACGAGAAGATCGAGCCGATTCCCCTGCAGGCGGATCTGGGCCAGCGCATCGTCTCCCGTGCGGGCGGTCGCGACGTCGTAGCCCATCTCCAGGAGAATCTCCCGGCTCAGCGCCAGGAGCGCCGGGTCATCTTCGACGAGGAGGATCCGTTCGCGTCCGCCTGCCGGCGATTCGAGCGGTGCCAGGCTCGCCGCTTCCTCCCCGGTGACTTCCGGCAAGAGGATCTCGAAGGTCGTGCCCCGCCCGATCTCGCTTCGGACCTCGATCGTGCCGTGATGCTGGCGGACGATTCCGTAGACGGTTGCGAGTCCGAGCCCGGTTCCGCGTCCCGCTTCCTTGGTCGTGAAGAACGGCTCGAAGATGTGCCCCAGAACCTCGGGCGAAATTCCGATCCCGGTGTCGGTGAACAAGATCTGGACATAGCGTCCTGTTCCCGCGCCGGCCAGCGCGATGTCCGGGCGTACGACCATCCCGGTATCGATTCGAATCGATCCGCCCTTTGGAAGCGCATCGCGCGCGTTCACCGCCAGATTCACGATGATCTGCTCGAAGTGGGTCGGGTCGATGCGCACGCTCCCCGGCGCCTTTGCCAGCGAGAGTTCGAAGGAGACATCCTCGCCGACCAAGCGGCGAAGCATCGGCTGCAGCTCCCCGATGGCGGCGTTCACGTCGACCAGGCGCGGCTGCGCGGCCGATCGCCGTCCGAACGCGAGAAGTTGACGGGTCAGCCCCGCCGCGCGATCTCCGCCCTTCCGAATCTCCTCCACCGCGCGCCGGTTCGAGTCGTTCGGGGCAAGGCGCGACAGGAGCAGGTCGGAGTAGCCGATGACGGCGGTCAGGATGTTGTTGAAATCGTGCGCCACGCCGCCGGCCAGTTGCCCGATCGCCTCCATCTTCTGCGCGTGGCGCAACTGGTCCTCCAGTTTCACGCGCTCGGTCACGTCGGCTTCGATGCCGTCGACGTGAATCCGATCGTCCGCCTCGCGGCGGGGGAAGAGATGGCTCCGATGCCAGCGGTGAATTCCGCGTGAGGACTGATAGCGGACCTCGATGACCGCCGGCTGCAGCTGCAACAGCCGCGCGATCGCGGGGCGAACGACGTTCGCCGCGTCTTCCGAATGAACGCGCGAGAGCCAGAAGTCCGGATCGCTCTCGACCGTTTCCCGCGATACGCCGTAGAGCGCCTCGGCCCCTCGGGACACGTAGTCGTAGCGCAGAATCGTCCCCTCGTCCGACAGGGCGAAGGTGAAGAGGGCGGCATTGAGGTTCTTGGCGATGGTCGCCTCACGCTCCATTGAGAGCTTCTGCTCCTCCATCGCCCGGGCGCGATCGGAGACGTCGCGGAAGCTCCAGACACGGCCGATGATCTCTCCGTCGAGCCGCTGCGGCAGCGAGTAGCGCTCGAAGACGCGTCCGTCCTTGAAGCGTAGCGTGTCGAAACTTTCGGCTTCCGGCGTGGCGTAGAGCTTTCGCACTTTCGACACGAACTGATCGGGGTCCTCCAACTGCGAGAGAACGAATCCGATGGCGCGCTCATCGTCGCCGCTGGCCAGGATGTCGACCGGGAGGCGCCAGAGATGGGCGAATCGCTCGTTGAAGCGGGCGATCCGTCCTTCGCGGTCGACGACCAGGAGTCCATCGGCGGTCGACTCCAGGGTCGCCTCGACGAGCGAGAGAGCCTGCTGGCGCTCCTGCTCCGCGCGGTGGCGAAGGGTGATGTCACGGAGGACTCCGAATCCCTCCACGAATTCGCCCTGCGCGTTCATGACCGGATGGGTCGAGCAGAGCGCGCGGGCCTCGCTGCCGTCCTTTCGGCGGAGGGGGAGTTCGAAGGCGATCGGCTCCCCCTTTTGCGCACGGGCGAAGGCATCGGTCGCGATTCGAAGTCCCTCTTCCTCGAAGAACTGGGGGAAAGGTCTTCCGATCATCTCCTCGGGGCTGTAGCCGAGCATCGCGGCCATCGGTCCGTTCACCTGCTTGGTGATGCCGGCGAGATCGACGCTCCAGATGCCGTCGGGACTGCTGGCGAGGAGTTGGTGGAAGCGGGACGCCTCTTCGCGGTAGCGCTCCGTCGCGGCCCGCTCCTGCCGGTGGAGCCGGATGCGCACCCGGATGAGAATCACGCCGGCCGCGGCCACCGTGGCCAGGTCGGCGAGCATGTCGGGGAGGGCTCCCCGCGTCGCTCCGGGCACCAACCCCTCCGCGAGCATGGACGCGAGCGTCACCCCGTAGCAGATCCAGGCGAAGCGATCGGGATGGCGAAGGGTGACGAAGACGAGGGCGAGGAAGGGAAAGAGGGGGCTCTGAATGGAGGGGAACGCCGACTCCAGCGCGATGTTCGCCAGCATGGCCGTCAGCGGAACCAGAACCGCCTCGAGCCACGACTTCAGGGAATCGCCCTGACCCGACATGCGTGCCCCCCGGAGCATTTGGCGACGTGGCGATGGGCCCGTGCGGCCCCCGTGGGGAGTCGGGTAGCCCAACGAGTGCCACCTTAGGATGATTGGGCCGCGGCGCGCAACACCTTATGCTCCTCTCATGCGCTACCCCGCCGAGCCGTTCCGAATCAAAGTCGTCGAACCGGTCCGATACGTCTCCCGTGAAGAGCGAGACCGCCTGCTGGAGGAGGCGGGGCTGAACATCTTCTCCGTGCCCGCGGATTCGATCTACATCGACCTCCTGACCGACTCCGGGACGTCCGCGATGAGCGATCGCCAGTGGGCGGGGCTCATGATGGGGGACGAGTCGTACGCGGGGAGCCGCAACTTCTTCAACCTGCAGCGGACGGTTCAGGGAATCACCGGCTACCCGCACGTGATTCCGACCCACCAGGGGCGGAGCGCCGAGCATCTCCTCTTCTCCGCGCTCGTCTCCAAGGGGCAGATCGTTCCGAACAACAGCCACTTCGATACGACGCGCGCCAACGTGGAGGCACAGGGCGCCGAGGCGCTCGACCTCGTCATCGAGGCGGCCCATGATCCTGCCGAGGAACATCCCTTCAAGGGGAACATGGATCTCGCCAGGCTGGAACGTGTCCTCTCCGAGCACGGCCGCGCGAAGATTCCGCTCGTGATGATCACCATCACCAACAACTCAGGCGGCGGCCAGCCCGTCTCGCTGGAGAACGCGCTGGCGGTCCGGGAGATATGCGACCGTCACGGGATTCCGCTCTTCTTCGACGCCTGCCGCTTCGCCGAGAACGCCTTCTTCGTGAAAGACCGCGAACCCGATTGCCGCGAGCGCTCCGTTCGTGAGATCGCGCGAGCGATCTTCGACTGCGGCGCCGGCTGTACGATGAGCGCGAAGAAGGACGGATTGGTGAACATCGGAGGATTCCTCGCCTTCCGCGACCCCACGCTTCGCGAGAAAGTCACCAATCTCCTCCTCCGCGTGGAGGGCTTTCCGACGTATGGCGGCCTGGCGGGACGGGATCTCGAGGGGATGTCGCGGGGGCTCGAAGAGGTTTTGGACGAAGACTACCTTGCCTTCCGGATCGCGCAGGTCCGGGGCCTGGGACAGATGCTGATGGATGCCGACGTGCCGATCGTGCGCCCCGTCGGGGGGCACGCGGTCTACATCGACTCGCACCACTTCGCTCCCCACATCCCCCACGACCAATTCCCCGGGCAGGCGCTCGTCGCGGCGCTCTATCGCGACTACGGGATCCGCGGCGTGGAGGTCGGGGCTCTCATGTTCGGACATGCCGACCCCGTCACCGGGGCGCCGGTCCTCCCGCGGCTCGATCTCGTCCGCCTGGCGATTCCGCGCCGCGTCTACACGATGGAGCAGATACGCTACGTCGGGCAGTCGGTGATCGAGATCTTCCGGGGCCGGGAACGGCTACGGGGGCTCCGTATCACGTACGAAGCCCCCGTTCTGCGCCACTTCACCGCGCGACTCGAGCCGGTGGAGCCCGTTTCCGCGCGCTGACTTTCCTCTAGTTGCCCTGCGGTGCCTCCGGCATGCGCGGCGTCAATCCCGGCGCCGGCATCGCCGGCGTAGATCCGAACGACGCCCGTCGTTCACGCTCCGCCGTCAGCACGTGCATGTTCAGGAGCTTGATGTCGACGCGGCTGTTGAGGAGCCGCCCCGCCGTCGAGCTGTTCGGCGCGATCGGATCGGTGTCGCCGTAGCCCGTGATCCAGATGCTCTTCTGGCTCAGTTTCGGGAACTTGGCGAGGAGATAGCGGAGCACCGCGCGCGCCCGGAGCCCGGTGAGCGGAACCCGGAAGCCCGGCTCGGGCGTGTCGTCGCAGTGGACGCCGATTTCGACCTTCAACGATGGCCATTGCGTCAGCATCACTGCGACCGAGTCGAGGCGCGCCGCGCCCTCCGGACTGAACGTGGAGGAGTCGGGCGCGAAGGGGAAGGCCGAGAAGCGAATCAGCCAATCCTGCAGGAAGATCCTCTCGGTCGGCGTCGGCACGATCGTGCAGCCGCCGGCGTTCACCGCCACGCCGAGCGGCGTGTTGGGGCAGATATCGATACCGTCCGGAATGCCGTCCCCGTCGTCGTCGGTCGGGCAGCCGCCGGCATCCACCAACGAGCCGGCAGGCGTATCGGCGCACTTGTCGAGCCCATCGAATATCTTGTCGCCGTCGCTGTCGACACCGCAACCTTGGGCATCCACCACGACGCTGGTGACCGTCTCGGCGCACGTGTCGATGCCGTCGGGAACGCCGTCCTTGTCGCTATCGACGGAGACGCCCTGCGCATCGACCACGGCGCCCTTCGGCGTGGCGGCTTGCTGATCGAGGCCGTCAAAGATGCCGTCCCCGTCGCCGTCCAGTGGCGTGCCATTCGCCGCCACGACCGCGCCACGCGGAGTGCTGGGCGATTGATCGCGCTTGTCGGGAACTCCATCCTCGTCGGTATCACGCGGGCGGCCGCCCCAGAGGGCCGTCACACCGGCGGAGAGGAACATGGTGTGGACCCGCGTATCGCGGCCCGGCCCGCCTTCCTGCGAATAGGTGATGTCACGCGCGTCGAGGCGGAAGCCGAGGCGTTCGCCGGCGCGCACCACCACGCCGCCGCCGCCATGAATCGCGCTGGCCGACTTCGAACCGGAAACGTTTTCGGCGCTGGCCGAGCCAAGCCCTGCATAGAGGTAGGGAAGCACCCAGTGATAGCGGTCCGGCGAGACGATCAGGCCGCCACCAAAATGGGAGAACGAACCGCTCCCCACCGCGGGCTGTTCGAAATGGGGGGAGGAAGTCGCGATGAGGCCCTCGACTCCTAGCCAGCGATTGATGAAGTATCCGCCCCGGATGCCGTAGGCGGGGCTGTCCTTGAGCGCCTGCTCGGGATCGAACGCGGCCACACCCCCTTCGAGGGAGACCCAGGCGCGTTCCTCCACCGCATGCGCCCGTGGAACGCCACCGGCGACAAGTGCGAGGAGGACCACGGCAGGCAGAACGGCTGCGCGCGTGAACGACGAGACCATGAGGTACGCCTCCGAGTTCCGACAGTGGGGGAAAGAATCGCGCGAGTGTGTCCCGTTTTGGCCCCTATGTCAAGATTCTGATATACTTTGCCGCCTTGCGGCGGGAGTCGATGCCGCGCCCCGATCCCGGCCGATCCGGCCGCCCCACGACGCATCGAGGAACACCATGCTGGAAGAACGATTGAACGAGGAAATGAAGCAGGCGCTCAAGGCGGGCAAGCAGGCCCGGCTGGGCACGCTTCGCATGATGCGAAGCCAGGTCCTGCTGGAAAAGAAGAAGGATGCCTCGATCGAAATCCTGGGCGATACCCAGGTGATTCAGGTTCTCGGCGCCTACGCCAAGAAGCTCCGCGACTCCGCCGGGGAATACGAGAAATTGGGGCTCCCCGAACAGGCGCGGACGATCCGAGAGGAATTGGCGGTCGTTCAGGAGTTCCTCCCGCAGCCGTTCACTCCGGAAGAAGCGAAAGCGCTCGTGGTGAAGGTCATTTCCGACCTTGGCGCCACGAGTGCCAAGGATTTCGGTCGGATCATGAAGGAAGCCCAGACCCGGGCCGCGGGCCGGACGGACGGAAAGGTCCTCAGCGACCTCGTTCGCGCGGCGCTCGACGGATGAGCCGCCGAATGGTAGTGTCCCGCCTACCCTCATGAGCACCATTCGTCCATGACACCTCCGCCGAGTAGGCGACCGAAGCCGCGACCCAAGTCGCGGCCCTCGTTTGGCCCCTCCTCCGATCGCCCGCGTCCCGCGGGTGGGACGGGGAGGCCGCGCCCTTCGGGGGCTGGTGGTTCGTCGCGTCCCGCCGGTGGGATGGGAAGGCCGCGTCCTTCCGGGCCCGGCAGTTCGTCGCGCCCGACCGGGGGAACGGGGAGACCGCGCCCGGCTCGTGATTTCCAGCGGCCGAGCGGACCCAAGGAACATCCGCAATACGGCACCCGCATTCCTCCCGAGGAACTGGAGGCGATGAAGGATCTTCAGCGCTCGCAGGTACGGAAGGATCGCGGGACCCGTTATGACGACACACGGCGACCCCGGAACCACTACGAGCGCCCGGCTCCCGCCAGCGGAGGCTTCCGCCGCGAGGGCGGACCAAGCGGGCCCTCGGGGCCCCGTTCGCGCCCCAGTAGCGGACCACGGCCCGATCGTCCCTCGCGCCCGACCCGCTTCGAGCGGCCCACGCGCGAGGGAAGCGGATCGGGTGGTAGTCAGGGATATCGTCCCGCGGGCGGTGCACGGCCTGATCGTGGACCCCGTCCCGGCAGTTCACGACCCAGCGGAGCCAGGCCCAGCGGTCCTCGTCCGGGAGGTCCTCGCTCCTCCGGACCACGGCCCGATGGAGGGTTCCGGCCCGATCGCGAGCGTTCGCCCCGTCCCGACCGTTTCGAGCGGAAGGACCGTTTCGAGCCCCGCGTGGAGCGACCCGCGCGTTTCGAGCGTCCCGCCAGCGCCGAGGTTCCCGTTCGCCACGATCACACCGAGCGTCCGATGCGCCCGGTGCGGTCCGATCGCCCGCAGCGTCCGCTCGCATCCAGCGCTGGACTCGGGCCTCCGATGCACGTGCCCGCGCCGGAGCAGCCGCCACTGGCGCGGATTCGCGCCCTCCTGTTCGGATACCAGACGACCGCCGCGATGATGGCGGCCTATTCGCTCGGCATCTTCAGCGAGATCCACCGCCGTCCCCAGACGGCCGAGGATCTGGCGAAGGCCTGTGCCAGCGATCCGCACGGCATGCGCGGGCTCCTCGAGGCACTCGTTTCACTCGGAGCGTTGCAGCGGCACGGCCCGACCTACGTTCTACCCCGAGACATGGCGCCCTACCTCGTGCCGGGCGTCGATGGCGACGCGACCGGGCAAATCGAGATGACGATGGACCTCTACCACGCGTGGGGCGAACTCGCTCGCGGCGTGCGCGAGGGGACGCCGCGCTACCCGCTGACCGGCGACGCCATTCTCCAGGGCGATCCAAGCCGCGTGCGCCGCTACATCCGCGCCGTTCACACGGGGAGCCGCGAGGCGGCGATTCGCCTCGTTCAGATGGCGCCGCTTCTCGCCGGGTCAAGCCTGCTCGATGTTGGAGGCGGCTCGGGAATCTTCGCCGCCACGTACGCGCAGCAGACGCCGGACTTGAAGGCGCATCTCCTCGACCTCGCTCCCACGCTGGAAGTAGCGCGCGACATCCTGCACGCGGAGGGTCTGGGAGAACAGATCGAATACCATCCGGGCGACTATCGCCACGATCCGTTCCCCGGTCCGGTCGACACGGTGCTCCTCTCGAATGTCCTTCAGACGGAGACCGAGGAGCATGCCTTCGGGATTCTGAAGCGCGCCTGGGAGGCGCTCCGGCCGGGTGGCACGATCCTCATCCACGGCGTGATGCCCGAGACCGGCGACGCGCCGGTTCCGCCCGTGGCGCTCTTCTCCCTCCTCATGTTCACCCTCTTCGGACATGGACGGGCCTGGTCCTCGGACCAGGTGAGCGAGTGGCTGGCCCAGGAGCGGTTCGGCGTCCGTTTCGTGAAGCCGCTGGGCGAGCCGTTCCACACGAAGCTGATCGTCGCGACGCGCCTCGATTAGAGCGCCGCGCGCGCCGACCACGGCCGTGCCCGAACTTCCGTTCCTCGAAGTCCTCGTTGAGAATCTCGCGGCGGGAATTGCCGGCCGCCGTATCGAAGCGTTGGAGATCCGCCAGCCCGCTCTCTTGCAAACCGCCACACCTACCCCCGACTCGTTCCTCGGCGACTATCTGAGCCTTCCGACCCGGAAGGGCAAGTTCATCGTTCTGGAAACCGAGTCGCGACGCGCGATCGTCATCCACCTGATGCGTCTGGGACGGCTCCAGATCGCGGCTCCGGCGGCAGGCAAGGTGCGCGCGGCGAAGAAGAAGGCGGGGCCGGGTCCGAAGCAGCTCTCGGCGCGCCTCGCGTTCGACGACGGAAGCGAGCTGCATTTGGTGGAGCATGGAACGGAGAAGCGTGCGCGCCTCTGGCTGGCGGAGGAGGTCGACGCGGTCGCGGAATTGGGGACCGTCGGTCCCGACCCTTCGCGCGGCGAGTTGTCGCGCGATGATTTCTGCCGCGCGCTTCGCGCAGAGTCGCGCCAGTTGAAGACCTTCCTTACCGATCAACGCGCGCTCTCCGGAATTGGCAACGGCCTCTCGGACGAGATCCTCTACGAAGCGAAACTGTCCCCGATGGCGCTGACGGGCCATACCGACGACGAAGCGGCGGCGCGGTTTCACGACGCGATCCTCGCGGTTCTGGAGCGACAGACCGCGCTCCTGCGCGAGGCCATGGCGGGGGAACTGCCTCAGCGGGAACCCTCGGAGCAGTACGCCGTCCACGATCACGCTGGCGAGCGCTGCTCCCGGTGCGGCTCGGAGGTGGCCCGCGTCTCCTACGTCGGCCACGAAACCTTCTACTGCCCTGGCTGCCAGACGGGCGGGAAGCTGTTGAAAGACAGGCGATTGTCGCGACTACTCCGTTAGGATGTGAAGGATGGATACCATCGTGCCGATGGAGAAGTGTTGATGCACGCGCCTGATGTGGCGCACAATGGCCGGCGCGGGGTACTCAGGGATGCGACCCCGATGCACATTAGAATTGTCGCGATCTAAAGGAGATCCTGTCGTGAAGCGGTACGTGGCCACTCTCCTCATCGCTCTGGTCGGAGTTCCCTGGTCGGCCATACCGGTCGCGCAGGGCGCCTCCTGCTCGATGCCACAGTCTTCCGAGGCCCCGGCCTGCTCCTACTGCGCTCCCACGGCGCCGGTAGCGTCAGCGGCACCATCGCTCGAGGCCAGTTGCTGCCGCTTCCTCCCGACACCGGAGAGCATTCCCGCGCAGGCGGGTTCGATCGACGTTTCGTCGAAGCTTCTCCAGTCGCCAGAATTCGCCGCAGCGCTGCCTGCGATCGACGGGTCGTCGCTTCCGGCCGCCCCAGCCGCTTGCGCCCATGACGCCTGCGGCGCCTCACCCCCGCACGCCCCACCCACCCGGACAACGCACCTCCTCCTTTAGTCACGTTCGCTTCCCAGGCACCTTCACGTCAGGTGTAAGGTCGCCCGCACGGCATCCGTTCGCCTCGGCGTCATCAGGGCCGACCGCGGAGCGCCGCACGATTCCCGAAGGAACGTTATATCTCATCACTTGTTCGTTCGACTCTTTGGTCGATCACGGCCGGATAGGAGAACCCGATGAAGCTCCTGATTGGAACCTTAGCGCTGGTGACAACCCTCGCAGGCATGAGCGCCTCGGTGGGTGCTGCGCCAGCGGCAAACCGCGAGCAGCGGATTGTCATCACCGTGACGAGGAATGGATTCGAGCCGGCCTCCGTCCACCTGAAGGCGGGGCAGCCCGTGAGGCTCGTCGTCACCCGCAAGGTCGAGCGTACCTGCGCGACCGACATCGTCGTCAAGGACTTCGGAATCAAGAAGCCGCTGCCCCTGAACAAGTCAGTCGAGGTCCGCCTCACGCCGCGCAAACCTGGCGCGATTCGTTACGCCTGCGCGATGGATATGGTCGCAGGCAGTCTGATCTTCGAATAGCACGGGGGACGCGATGAGCCTTCCAGGCATTGGGCAGAAGCAGGCATTCCGGGGTCTGTTCAGGATCGCCATGTATCTCGCTGTCGCCGCCGGACCCGTGCTCGTGCAGCCCGCGAGCGCGATGCCGGACGGTGCGGAATTCGGACGGGACTCCGTACTCGCAGTCTTGTTGCGCGAAGCCCTCGGGAGCCGCCCCGAACTAGTGCAGGCGCAGGCGACGGTGAAAGCGGACCTGGCTCGCGTGCCGCAGGCGCGTGCACTGCCCGACCCCGTCCTTTCACTCGGCATCCAGAACGATGGCTTCAAGGGCCTCCAGATCGGGGAGATGGAGACGAGCTACTGGTCCATAGCGGTCGCGCAAACGTTTCCCTGGTACGGCAAGCGTGGGCTCCGGGCGAGGACGCAATCGCTGGGAGCGAAGCAGTCCGAGGCCGATCTCGAGCGGACACGCCTGTCGGTACAGGCCGAGGTCGAGCGCGGGTACCTTGACCTGCTCCTCGTGCGCGACCAGATCAGGATCCTTGGAACGCTCGAAGTGCTCTGGATACAGGCAGAAGGACTCTCGCGATCGCGCTACGAGACCGGGGAGGGTGCGCAATCGGACGTCCTGCGAGCCCAGCTCGAGCGAAGCCGTATTCAGCAGCAGCGCTTGGCGCTGGTGGCGGAGGAGAGGCGCCGTTTGGCCGTGCTGAATCGTTCCGTGGGGCGTCCGCTCGGTCACCCGATTCCGACTGCCGTGTCCCTCGGTGATCTGGTGGATCCTTCGTTGCCCGATTCGTCGAGTGCTGAAGCCGCCGTCGAGGCGCAGAGTCCGGAACTGCGCAAGGCGAGGCTCGCGGCGGACCTGTCCGGCGCTCTCGTGTCGCTCGCGAAGAAAGACTATTTCCCGGACCTGACCGTAATCGGGGGCGTGATGCCTCGCGGCGGCGCGTTCGAGCCGATGTGGCAGGCGGGAGTGTCGGTACCCATCCCCCTCTGGGCGGCCAGCAAGCAGTCCCAGGCGGTCACCGAGTACCGGCTGCGCGGGCAAGCGGCTGAACGTGGTGTCGAGACCATCCGGCGTCTCGTTCGGCAAAGGCTGGAGGAACGGCGCGCGATCTTTACAGCCCTGCGCGAGACGAACCGCCTGTACCGCTCGGGCGTGCTCATCCAGTCGGATGCGACCGTTTCAAGTGCCGTGGCGCAGTACAAGGTGGGGCGTGTTCCCTTCGCCTCGGTGCTCGAAGCCCTACGTGGCTATTTGGGTGATCTCGTTGGCTTCTATGAATCGGTTGCCGCGATCCAGCGGATCGACATCGCCCAGCGCGAATTCAGTCTCGACCCGGTCGCCGGCACGGCGCTCGGTGGCCTTGGAGGCGCGTCTATGCCCGGCAGCAGCGGCATGGGAGCAGCATCGGCGCCTGCCGGTAGCGCACCACCCCCGCCAGCCGCGAGATCCACTTCGTCGGCGATGCCGCGGATGTAGTCCGGAGGAAATCGTGAAGATCGATAGCAACGAACTCGAGACCAAGGCCGGCGGGGCGTCGAAACCGGCGCCATCGCGGCCGACGGCGCGACTCGTGGCCAAGGCGGTCGTCGTGCTCGTCGTCGGGTTGGCGCTCGGCGCGGGCGCGACCTGGTTGGCGCTGCGCAAGTCCGGTGCGGAGCACGTCGGCGCGTCGGCTGCCGCAGACAAGCCGCTCTACCAGTGCCCGATGCATCCGACGATCACCTCAGACCATCCCGGTGATTGTCCCATCTGCGGAATGAAGCTGATCGAAGTGAAAGGTGACGCAAAGGTCGCCGCCGCCGCCGGAATGGGCGCGCGCAAGATTCTCTTCTACCGTTCACCCATGAATCCCAGCCAGACCTCGCCGACTCCCCGCAAGGATGAGATGGGCATGGACTACCTCCCGGTCTACCGGGACGAAGCGCAGGGAGGGGGGCCGTCAGTTGACGGCCTCGCGACCGTGACGATCGACCCGGCACGCCAGCAGTTGATCGGACTGCAGATAGCACCCGTGACGCGCGGGTCGGTGTCGGGTAGTTGGCGGACGGTCGGTCGGGTAGAGGTCGACCCGACTCGGGTCCGCAAGACGAACGTCAAGGTGGAGGGCTACGTCGAGCGGCTGTACGTAGACTTCGTGGGAAGGCCGGTGCGGCGTGGCCAACCGCTCTTCTCACTCTACAGCCCTTCCTTGCTGGCCGCGCAGAACGAGTACGTTCTCGCCCTGCAGACGCGGGATGCCCTCGACAAGGCGGGCTCGACGGACAACAGCGGTGCGGCGCTCGTCGAAGGGTCGCGGCGGAAGCTCGAGCTGTGGGATGTTCCGGGCGAGGAGATCCAGCGGCTCGAACAGACGCGCACGCCCTCGCGGGCGCTCACGTTCTTCTCTCCGATCAGCGGCGTGGTCACTGCCAAGAACGTCGTGCAAGGGTCGGTGGTCACTGCCGGGGACACACCCTACGAGATCACCGATCTCGGCATGGTGTGGGTCATGGCCGACGCGTACGAGGGGGATCTCGCCGCGGTCCACGTGGGCATGCCCGCGACCCTGACGCTCAAGGCGTACCCCGGCCGTGTCTTCCGTGGAGACGTCGCGTTCATCGATCCGCTGCTCGACCCGGCAACGCGAACGGCAAAGGTGCACATGCACTTCCCGAATTCGGGCTTGGAGCTCAAGCCTGAGATGTACGGCGATGTCGTGCTCGAGGGCCGCGACCGCAAGGGTCTGCGCATCCCTGGCGATGCCGTGATTCGCGCCGGCACGAAGGACGTTGTCTTTCTTGCCATCGGCGAAGGCAAGTTCTCGCCCCGAGAGGTGCAGCTCGGTGTGCGGAGCGGCAGCGAGGTTGAGGTGAAGAGTGGGCTGGAGGCGGGCCAGCTGGTCGTGACGCGAGCCAACTTCCTGGTGGACTCCGAGTCTCAGCTGCGTGCGTCCCTCGCGGCCTTGACGGAGAAATAGCCATGATCCAGAAGATCATCCGATTCTCCGCCGAGAACCGTTACCTGGTCATCGCTGTGACGCTGGTGGCGCTGGCGATCTCCTTCTGGACGATGAACCACATCCCGCTCGATGCCTTGCCGGACCTTTCGGACACCCAGGTGATCGTCTACTCACGCTGGGATCGCAGCCCCGACATCATCGAGGACCAGGTCACCTATCCGATCATCACCTCGCTGCTGGGTGCCCCGAAGGTCAAGGCGATCCGAGGTTTCTCGGACTTCGGTTACAGCTACGTCTACGTCGTGTTCCAGGACGGGACGGACATCTACTGGGCGCGCACACGCGTCCTCGAATATCTCTCCAAGATCTCGTCGCGCCTGCCGGCGGGGGTGAAGACCGAGCTGGGCCCCGACGCCACCAGCCTCGGCTGGGTCTTCCAATACGCACTCGTCGACAGCTCTGGAAGGCACTCCACCGACGAACTCCGCAGCTACCAGGACTGGTTCCTGCGCTACGCCGTTCAGAGCGTGCCCGGAGTGTCCGAGGTGGCCACGGTGGGCGGGCAGGTTCGCCAATACCAGATCACCGTGAATCCCTCGAGTCTGGCGGCGTACGGGCTTCCACTCGATGCGGTCGTCGATGCGGTCCGCCACGGGAACAATGACGTGGGCGGGCGTCTCATCGAACTCTCCGGGCGCGAGTACATGGTGCGCGGTCGCGGATACGTAAAGTCCTTGCAGGATCTCGAGAAGCTTGTGCTCAAGAACGTGAACGGCACGCCCATTCAGGTCAAAGACGTCGCCACGGTGGCGCTCGGCCCCGAGATGCGGCGCGGCATCGCCGACTACAACGGACAGGGCGACGTGGTCGGCGGCATCGTGGTGATGCGGCAAGGCGAGAACGCACTCAACGTCATCCAGCGCGTTAAGGCGAAACTGACCGAGCTCAAGCCCTCGCTTCCGCCGGGCGTCAAGGTGATCACCACCTACGACCGTTCCGAACTCATCGAGCGCGCGGTGCACACCGTCAAGAACAAGATCATCGAGGAGATGATCATCGTCTCGCTGGTGATCCTGATCTTCCTTTGGCACATCCCGTCGGCGACGGTTCCCATCCTCACCATCCCGGTGAGCGTCGTCCTGGCCTTCATTCCGATGTACGCCATGGGCATGAACGTGAACCTGCTGTCCATGGCCGGCATCGCTATCTCGATCGGTGTGCTGGTGGACGGGGCGATCATCGAGGTGGAGAACGCCTACAACAAGATTCACCGCTGGCAGGCGGGAGGGAAGAAGGAGGACTTCCACAAGGTCCGGCTCGACGCACTGCTGGAGGTCGGTCCATCGGTCTTCTTCTCGCTGCTCGTCGTCGCGGTCGCGTTCATGCCGGTCTTCACGCTGGTGGACCAGGAAGGCCGTCTGTTCAAGCCGTTGGCCTATTCGAAGAACCTCGCGATGGCGATCGCGGCGATCTTGGCGATCACCTTGAATCCCGCCATGCGGATGCTCTTCGCGCGAAGCGAGCCGTACACATTCAGGCCGAGGTGGCTGGCGTGGATCGCGACACAACTCCTGGTGGGCCGCTACTACTCCGAAGAGCAGCATCCCATCAGCCGGCTCCTGCACCGCATCTATGAACGGCCCTGTCGCTTCGTCATCCGGCACGCCAAGGCCACGGTCATCGCCAGCGTCTTGCTGGTCGTCTCGACTGTCCCGATCTACCTGTCGCTGGGCTCCGAGTTCATGCCGCCGATGCGGGAAGGTTCGCTGCTGTACATGCCCTCGGCCGTGCAGCCCGGGATGTCCGTGGTCGAGGCCCAGAAGGCCCTTCAGGTCCAGGACAAGATCCTTCTCACCTTCCCGGAGGTGATGCGCGTCTTTGGCAAGGCGGGACGCGCGGACACGCCGACGGATCCGGCGCCCCTCTCCATGATGGAGACCACGATCCTGCTCAAGCCCGAGTCCCAGTGGCGCGAGAAACCGCGGTGGTACTCGAGCTGGGCGCCGGAGTGGCTGAAGAATCCGCTGCGGTCGTTCTGGCGCGACCGCATCACGGAGGAGCAGCTCATCGACGAGATGGATGCCGCGCTCAAGCTCCCGGGCATCAGCAACGCGTGGACGATGCCCATCAAGGCGCGGCTGGACATGCTCTCCACCGGGATCCGGACGCCCGTGGGCATCAAGGTGAGCGGCGCCGACCTGCAGGTCATCCAGAAGACTGCGATCGAGATCGAGTCGGCACTTCAGGAGGTCCCCGGCACGCGCAGCGTGTATGCCGAGCGCGTCGCCGGCGGGTACTTCCTCGACTTCGTACTAGATCGCGACCACCTCGCCCGCTACGGGCTCAGTGTGGATGACGCGAATATGATGGTCATGACCGCCGTCGGCGGCGACAACCAGACGACCACGGTCGAGGGGCGGGAGCGCTACGGCGTCAATGTGCGCTACGCGCGGGACTATCGCGAGGACATCGAGGCCCTGCGGCGGGTGCTGCTGCCATTGCCGGGCGGCAAGGGGCAGATCCCCATGTCCGAAATCGCGGACGTGCGCCTGGTCGAAGGTCCCTCGATGATCCGCGACGAGAATGGCCTGCTCACCGGCTATGTCTACGTCGACTTCGACGTGTCCAAGACGGACGTCGGCCGCTACGTCGAGCGGGCCAAGGGGGCAGTAGCGGCCAAGGTGAAGGTCCCCACCGGGTACGCGATCGCCTGGAGCGGACAGTACGAGAACATGCTACGCGTGAAGGAGCGGTTGAAGCTCGTCGTGCCCCTCACGCTGCTCCTCATCTTCGGCCTGCTCTTCATGAATACGAGGTCAGTCTTCAAGTCGAGCCTCGTCATGCTCGCGGTGCCGTTCTCGATGGTGGGCGCCGTCTGGCTCCTGTTCCTGTTGGGCTACAACATCTCGATCGCGGTCTGGGTAGGCATGATCGCCCTCGCGGGTCTGGACGCGGAGACCGGGGTCTTCATGCTGCTGTTCCTCGATCTCTCCCACGATGACGCCAAGGCGCGCGGTCACCTGCGAACAAGGGGCGATCTCGTCGAAGCCATCATCCACGGCGCCGTGAAGCGCATTCGCCCCAAGGCGATGACGGTGGCGGCGGCCTTCATGGGCCTGCTCCCCATCATGTGGTCCACGGAGGCGGGCGCCGATCTCATGAAGCGCATCGCCGCTCCGATGGTGGGTGGCCTCCTGACCTCGTTCCTGTTGGAGCTCTTGGTCTACCCGGCGATCTATTACCTGTGGCGCCGCAAAGAGGTGGTCGAAGGCCCGGCGTCGGCCGCGTGGGCGTCGGGGGAGGTCTATTCGGAGGCTGGGGTCGTGGCTGCGCCTGCGCCTGGCGCATGAGCCTATGAAACCAGAGGTCGTTGTTCGGAGATCGCGGGTGTCTCGGAACCGTGACGCGGTCGCGTCGATCTCTCCCGTCCGCTGGGGCGGATCGCAACCGTGGTAGGAGGTACGGAGCATGGAACCAAAGCCGAAGAACCGGATTGCCGAGAATCGGAAAGCGTGGGCAGCGCTGATCGCGGCGGACCGGCGCCGCGTTCGGCCCGCTCTTCTTCACGCAGCATCTCCGGGGGCTGGTCCGCGACCATTGCGCCGACCCGGCGGAATGGATGCCCAGCGTTCACCTCCACCTCGCCGACGGGGACAATGTCGATGTCTGCCACATCGTCGGGATCTCCCCGAACTGGGTCGCGCTCGCGGTACGCGAACCAGGGCATGAAGAGGGTCCGATGGTCATGCAGACCGAGTTCATTCCCTATCCCATGGTCACTCGCGTGGCGATTCACACCGTGAGGCGAGAGGCGAATCAACACGCCGGGTTCGACGTCGGCCGAGAACCCCACGTTCTCGAGGGAGCAGCCGTCGCCGCGACCATGACGCCGGAAGAGGCGCTGCGAGCCGTCGCGGGGGCCGCCGGCCCGGGCCCGACGGCGGTTTCGCAAGGTGCAGAGCAAACAGAATATGCCGCGGGGCCGACCGGCCGACCGGCGAGTTCAAGGAGGACACGATGATGATTCGAACCTGGTTCTGCGCCATCGACCTGGCCGCCCTCGTGGCCACCCCAAGCGCTGCGCCCGCCCAATGCGGCATGGGGCAGACGATGGGGTCAGGGCATGACCATGGAGGCGAGGGAACGGCCGGGCAGACGACGAAACACGACAAGACGATTCAGAAGTTGCTCTCCGACAAGGCTGCTCGCGCCAGGCTCTTCGAGATGATCGCGGAGGACGAGGCGTTCTTCCGGGAGTTCCTCGAACGCGGCTTCGAATCGACTCGCGGCCGTCGAGTCGGGACGGAGCTCTTGGAGCTGGCCCGACCCGAGGTGGAGCCCGATGCCCAGGTGAACTCGGCGCCCCCGGACTCCAGTCCCGCGGTCGCGGTCTACCAGTGTCCGATGCACCCGGAAGTCGTGTCTTCGAGCAGGGGGTCGTGTCCCAAATGCGGCATGGCGCTGGAGCGTGTCGAGTCTCCCTCCGATCGGTGATTCCGTGGGTCAGTTTGTCAATCGCTGCGGCAAAATGAGGAGAACAAAATGCGCCATTCAATCTTGATCGCGGGTTTCCTGGCCGGCGCGCTGCTGGCCGGTTGCTCGAACCACTCCCCGTCCATGATGTCTCCAGCAAGGGCTACTCTGGTCAGTGTGAATCCCCCCAACGGTTCCACGGGCGTACGGCTGGATGGAACCATCACGCTCACGTTCAGCGCCCCCGTGAACCGAGAAGTGGTTCAGCGGGAAGTGCACCTCCTCAGCGAGTTCGCGATCGCGGACTCGGTATGTCCCGATTCCGCCTCCCTGTCGCATCCCGCCATGGAGCACTGTATGGCCGACTCGGCGATGATGCGTCACCTCGACGAGCGCCATGCTACGTCGGGGGCCTTCTCCTGGAACGCGGCGGGCACCCAGTGCACGTTTCAGCCTTCCGGATGGATGACGCCAACGACTCGGCAGATGGTCCACGTCGGCAGGGGAGTGACGGAGATCCTGGGCGGGTCGATGGACGACATGATGGACAGCCACGGATCCGGCATGATGAGCAGCGACATGTTCTTCCACTTCACGACCATGGACGCCAGCGGCGGCCACGACGGGCACCATTGAGCCGGGGTGGGTGGGAGCTTGTGGGTTGGTCTGGCCTGGGATGTGAAACCCGAAACCTAGTGCCTGGAATCGGGGTTTGAGCTGGATGAGTGTCCGGCGACGCCATACGGGGCGCGGCGTCCAACTTGCGGAATGAGATGAACAAGTCTTCAACAGAATAATGGGCTTGACCCCCGTCGAGCAGAGACGCTTGCGTTCGGAGTGCGAGATCTGGTCATCACCTTGGCGGAGAAGGCGGCGGGCGAAACGCCGGCCGTGGGGCCGGACCTCCGGGGGCTGGTCGATCGAGTGAAGTCTTCCGCGAGCGAATTCGACGAACTTGGGGACGCCGGCAATTTGAGCGGCACCCAGGCGGAGTTCGCGAAACTCGAAGAGGTTCTGAAACAGCTGAGGGCGATCACGAAAGGAGAAGTCGAGTGAAGCCTCGAGTTCGAGTCGTCATCATTGGCATGGCGGGAGCGCTCATGCTAGCGGCGCTGGCCACGGGCTGCGGTGGGGCCGGCGTGAGGGAGCGCGTCACGGTCGAAGTGACGCAGGAGGGTTTCGTCCCGAAGGAGATCCCGGCGAAAGCGGGCAAGCCGATCACGCTCGTCGTGACGCGGAGGACCGATCTGACCTGTGCGAAGCAGATCGTCTTCGCCGACCTGGGCGTGGAGAAGGACCTGCCCATGAACGAGGCGGTCGAGGTGACCGTAACGCCGACGAAATCGGGCGAGATCCGCTTCGCCTGCGGCATGGACATGATCGCGGGGAAGCTGGTGGTGCAGTAGGGAGCGGCCGGCGTCACACCCCTCTCAGCGAAGCAGCGCGATCCGCGAGATCGTGGCCCCAGGATCCCGGCCGAATCGGATGAAGTAGATCCCGGCCGGGACCGGTCGGCCCTGCTCATCCAGTCCATTCCATTCGCCGCGGTAGGGTGCGGCGACCGCCTGGGTTCGTCTCATGACTCGGACGAGCGAACCGCGCACGTCGAAAATTCCCACCCATCGCACCGTCGGCGACTCGATCCGAACGGATCCCCGGAACGGATTGGGATAGGCGCGCGGCGCACCCGGCGCACCTGGAGAGACGTCCACCGCCGTCACCGTGGAGAAAACGCCCACCGTGGTCCCGGCGTTATTCGCGAAAGGGACCGTGGATCCGCTCGATCCGGACCGCACCACGAATCGAGCCGCCGCGTCCTCCGCATGGGGACAGGAGAAGAGGGTCGAGTTATTCACGGTTCTCGTGAGGACGTAGGCGAGACCGGAAGGGATTTCGGGAGCCGACGACGTCCCATTCTTGGGGACCGTCACCGCGCCGTACGCCACGGCGTTCACGAGACAAACGCCCGTCTCGAACGACACCTGCCCGGTCCCGAGCGGAAGCCCGGACGCGATGGTCAAGTCGGGCGTGATCCCGAATTGGGCCGCGAAGTTCGCCGTGGCGCAAAGGACCTTCCGGTCGGTGACGGCGCCCCCGACCGGCAGATTCCCCCCAAACGTCCCGTGTGTCGCCATGAGGACGCCCGCGGCGTCGTAGGATCGGATCGAGACGCCGGAAACGAGGTTTTGCCCGCCCGACATCATTCGAAGCTCCACTGCCTGGATTGTGGCGTCTCCGTTGTAGGAGGTGAGGATCTTGTTGATCTCGATGAAGTGGAATGTGGCGTGCGCGGGAGTCGGCAGGGCGGCGAGGAAGAGTGCGGTGACGACCGTCATGGAAAGCGGAGCAAGAAGTGAGACCTGATTCGATCGGACAAGTCGCATGGAGATCCCTCCGAGTGAGGCCGCGCTGGCCGGCTGCCAAGGAACGATACGCTGGCGACCCGCCTACGAGCGTGACCCAAGTCACACTCGGAGGATTCGTTGGATTCGCTCGATGCGCTACCATCAGAGCGCGAGTCTTCGTGACGCCCTCGCGTCGGAAAACCTCATCAGAAAGGGAGGCCATGTGAAACGTTTCACACAGGGGAACACCCGCCGCCGCCGGATCCATGTTGCTCCGGAGATAAAGGAGTATCTGCGGAAGACGGACCGCCTGCGCGACGGCCGTGATCCCATCCGTCTGATGCGCGGCGGTCCCGCGAAGATCGCGCGCGCGGTGGCCGGGCTTCGGCCCGCGCAACTTCGCAAGCGCCCCGCTCCGGGGAAGTGGAGCATCCAGGAAATTCTGGGGCACCTCTCGGACACCGAGGTCGTCTACGGCTACCGCTATCGCATGGCGATCGGGCAATCGGGCTCGCCGATTCAGGGATACGACCAGACGCGATGGGTGGTGGAGATGGAGTACAACCGGAAGCGCTGGAGTGCGAAGCGACTGCTGGAGCATATCGCGGCACTGCGCCGCTCCACCCTCTACCTCTTCGAGAACATGCCGCGCGATTCGGCTCAGCGATTCGGCATGCACTCGGAGCGCGGGAAGGAGACCGTGCGCCGGACGCAGGAACTGATCGCGGGGCACGACCTGAATCACCTGGAGCAGATCAAGGCGATCCGGAAGAAATACGGGTGGTAGGGGGCACCGCGATTCAGGCCGATCGTGCCGACTCGCGATCCGAGAGTCGTACCTAGAAACTGCCGCCGATCGTCAGGCCCGGCCACACGAGATATTCGTCCCCGGCTCCGGCTTCCGTGGGGCGCAGATAGGTGAAGAACGGCCGGACGAAGAAACCGCCTGGCGAGTGGTACTGATAACCGAAGGAGAAATGGACGAGCCACGTGCTCTCCCAATCCTGAAAGTCCCCGCCGCCCGCCAAGAGCGTCGTGCCGACCGACAAGTAGGGGCTATGGGTGTTGCCGGGCACGAAGGAGGCGTACAGCGGCACCATCGTGACCCCACCATCCCCCGTCGTAATGGCCATGAGGCCCGCGCCAAGCCCGAACTGGTTCGAGAGAAAGCGCTCGTAGTTGAGCGTGAAGAGGAGCCCGCGCCCTCCTACCTCGCCGCCGATCAAATTAGGACGATCATCGCGCACCCCCGCCGAGCAGACGTGCGAAAGCGCGAACATCGAGACGATGGCGGCGACGAGAACGAACGGTCGGGCCCTCATGGTGCCTCCGTGTACTGTCGGTGTTCGCCGGAAATCGTGGAATCGGGACTCCAAGATAGCTACCTACTCGAATCATGGTGGCCCTTCCTGCCCGGCGGGTCAATATGGTGGCGCCCCGCATTGACTCCTGACTCGGTTTCCGGCTATCATTAAAACCTGTATCGGGCCGTTGCCCGGTCTCGCATTCACCTCAGCCTAGGAGGGTCTCATGAGAACTGTCCTCGTCACCCTCGGAGCCGCCCCCGGCCGCTAGGCTTTCCCCGCTTTAGGTGCCTCCCGGCCGGCCGTTCACCGGCGACTCCGACCACTCCGATCGATCGTTGGGCCCGCGGTGCGTCTTCTAGCGCCCTTGCGAGGGCCCCTGCCGACACGTACCGAGCTGGAGGAGTACCGCCGTGAATGGTTTGGAATCGCTGGGATGGACTCCGTTCTTCGAATCGCAGATCGACCGCGACGCCGAGTCGCACCTGTCCCCCGCGCGGGTCGCGGAAGAGCAACGCGGGCAGTACACCCTTCTGGCGAACGGCGCCGCATGGCGCGGCGAACTGGCCGGCAGACTCCGTCACGAGGCGAACACCGATGGCGCCACGCTCCCCTGCGTGGGCGACTGGGTGTTGACGACGCTTCCAAGCGGCCGGCCCGAGGACGGTGTGGCCAGGGTCGAGCGCGTGCTCGATCGCCGTTCGAAGTTTTCCAGGAAGGAGGCCGGGAATCGCTCGGCCGAGCAGATCATCGCTGCCAACATCGACACCGTGTTCCTGGTGCAGTCGTTGAACGGCGACCTGAACCCCCGGAGGTTGGAGCGTTACCTCACGCTCCTCTGGGAGAGTGGCGCGGAGCCGGTGGTGCTCCTCAGCAAAGCGGACCTCTCGGCGGACCGGGAAGGTGCCGTGGCGGAGTTCGAAGCGGTGGCACAGGGAGCGGCGGTTCATGCCGTGAGCGCCATGGAGCCGGAAGGACTCGCCGCGCTCGATCGCTATCTCGTCCCGGGCAAGACAGCCGCGCTGGTCGGTTCCTCGGGAGTGGGGAAGTCGACGATCTTGAACACGCTCGTGGGCCGGGAAGAGATGCGCGTTCAGGAAATCCGCGCCGACGATCGGGGGCGGCACACGACGACCTCGCGCCATCTGGTGCCACTTCCGCAGGGAGGGCTCCTGATCGACACGCCCGGGATGCGAACGGTGATCCTCTGGGAAGGCGAAGAGGGACTGGGGAAGGCATTCGGAGATGTCGAAGCCGTGGCGGCGGAGTGCCGCTTCCGCGACTGCACGCATGCCACGGAGCCGGGCTGCGAGGTACGCGCCGCCATCGATGCGGGGACGCTTGATGCCGCCCGATTCCGCTCCTACGCCAAGCTGGGCCGGGAGGCGAAGCGGATGGCGATGAAGACGGACGTTCGCCTGCGGGAAGAGGAGAAGCGCAAGTGGAAGCGAATCCACTCGGCACTGCGGGCGCGCCCCGATAAGCGAAACGTCTGAGCGCCGGGCGGCGCCGGCGGCCGCTACGCTCGGACCTGGGCTCCCCGCGCCGCATCGACGAAGGCGCGGACAAGCCGGCGCGACGTGTCCGAAGCGGGCGCGCGCTCGGGATGCCACTGCACGCCGAGATAGAAGGGGTGATCGGAGCGTTCGATCGCCTCCGCCACGCCGTCCTCCGCGCGGGCCGCGAGGCGGAATCCAGGGGCGAGGTCGTCCAGCCCCTGGTGGTGGAACGAGTTCACGATCGCCGTTTCGACGCCCAGCACGCGGTGAAGGAGCGTGCCGGCCTCCACGCGGATAGGATGATCGTGGGAGACGCCTTCGGACTCCGCCTTGTGCCGGAGCGAGCTGGGCACGTCCGCCGGGAGATGCTGAAAGATCGTCCCGCCGAAGGCGACGTTCATCGTCTGCATGCCAAGGCAGATTCCGAGGAGCGGTTTCCCCGCCTCGTGCGCGGTCTTCGCCAGGAAGAAGTCGGAGGTGCTCCGCTCCTTCGCGGCGATCTTCGTCTCGGGGCGCGCGTTTTGACCAAAGCGGGCCGGGTCGATGTCGTCCCCGCCCGTCAGGACAATGCCGTCGAGACGGTCGATCATGGCGCGCGCTCCCTCGCGCGTTTCCAGTAACGGCAGGATCACGGCGATCGCTCCCTCCTGTGCCAGGAGTCCGGGATAGTTCCGCCAGATGCGGATACTCCCGCCATTTCGCGCGCCGGACTTGAAGCTGGGGGCGATGCCGATCAGGGGTGACGCCACGCCGGTTCTCCTCAGTAGCCTCGCGCCGGATCGACGCGGTTCAGGAGCGGTTCGCCGCGCGCGTCGCGGGCGAGATTCTCGCGGAAGAGCGACAGGGCCCGCGGCCAGAAGCCTCGCGACACGCCCGAGATGTGCGGTGTCAGGAGCACGCGATCGAGACTATAGAGTTCACTCACGCGCGGCAAGGGCTCCACCGCGGAGACATCCAGCGCGGCGCCGCCGATTCGTCCCTCCCGCACCGCCGCGGCGAACGCCTCCTCCCGCACCAGCCGCCCGCGCGCGATGTTCACGAACCAGACGCCTCGGCGCATGCGCGCGAACGCGGCCTCGTCGAACCGGCCCTCCGTTTCCGGCGTGAGCGCGGCGGAGAGCACCAGGGCATCGCTCTCCTCCAGCAGCCTCTCGAAGTCATCCGGCCCCAGGAACGCGGCGACCGGTGGTTCTTCGCGCGGCAGCCGGAGCGTGTCGAGCAGCGGCTCGTCCCACGTGCGCGGCGTCTCGGGATGGCGCTTCAGCGCGATCACACGCATCCCGAAGGCCGCGGCGCGGCGCGCGACCTCGCGCCCGATCAGGCCGTAGCCGAAGATGCCGAGCGTCTTGCCATGAAGATCGTGCGGCATTCCTTCCCGCGTCCACCACCCCTCGCGATTCATCCCCCCGGCGCTCCGCTGCTCGTCCAGCGCCCGGGGGAAATCGCGGGCAAGGACCAGGAGCGACCCGATCACGTGCTCCGCGATGGGAATGGCGTGCGCGCCGCGCGAACTGGTCAGCATGGCACCGGTGGCGCGGAAGGCGGGTGTGAGGTAGGCGCCCGCGCCCGCGGCCGGGACGTGGAGCCAGCGAAGCCGCTTCGCGCGCGCCATCACCGCCTCGTCGGGACGCCACGCGTAGAGGATCTCCGCGTCGGCGATGGCCGACTCCAGGGCCGCGTCGCTCGCGGCGCGTTCCACCTCAAGGCCGGGGAAGTCGCGCCGCAACGCCTCCACCTCGGCGTCGGGGATGCGCCAGGCTTCGGCGTCGCTCTCGAGCCAGAGGAGGAGGCGCTTCATGACTTCCTTCCGCCGCGCGCCCGCCGGGGCGCTACAGCGACGATCCCTCCGTGGGGAGGAGCATCCGCCGGAGCAGGACCACCGGCAGCGATCCCTGGGAGAGAATCGTGGCGTGGAACTTCCCGAGATCGAACGAAGTTCCTTGCGCCCTTCTCAGGTCGTCGCGGAGCTTCCGGATCTGGAGCGCGCCCAGCGTGTAGATCAGGTAGGTCGGGTCGAAGGCCGCGCGATAGGCCTCGCGCTGCGCGTTCACCGGTTCCATCCCCGCGTGATCCTGGAAGTACTGCGTCGCCTCCTCCAGCGTCATTCCCTTCGCGTGGACGCGAATTCCGACCTGGAAGCGGCAGGCGCGGACCAGCGCCCACTTGAGCATTCCGAATTCCAGTTCGGGATCGCCGCCGCCGTACCCCTGGTCGAGCATCCCTTCCTCCACGTAGAGGCCCCATCCCTCGGCAAAGGAGCCGCAACCCGCGGTCTTCCGTGCCAGTGAGGTGGCGTCACGTCCGTAGAGGTAGTGCGCGTAGTGCCCGGGGTAGGCCTCGTGGAGCGATACGGAAGAGAGTGGCCCCCGGCTGAAGCCCTGGAGGTACTCCTCGGTGCGCGCCGAATCCCAGTCGGCGGCCGGAAGAGAAATGTTGTAGTACCCGTGCCGCCCTTTCGTCTCCAGCGGGCCGGGGGCGTCGAGCGAAGCGAACGAACGGCTGGCCGCGAACTCGGGCGTCGCCCGAACCGTGCAGCGCTCGTCCGACGGCATCGCCAGGAACCCGGACGAAATGGAGAAGCGGCGCTGCTCCTCCAGCATCCTCGACGCGAAGGTCAGCAGGGAGTCCTTTGCCGGGTGATTGCGGCGGACCTTCACCAGCGCGTCGGCCACCGATCCGCCCGGCACGATCTTCGCGGCGCAGGCGCGATTCCGAGCCTCCAGCCGATCGAGTTCCCGCGCGCCGATCGAAAGTAGCGTGTCGAGCGGTGTGTCGACCATCTCGTCGTAGTAGAGCTTCTTCCGGTAACGCTCCGCGCCGAGGACGAACGACCCGTCGCTCCGCGGCAGGAGCATCTCCTTCATCCAGGCGACGTGCTGCTCCACCGCCGCCTTGGCGCCCTTCAGGGCTGCCTCGTAGTCGCTCCAGAGTCCGCGATCCTTCACCGAAGCGAAGGCGCGCGGAATCGTCGTCTCGAGGTAGGAGATCGTGCCGGGGAACTCCTCGATCGCGAACTCCGTGAAGAGCCGGGGCGGACGCTTGAGATTTTCCCGCGCCTGCGCCAGGAAGCGGGGAGTCCCGCCAAGCCGTCCCACCAGGCTCCGAAACCGCGCCTCGGGTGGGGCGAACGATTGCGAGATCAGCGGGTCGAGCGCCCAACCGACGTTGTAGACGCCGGGATCGTGCTCCCACCGCCGCTCCTCGGTAATTTCAAAGAGATCTCCCTCGATCGTCCGGTGGTAGAGGTCGAAGTCGATCTTCCACATCTCGTCCAGCTGCTCGCGGTCGATCTGGTCCAGTTCCGTGAGCGCCACCCGGATCCGCCGCTCCTCCTGCGCCACGACCGCGGGGGCGTAGTCGGGGAGCTTCGCGTCGAACTCGTGCATTCCCGCGCCGGTCGCGCGGGGGGGGTCGAAGGCGAAGCCGGCGTGGACGTAGTGCCGGACGAACTGCTCGAAGCGTTTTTCCATCAGGGGGAAGCGAGCGGCCGCCTTCGGCGTCTCCTTGGCGCCGGCGAGCGGCGCCGCCAGAATCAGCGACAGCGCCACGGCGAAAGAACCGAGCGGAGCGTGAGCGAGACGACGATGCATCATGACGATCCTCCTGCGCGCGGCAGGGCCGCGGACGTTGGATGACGGCGGGAACCGGCGATCATGTGAATCGCCACCGCGACGAGAAAAAGAGCGAAGAGACGAGTCAGAGCCGGAGCACGGAGTTCATGAGCCAAGGTGGCGCCAAACCAGCCCCCCAGCGCGCCGCCCGCCAGGAGCGCCGGGAAGAGCCGCGGACGGGACTGTCCATTCCGCGCGTAGGAGATGGCGCCGACCAGCCCGATCGGAACGATCAAAGCCAGGGAGACGCCCTGGGCGGTGTGCTGGCTAAGCCCCTGCCCCAGGACGAGCGCGGGGACGAGAAAGATGCCTCCGCCGACACCGAGCAATCCAGCGAGTGTCCCGATGCCGAGCCCGAGGAGCGCGCTCCCGACCGGCGGCCACGGCGCGCCGCCCAGTCCGGTCGGCGGCGCGACCAGGAGGCGCACCGCGGCGGCGAGAATGGCGAGCCCGAACCAGAACCGCAGACGTCCCGCGGGGGTCCGGCGCGCGATGGCGGCGCCGGCCATGACGCCGGGCACC
>JANNMC010000049.1:0-23472 GCA_031397435.1 Candidatus Eiseniibacteriota bacterium
CTCCGTCCGACCAGACCTCCGCGACCATCCGGGTTGTGGTCAGGGGGCGCGCGCATGGCTGGACAATTCCCCTCGACTACCGGCTGAACGAGTCGCCGGCGGTTCTCCTCGTTCGCCCGCGCGGGCTCCATCTGCCGGAATGCCATCTCCTCGTGGACGGGCGCCCGGTTCGGGGCTCTCTCTTCGATTTCGGACTCTATTTCTTCCACAACGCACGGGAACTTCTGGCGCGCGGGACCGGGCCCTACTTCTACCTCCCCAAACTGGAATCGCACCTCGAGGCGCGGCTCTGGAATGACGTCTTCCTCGCGGCTGAGGAGGCACTCGGGATTCCGCGCGGGACGATCAAGGCGACGGTTCTCATCGAGACGCTCCTGGCGGCGTTTGAAATGGACGAGATCCTCCATGAGCTGCGGGAGCACGCCGCCGGGTTGAACTGCGGCCGCTGGGACTACATCTTCTCGTTCATCAAAGCGCGCCGCCACGATCCGGATGCCGTTCTGCCCGACCGCGGCCAGGTCACGATGGAGCAGCCCTGCATGCGCGCCTACGCGCTCCTCTCCATTCGCACCTGCCACCGTCGCGGCGCCCACGCGATGGGAGGCATGGCGGCGCAGATCCCCATTCGAAACGACGCGGCGGCCAGCGAGCGCGCCCTGGAGAAGGTGAGGGTGGACAAGCGTCGCGAGGTGGCGGATGGACACGACGGTACCTGGGTGGCGCACCCGGGGCTGGTCCCTCTGGCGCGCGAGATCTTCGAGGCCCGCCTGGGCGGGCGGCCGAATCAGCTCGACCGGCTACGCGAGGACGTGACGGTGGACTCCGGGCAACTCCTGGAAGTCCCGAAGGGGACTCGGACCGAGGGGGGGCTTCGGCAAAACGTCCGGGTCGGCATCCAGTATCTGGAGGCCTGGCTTCGGGGCATCGGCTGCGTTCCCCTTTATCACCTCATGGAAGACGCCGCGACTGCCGAAATTAGCCGGGCACAGGTCTGGCAGTGGATTAATCACGACGTTCTGCTGGAGGACGGTCGCCGGGTGACGGCGGCTCTCTTCCAGCAAATCGTCGAAGACGAATCACGAACCATCGCCAAGGAAGTCGGGACTACCCGTTACGAGGCAGGACTTTACGGCCAGGCGAAGGACCTCTTCGTCCGGTTCTCGACATCGCGGGAGCTGGAAGAGTTCCTGACGCTACCGGCCTATCAGATCGTCACGACCGACAGGGAAGAGGAACCGTCATGACCTCGCCGCAGAGCACGCCGACAGGTAACGAGCCACCCCCCCTTCCCGGCGATCGCTGGGCCGGGATCACCCGTCCATACTCTCCCGAGGACGTGGAGCGTCTTCGTGGTTCGATTTTGATCGGGCACACGCTGGCCGATCGGGGAGCGCGCCGTCTCTGGCACCTGCTCCGAACGACCGACTACGTGAACGCGCTTGGGGCTCTCACGGGAAATCAGGCGGTGCAGCAGGTCCGTGCCGGGCTCCCGGCCGTCTATCTGAGCGGCTGGCAGGTCGCGGCCGACGCGAATCTCGCGGGGCAGACCTATCCCGACCAGAGCCTCTATCCGGCCAACAGCGTTCCCCACGTCGTGCGCCGCATCAATCAGGCGTTTCAGCGCGCCGACCAGGTGGAGCATGCCGAGCGGGTGGAGACGGGAAAGCCGCCGGCGCGCGATTGGTTCGCGCCGATCGTCGCCGACGCCGAGGCCGGATTCGGCGGGCCGCTGAACGCCTTCGAGCTGATGAAGGCGATGATCGAAGCGGGCGCGGCGGGCGTTCACTTCGAGGACCAGCTCTCCTCCGAGAAGAAGTGCGGGCATCTGGGCGGGAAGGTTCTGCTGCCGACGGGCCAGTTCATTCGCACACTGGTGGCGGCCCGCCTGGCGGCCGACGTGATGGGCGTGCCGACGGTGATCGTGGCGCGCACCGACGCCGACAGCGCCAAGCTGATCACGAGCGACATCGACGATCGCGACAAGCCGTTCCTGACCGGGGAGCGGACGACGGAGGGGTTCTATCGCATCACGGGCGGCGTGAAGATGGCGATCGCTCGCGGAATCGCCTACGCCCCCTACGCCGATCTCCTCTGGTGCGAGACCTCCACGCCCGACCTGGCCGAAGCGAAGGAATTCGCGGAGGGGATTCACGCCAAGTTCCCCGGGAAGATGCTCGCCTACAACTGCTCGCCCTCTTTCAACTGGAAGGCGAAGCTGGACGATGCCACGATCGCACGGTTCCAGATTGAACTGGGCGCCATGGGATACAAGTTCCTGTTCGTCACCCTGGCCGGGTTCCACGTGCTGAACCATGGGATGTTCGAACTGGCGCTCGATTACAAGACGCGCGGCATGGCGGCCTACAGCCGGCTGCAGCAGGCCGAGTTCTCCGCGGAGGCCAATGGCTACACGGCGACGCGGCACCAGCGGGAAGTCGGAACCGGTTATTTCGACCTGGTGACTCAAGTCGTTTCGGGCGGGACGGCGTCCACGACGGCGCTCGAGGGGTCTACGGAGAACGCGCAGTTCAAGCACTAGGTCAGCGCGGGACCCGTACTCCCAGTCCCCGCGCCGCCAGCGTGGCTGCCTCGGCGCGGAACGGTTTCAGGTCCTTGTGGCCGTTCGGATGGATCGAATTCGTGAGCAGAACCAGGTAGCCGTCGCAGGCGGGATCGATCCAGACGGAGACGCCAGTCCAGCCGGTGTGCCCGAACGAATCGCGTGAGAAGAGGCGGCCCCGCGGCGCCGAGTAAGGACTTTCGATGTCGAATCCAAACCCCCGTCGCGCGGCCACGTTTCCGGGCGCCTGATTCGTCGTCATGGCGCGGATCGTCGCTTCGGACAGGATTCTCCGATTCCCCGAAGTCCCCCCCGCGAGAATCATGGCGGCAAAGCGCGCCACCTCCGCTCCGGTGCCAAAGACCCCGGCGTGTCCCGCGATTCCGCCAAGAGCCCTGGAACGTGTGCGTGGATCGTGCACGCGACCCCTCAACCACACACCACGAACTCTCTCCGTGGGCGCCACGCGAGCTCGATCGCGCGCGCGAGTTCCGAAGCGTGTGTCGCGATACCCCAGCGGCTGGAAGATCCGTTCCTCGGCGAGGGCATCGAGCCGCTTTCCGAAGCGCCGCTCCAGAACCGCCTGCAAGAGGACGTAGCCGACGTCCGAGTAGATGAACCGGGTGCCGGAGGGCGCCTCGAGCGGTTCCCGCGCAATGGCCGAGACGAGCGCCCGCTTGCCGCCACGGTAGTCCTTCATCGGATTGTCGGGGACGAATCCAGCCGTGTGTGTCAGGAGAAGATGAAGCGGCAGACGTCCCACCTTCGTGGCGCGCGTTTCCTCGAGCCATCGATCGACCCGATCGAGCAGCGACAACTCGCCTCGCACGCCGGCCTCGGCCACGAGGGGAGCCGTGACGAGGATCTTCGTCAGCGAGGCGAGATCGAAGATCGTCGCAAGCGTCATTCGCTCGCGGCGCGGCAGGAGCGCGCGACTTCCGGCCGCCACGCGGTGAACGACGCCGTCGGAGTGCCCGATGTATGCCACGGCCCCGGGAACCACGCCCGACCGGATCGCCTGGCGAAGCCATTCGTCGAACGGCTGGAACGAGCCGGCGGTTCGGCGCAACTTCCTGCCTGGTTTGAGTTTCGGCATGCGCACACGATACGCGCGCGGCCTCCCGGAAATCACCCGAAAGATTCAGGCGTGATTTCGGGGACCTAACCTCCGATGCGGGGTATGGAAGACGCGTGGCCCTTCGACGCGGGCGGGTGGGAGACAGAATCGCAGAGGCCGCCCTGACGAGGCCCAGCCCCGTCAGGGCGGTAGCGACTTCGGCCGAGGGGCCGCTTCGGAGAATCCGCTCGCGTGCGGACCCCGCGCTTCCTATCCTCACCCACCGTGATCCCGCTCCGAGACGCCAATCCGTCGGACCGATTTCCGTTCGTCACCATCGGCCTGATCGTCCTCTGCACCCTCGTCTACCTGTACGAGGCATCGCTTGGGCGAGGGCTGCGCTCCTTCTTCGCCGACTTCGCGCTCGTGCCGGGGCAGGTCTCCTACGGACTTCAGAGTGGGGAGGTCGGCGTGGTAGGCACCATCCAGCCGTTCTTCACGTCCATGTTTCTGCACGGCGGCTGGCTGCACCTGATCGGGAACATGTGGTTCCTCTGGATCTTCGGCGACAACGTCGAGGACAGGCTTGGCCCGGGACGCTTTCTCCTGTTCTACTTGCTCGCGGGATTGGGCGCTGGGTTGGCGCACTACCTGATAGAGCCCTCCTCGGCGCTTCCGACGGTGGGAGCGAGCGGGGCCATCGCCGGGGTCCTGGCGGGCTATCTGGTCCTCTTTCCGAGAGCGCGCATCACGGCGCTGGTGCCGCTCGGCTTCTATCTGAAACTGATGGAACTGCCCGCATGGGTTCTCATCGGCCTCTGGTTCGTGATTCAGATCGGGAGCGGGCTTCTTTCGCTCGGCTGGTCGGAGGGTGGTGTCGCCTGGTGGGCCCACGTTGGCGGATTCGTGGTCGGCGCGGTCTTGGTGCGACTCTTCGTGCCGCCGAGAGTGATGGCGTAGGTCGCCATCGCGCCGGTCCCGAGGCCGCACTTCCGCTGGTACCCTAGCACCAGACCTGACAACTTGACTGGTGGGCAGCATCTGCCACAATCAACCGCGAAAGGAGCCGGCGCGCCTCGCGCGCCTAACCCAAACCAACTACGATGAATACAACTCTGAAGATCGTCCTAGTTTCGCTCGTCGTCATGGGTTCCGTGGCCTACCTGATCCTCTCGGGGGTCAAGCAGACCGGCATGCAGTACATGACCGTCACCGAGCTGGCCCAGATGGAGAGGGCGCCCAAGCCTGGCGGTTTCCGCCTGGACGGCATCGTCGCGGCCGGGACCATTCAGTATGACCAGAAGACCCCGCGGCTCCGGTTCCGGATGACCGACGGCAAGGAAGCGGTCAACATCGTCTACGAAGGGCTCATGCCGGACGCCTTCGCGGACGGCCGGGACGTCGTCGTCGAGGGGACTTTCGAACACGCCGACCGCACCCTCCACGCCACCAAGCTCGTCACCAAGTGCCCATCGAAGTACGAATCCGATGCTCTCGGGGAGGATAAGTCGTGAGTGAAATTGGCCGGCTGTCGCTTCTGATCGCGTTCCTCTGCGCGGTCTTCTCCGTCGGCTCGATCGCCTGGGGACTTCGCACCGGCCGGGTCGGGCTCCTCCGGAGCGGCCGAAACGCCCTCTGGGCCGTCTGCGGGCTGACGCTTCTCGCGGTGATCCTCATCGGCCGCGCCCTGGTCGCGCGGGACTTCACCTACCGCTACGTGGCCGAGCACACCAGCCTCGACCTCTCGCCGGCCTTCGCCTTCGCGTCGCTCTGGGCGGGGCAGGAGGGCTCGCTCCTCCTCTGGCTCCTGATCCTGGCCTCGTACGGCGCGGCGTTCCTCTGGTTCTATCGCAAGCGGCTCGATCCCTTCTATGACGCGGTCGCGATGGTGGTCGCGTCGGTCGCCGTCTTCTTCACCTACCTCCTCGCCTTCGTCTGCTCGCCCTTCCGCATGCTGGCGAATCCACCCCTGGACGGACAGGGGCTAAACCCGCTCCTCCAGGATCCCGGCATGATGATCCACCCGCCGATCCTCTACATCGGATACGTCGGCTTCATCATTCCGTTCGCCTTCGGGATCGCGGTCCTGCTCATGAACCGCACCGGCACGCGCTGGATCGAGGAGGTTCGCCGCTGGACGCTCTTCTCCTGGATGTTCCTCGGCTTCGGCGTGCTCCTGGGCGCGCGCTGGGCCTACGTCGAACTCGGCTGGGGCGGCTACTGGGGCTGGGATCCGGTGGAGAACGCGTCGCTCATGCCGTGGCTCGTCGGCACAGCGTTCCTCCACTCGGTCATGATCGAGCAGCGCCGGGGGATGCTGAAGACGTGGAACGTGGCGCTCATCGTGCTGACCTTCGAACTCTCCATCTTCGGAACGTTCCTCACGCGGTCGGGGGTGTTGACGTCGGTCCACTCCTTCGCCGAGTCGGAGATCGGGCCATGGTTCATGGCCTTCATCATCGGGTCGAGCACGCTGGCGACGGCGCTCATCATCTACCGGAAGGCTCTGTTGGAGTCGGAGAACCGGATGGACGCCATCGTCTCGCGCGAGGGCTCGTTCCTCTTCAATAACGTTCTCTTCGTGGCGCTCACCTTCGCCACCTTCCTCGGCACCACCTTTCCGGTGGTGAGCGAGGCGGTGACCGGCGCGAAGATCTCGGTCTCCGCTCCCTTCTTCAATCGAGTCAACGTCCCGATCGGCCTGGCGCTGCTGCTCCTGACGGGCGCGGGCCCGGTGCTCTCCTGGCGGCGCGCGACCTTGTCGGTCCTCCAGCGGAACTTCCTTCTCCCGACGGTGGCTGGAATCCTGGCGACGCTCGCCAGTCTTCCGCTCGGCCTCCATGGCGTCTACCCGATCGTGACCGTCTTCGGATCGGCCTTCGTCCTGACGACCGTGGTGATGGAATTCGCGCGAGGGCTTCAGGCGCGGAAGGATGTCGCGGCGTCCCGCGGCGCGATGGCGATCGTCGAACTCATGACGAAGAACAAACGCCGCTATGGCGGTTACATCATCCACCTCGGCGTGGTGATGATCTTCATCGGCGTCCTCGGCTCGTCCGTCATCCAGAAGGAGGCGCACCGGCCGCTCAAGACCGGCGAGACGCTGACGATCGGCGACTACGCGCTGACGCTCAAAGGGACGGAACAGAAGATGGAGCCGGGTGCCGCGATGACGAGCGCCGTTCTCGACGTTTCCCAGAAGGGGAAGTCGCTCGGCCAGTCGCGTCCGTCGAAGGCGATGTACTTCAAGTCGCAGCAGCCGATGACGGAGGTGGCACTCCACCAGACGCTCGGCGAGGACCTCTACATGATTCTCGGCGGCGTGAACGACGACGGCACCGTTTCCATCCAGGCCTACATCAATCCGCTCGTCAGCCTCATCTGGATCGGCGGAATCGTCATGGTGCTCGGAACGATCTTCACGCTCAGCGACCGGATGCGGCTTCGCCGGGAGGAGAAGGAAGCGGTATGACCTCCGGGCCCCGTCGCGCCGCGATCGCCGCGCTCCTCGCGCTGGCGGCGGCGGCGGCGTTCCCTCTCTCCGCGCGCGCCAACGAATCGGCAGCGGGGAGCAAGGAGGATCCCGCTCGCGCCATCACCAGCCAGCTCATCTGTCCCTGTTCCTGCGGCGAAGTCCTCAGCGGGTGCACCTGCGAGGTGGGGATTGGGCTGAAGGGTTACGTCGACAAGGAGCTCAAAGCCGGGAAGGACAAGGAGGCGATCGAGGCCTCCCTCATCGCCAAGTACGGCGAGGTCATTCTCGGCGCTCCGAAGGCCAAGGGCTTCAATCTCGTCGTCTGGGTCGCCCCGTTCGCGGCCACGATCCTCGGATTCGGGATCGCCACCATGTTTCTCACGCGATGGGTGCGCCGCAAGCGCGTCGTCGCCGTCGGACCCGACGGCGCGGCCGGTGCGGGAACTCCCGGGGCGAAGGCCGCGCTCGATCAGCTCCGCGCGCGCGCCGAAGCCGAGCTTCGCGAGATGAAGGAGTAACGCTGCATGATCGTCGCGCTCCAGGCCCTGCTCATCCTTCTCGTCGGCTACTTTGTGCTGGCGCCCGTCATCCAGCGATGGGGCGAGCGGGTCCCTCCGGAAGCCCTCGTCGTGAACCGTCGCCGGTCAATCGACGAACGGAAGACACGGCTCTACCGGCAGGTCGTCGATCTCGACTTCGACAAGGACTCGGGGAAGATCTCCCCGGAAGATCACGCGCGAATGCGCGAAGAGACCATGTCCGACGTGCTCTTGGTGCTCGAGGAAGAGGAACGGCTTGGTCTGGCGTCGCCAGAAGCGGCAACGGATCATGGCTCGACCTCCGCCCCGGCGAATGCCAACGAGCGTGTCGAACGGATGATCGAGGAAATGAAGAAGCGGCAGGCCGCTTCCATGGAGGCATCCTAGTCATGAACCGCCACGTCCGCGCCACCCGCGCGCTCATCGTCGCCTTGTTCCTGGCCGCCGGCTCGCTGGCCGGGACGGCCCACGCCCTCGTGATCGAAGGCCGCGTCTTCAAGGGGCTCGATCGCGTGCCGGTCGCGAACCAGAAGGTGACGCTCCACGTCGTTCGCGGAAACGAGGAAGTGCCGGGTGCGACCAAGACCAGCGGCGCGGACGGAAAGATCCGCTTCGAGAACATTCCCGATGGGAACAACCTCGAGTTCTACGTGGCGACCGAGTACGCGGGCGCTTTCTACACGGAAGGACCGATTCGCCCGGGCCACGACGGCTCCTACCGGCAAGACCTCACGGTCTTCGACGTGGGGAACGAGATCGACAAGGTGGAGGTCTCGAATCATCACATCGTAATCGAGCGGAAGGACGACGGCCTCCACGTCAACGAGATCCTGATCATCGACAACTCGGCGCCGACCGCCTATCTCGGCACGGGGGCGAGCCACGCGGACAAGTCCGGCATTCGGCTTGGACTCCCGGCCTCCATCAAGGCGTTCGAGCCCGGTATGGGCGCCGAAGAGGGGACGCTGATCGCGCAGGGTCGTGAGCTGATGAGCACGCGGCCCGTCCCTCCGGGGCAGCGCCCGCTCTCGTTCACCTATCACGTGCCGCTCTCCGGCCGGATGGATCTCTCGCACCGCTTTTATTTTCCCACGCGCACGTTCGTCGTCATGATCGACGATCCGCGCCTGAAGCTCGAATCGAAGGCCCTCACCTACGCGGGCTCGCGCGAGCAGGGTGGGAAGAAGTACGAGATGTACACCGGAACGAACATGGATACCGGGAAGGAAGTCTCGATCCGCGTCGCGGGTGCCAGCTTCTGGTCGAACCCCGCCATCTATCCCTGGCTGGCGGTGCCGTTCCTGATCACCGGCATCCTGATCGCCGCGAAGCGCATGTCGGGCCGGTCTCTGAGCCCCGGTGCGGCGGGCGGCGCCCCGGTTCACTCCGTGCCGCGTGCGGGACCGTCGGCGTATGCCGCCGCCAGCGCCGCCGCCACGGCCGGCGACTCCCCTCGAAACGGCGACGATCTCGCGCAGACGTATGCGTTCCTGATCGCGGCGCTCGACCAGGGGCGCGACAAGGGAACGGTCTCGGCCGAGAGCCACGCGCTCGTCCGGGGAAATCTGAAGCGCCGGCTCGAACTCATCGTCTCCGACGAGCCAGGCCCCCGCGGGCATTGATTCTCCGAGCGGAAGGGATTCAGAAGCGCTTCGACACCCGCGTCGTCTTGCGCGACGCGGCGATCGAGATCGGCCCCGGGAGCATCACGCTCCTCCTCGGAACGAACGGCTCGGGGAAGACGACCCTCTGCAACATCTTGGCGACGCTGCTTTCCGCCGATCGTGGCGCCGTCACGCTCGACGGAGAGCCCGTCGCGCGGAAACGAAGCGCCGCTCGCCGCGCCATCGGTTTCGCCAGCCACCGCCCGCTCCTCTACCTGGGGCTCACGCCGCTCGAGAATCTTTCCTTTTTCGGCGGTCTGGCCGGCGTTGCCTCGCCGGAACGCCGAGCCATGGAACTCCTGGAGCGGCTCGGCATGGCGCCCTTCGCCCGCGCTCCCGTGGAGCGCTTCTCGCGAGGAATGCTGCAGCGGATCGTGCTGGCCCGCGCACTCCTCACCGACCCCAAGATCCTGCTCCTCGATGAGCCCTACACCGGCCTCGACGAGTCGGGTGTGGCGGTGGTGAACGAGGTGCTCCGGGACGCGCGAGAACGGGGGACCGGGAGTCTGGTCATCACGCACGAGCCGGAGCGAGTCCGCCCCCTGGCCACGCGCGTTCTCCGCATGCAGGGTGGGCGCGTGGAAGAGGCGGCGTGAAGACGCTTCTCGCGGTCACGATGAAGGACCTGCGGCTCCATGTGCGGGACGCCCGCTTCCTCGCCACGCTGGCGCTCTTCAGCGCGTCGCTGGTACTCATTCTCAGCGTGGCCTTCGGCCCGATCTTCAATGACCCGGCCCGGGAGGCGAGCGCGACCCTCTGGGCGGCGCTCTTCTTCGCCGGTGTGCTGGGGCTGACGCGCGCCCTCGATCTCGAGTCCGAATCGGGCGGGGGCGACGCCCTCCGGCTCACGGGCGCCGATCCCTACGCGCTATTCCTGGGTAAAACGCTCGCGAATCTGATCCTCATCTCCGCGGACTTTCTGCTGATTCTCCCGCTCGTCTCGATCTTCTTCGATGTGGGAAATCTCGTCGTACTCCCTGGGGTGCTCGGCGTTGCCGCCCTCGCGCTCGTCGGGTATGCTGCGTGGGGAACGCTCTTCGCCGCGCTGGCGAAGGGGCTTCGCGCCCGCGAGCTGCTTCTCTCCGTGGTGCTCTTTCCCTCGCTCGTCCCGCTCTGGATCGGCGCCGTGAAGATGACGAACGCCCTCTGGGGGGATGGATCGATCGACCCGGTCCGCGACTGGATCAAGGTGCTCGCGGTCATGGACGTGCTGGGATTGGCGCTGGCGGCGTTCTTGTACGAACTCATTCAGGAGGCTACGGAGTGAACGCGGCGATTCCAGGCTGGTGGAACGGACTCGGCAAGGCGCTATGGCTGGCGGCTCTGGCGATGGTCGCCTATTCCTTCTGGCTCGCGGCGGGAGCGCCGATCGAGGTGCAGATGGGACCGGTGCAGAAGATCGTCTACGTGCACGTCCCGAGCGCCATCGCGACGCTGGTCGCCTTCGGCGTCACGTTCGCGGCCAGCATCGCCTACCTTGCCACGAAGGACTGGCGCTGGGACGGCGTCGCCGCTTCCTCGTGCGAGGTTGGCATGGTCTTCGCGACCGTCGTCATGATCACCGGTCCGCTCTGGGCCCGCTCGGCCTGGAATACCTGGTGGACGTGGGAGCCGCGCCTCACGACCTTTCTCATTCTCTGGATCCTCTACGCCGGCTATCACGTCGTGCGGGCCTCGCTACGGTCGGAGTCGCGCCGCACGATCTCTTCGGTCATGGGGATCGTCTTCTTCATCAACCTCCCGATCGTCTGGAAGTCGATCGAGTGGTGGCGCGGATCGCTTCATCCGAAGAACGTGACGATGGTTCCGGAGATGCGCGTGACGCTGCTGGTCGGCATGGCGGCGTGGATGCTCTTCTACGGGGCGGCACTCCTGCAGCGGATGCGGATCGAGTGGCGTGCCGAGGCGCTGGCGCAATCGGACGATGGGGTCCCCACGGGCTCCGAGAGGGGGGCGCGGGGATGACCTACGCCATCATCTCCTACATCGTCTGCGTCGCGCTCTGGGTCGGCTGGGCGCTCGCCACGGCATCGCGCGAGCGAAAGCTGCGGGGAGAGTAGGCGACCCATGCGCGACCATCTGGACGAACTCGAGATCTCGCCGGAACTGGTGCGGGAAATGATCGACGCCGGAGAGCACTTCGTCCTCCTCGACATCCGGGAGGACTGGGAGTGGGAGCTGGCCCATCTCGACGGGGCGCTCCATATTCCGATGGGAAGCCTGGAAGTGAAGATCGACGCGCTCGATCCGAACGACGAGATCGTGATCTACTGCCATCATGGGGAGCGGAGCATCGACGCCTGCCTCGTCCTCTGGAACGCCGGCTACCGCAAGGTGCGGAACCTGACCGGCGGCATCAACGCGTGGTCGGAACTCATCGACCCGTCCGTGCCCCGGTACTGATTCTTCCGGGCACACCACCTCCCGCGTATCCCGTAAGTTCCAGGTAACCCTCGAGGCGCGTCCTTGCGCCCCCCTGCTCGGCAGTTCCCCCCACCATCCCTTCCCAGTAGGTCACGCGCGTGCTCCGCTCGGTGACGAGTTCCTGGGCATCGAACGCGGCCTCGAAATCCAGCGTGAGGGGGGCCGCCCCTTCCGGTTCCAGCAGAATCCGCCATGCCACGGGGTAGCGTGCGCCCGATCGCGGGCTCGTCCAGAACCGCAGGGGACTCAGGCGAGCCTGGTCCGGGCCAAGCACGACGAGGCGCCCGTAACGATCCACGATTCCCCCGAAGAAGTGGCGCGACATGCCCCGCGAATCACGCAGACGATAGAGCATCACGGCGCGCCCATCTCCCAGCCGCGCGCCGAGCCAATCCCAGCCGACCACGGCGGAGTCGTAGGCGCCGTCGCTCCACTCGTGGTCGAACCACGCCGTTCCACGTAACTTCCGCGTCGGTTCTCCCGCCTTCACGAGCGTCCCGGCCGCCTTCATGGCGGGGTCGCTTTGATAGCGGGAGTAGAACCGTGAGTCGGGGCTCTTGGACGACCGATAGGCGGGGCCCCACGCGACCGGCCGGGACCTCGACGGTTCCAGCAGGAGTTCGACCGCCGCGCCATCATCGCCTCCGCGCAGGTGGAAACGGCCATCCACTTCGCGACGGAGGAACCAGTCGCCGATCCAGACATGGAGGTCCGCGGTGTCGGCTCCGGCGAGGGCCGGGCTCGAGCGTCCGATCCGCTCCGTGACGGTGAAGGCGCGCTTGGCCGAATCGCCCCAAGCGACGTGGGCGAAATAGAGGTCACGCGCCCGCCAGGCCGATGCGCCGGCGCCGGAAGAGCCGACCGCGCCTCCGGTCGCATCGAGGCCGACTCGGAAGAGCGTCCATTGAATGCCGTGCGTCCGTCCCGATTCGTCACGGAGGATCGCCGTCACGTACCACCACTCGAGTGCGGCGCCGGGATGCGACCCCCATGCGCGGGGAAAGGTCGTGGCGTCCTCGTCGCGGTCCAGGGCCCGCGGGGTCGTGGCGCCGCGCTCCGTCGCCTTCGAAGTCACCACGGAGAGCACCGCCCCCAGGAGAGCCAACGCGACGAGGCGTGCGACGGCGTTCCTACGCACGGGACATGGCCTCGCGCGGCGGGATCGAAGCGGCCCGCCGCGCGGGCGGCACCGCCGCCAGAAGCGCCGCCACGAAGAGGAAGGCGGCCAGGAGGAGCGTGCGACGCCACGGCGTCGCCAGGGTCAGCGTCCAGCCGAACGATTCGCGATTCAGGACATGAACCAGGACCGCGCTCAGGAGCGCTCCGGTCAGCGCTCCCAGCAGGAGTCCCGCCGCCGCGAGGAGCGCCCCTTCGAGGAGGAGTGCCTTCGTGATCTGCCCCTGGCTTGCCCCGATGGCCCGAAGCACACCGATCTCCCGGGTCCGCTCGAGGACCAGTGCGGCGAGCGTTCCGAGCACCGAGAGTAACGCCACGATCACCGCCACGAGTTCGAGTGCGTCGGTCACCGCGAACGTGTTGTGGAGCACGCGCCGGACCTCCTGGCGAATCGTCTTGGTGTCGGTGACGCGGACGAACTCCTCCGGGCCGAGGAGCGCGGAGACGGCCGCGGACGCGCGTTCGGGCGTGACGTCGGGGCGGAGGTAGAGGGCGTAGGTGCTGACGAGCGAATCGCGGAAGTCGGCCAGGTAGGTCTCGCGGTCGAGCACGATGTAGCCGCGGTCGGAGGCGTAGTCTCGATAGACGGCGATGATGGCGTAGCGGTGCCGGCCAGTCGGCGTGTCGAGCGCGACGGAGTCACCGGAGGCGAGATGCCGGCGACGAGCCAGCGGCTCCGAGATGAAGGCGTTGCGCCCTCCCGCCGTCCGAGCCAGGTGCGGCCGCGGGTCAGACCCGTCCACGAGCGGAAGGTAGCCGTGCTTCGCCAGGACCCGCGTCTCGCCGGCGCCGAGGAAGCAGATCTCGCCGTCGAGGAGCGTTTCACGCACACGGAAGGCGTCGACGTCGAGGACTTCCGGAAGCGCTGCGAGCGGCGCCCGCCACGCTGCCGGCATCGTCCCCTCCGTGGGGCTTCCTGCCCGGCTTTGCGGCGTGACCCAGAGATCGGCTCGGAGTGTCGCCCCGGCCCAGGTGTCGACCGTGACACGGAACGACTCGACGAGCGACGCCATTCCCCAGACGATGGCGTACGCGAGCAGGAGCGCCGCGACGGATACCCCGAGCCTTCGCCGCGCCGCCATCGCGGTCGCGATCGCCAGGCGTCCCGCCGGAGGCGAGATTCGCGCGAAGATCGGTGCGAGGAGGCGGGTGAGGAACGTGAAGAACGGCCCCGCCAGCAGGGATCCCATGAGGAGCGCCGCCGCGGCGCCGATATAGCCGCGTGCCCCCGTGCCCCAGCCGTCAGGGCGCCAGAGGAGGTAGAGCGCGAGCGCCGCCGCTAAAGCCGCCGCGATCAGCCGCCCCCACGGCGGACGCTCAGGCGGCGCACCGGGATGCTCGTCTCGCAGGAACTCGAGTGGACGAATCCGCATCGCCTCGCGAAGCGGTCCCGCCGCCGCCAGCACGGCGGCGCCGAGGCCGAGGCAGAGGCCGACGATCCAGTGCTCCAGCGTCAGCGTCACGGCTCCGGGCGCGATCCGTCCATAGAGTTCGCTGACGGTGCGGCTCACGACACCGAGCGAACCCCGCGCGAGGACGAGACCGAGGAGAACGCCCGCCACGCCTCCCGCGAGCCCGATCACGAGCGCTTCCAGCCCGAGGAGGAACGCGAGGAGCGGCCCCGAGATGCCGAGTGCTCGTAGGAGCGAGATCTCTCCGCGGCGCTGGAGGACGGAGGAGAGAAGGGCGTTGTAGGCGAGCAGGACTCCGACGATCAACGAGACCAGCGTCAGCGCGCGCAAGTTACGCCGGTAGGAGTCGAGCATCCGCTCCATCTGAAGCGCCCGCTCCTCGGGGGGCTCGACGCGGATGTCGCCGCCGAGCGCCGCGGCGAGCTGGGAGCGAAGCTGCTCGCGATCGACGCCGGGCTTCGGCTCCACGTCGACCCAGTCAAGTTCTCCCTGCCGGCCGAAACGCTCCTGAAACGGCGCGATGTCGAGGAACGCGACGGCGGCAGCGGCCGTCAGTTTTCGGTCGGCGGCCCGCTCGGGGACCAGCGCGAGACGGAAGCGATAGCGCCTCGTCCCCACAATGACCGATAACGAGTCGTCTCTCGCCGCGCCGGGTGGGGACGCGTTGCGAAGGCGCTCCGCCAGTCCCTCGGGCACCAGCAGCGTTCCGGAGTCAAAGATCGATCGCACCGACTCCAGATCGGGAGGTGCATCGGGAGCAGCGGCGCCGGTCGCGGCGTAACGAGGGTCGGTCAGGAGATCGACGCCGAGAATGGTGAACGCCGTTCCGTTCGAGGCGTGAGCCCGCGCGACTACCTCGAGCGTGGGGTGGAGCGCGGCGCGGTCCTGGAAGAGAGCTAGCCGCATGAGCGACGACTCGGGAAGTGCGAGCGGCCGGTGGTGGACGCGCAGCGCCGCACGGCCCGAGACGGCGCGCGCCGACTCCGAGAAGGAGCGGATCGAGGCGTGCGCCGCGAGATCGATGCCGATGGAGACGGCAACGCCTGCCGCCACCCCGACCAGTGTGACGAAGGTCCGCCCGAGATGGCGCCGGAGCGGGCGAAGGCCGAGGGCGACGACTTGCTCGAACACGGCTCGTGCCGCCTAGTCGATGCCGGTGATGCGACCGTCGACAAGACGGATGCGCCGGTCGGCGATTCGGGCTGCCGCGTCGCTGTGGGTCGCCAGGACCAGCGTGACGCCCCGCTCGCGCACGAGGCCGCGCAGCAGATCGAGAACCGTCTCGGCGTTCGCCTGATCGAGATTTCCCGTTGGCTCGTCGGCAAGGACGAGGGCCGGCGAGTTCACCAGCGCGCGCGCCACGGCGACGCGCTGCATCTCTCCTCCGGAGAGGCGCCCCGCGGGTCGATTGGCCTTGTCGGCGAGCCCGACCGCCGCCAGGAGCGAACGGGCGCGGAGCATGGCCGCGGGCCCCTGCACTCCCGCTAGCCAGAGCGGGAGGACCGTGTTCTCGAGAGCGCTGAGATAGGGAAGGAGATGGAAGAACTGGAAGACAAACCCGAGCGACTCCCGCCGGAGCTTCAACAGCTCCCGTTCGGCCAGGCCGTCGACACGCTGTCCCGCGATCGAGAGCGAGCCGGCTGTGGGGCGGTCAAGTGTTCCCAGGATGTTGAGTAGGGTGGTCTTTCCGGAGCCGCTCCGTCCCAGGAGTGCCACGATCTCGCCGGGAGCGACGGTCAGAGACACGTCGCGTAGCGCGTGGACATCCTCGCCCGCCGCGGGGTAGGTCTTGAAGATGCCTTCGAGGCGCGCGGCTGCAGCTACTGATGCGGCCGCTGATTCCGGAGCCGCCGCCTCGGCTGCGGTCACAGGTGGATGTAGTTCGGTCCGCCGCCACCCTCGGGCGGGACCCAGGTGATGATCTGGTAGGGGTCTGCGATGTCGCACGTCTTGCAGTGGACGCAGTTCGACGGATTGAGCTTCAACTTGATCGCGCCACGATCTCCGTCCGGAACCATCTCGTAGACGTTCGCCGGGCAGAAGTGCTGGCAAGGATTGCCGTACTCTTCGCGGCATCGCGTGGCGCAGATGCTCGTGTCGGAGACGAGGAGATGCGACGGCTGATCCTCGTCATGCTTCGTCCCCGAGTGGAAGACGTCGTTCACCTTCGTGAACGTCCGCTCGTTGTCGTAGCCGCGCTGCGTCTCCTCGAGGGAAATCGAAACGACACCCGCCGCGGCGAGTGTCCGCATCCGCGCGTGCCCTGGCTCCCACGTCGGCCGTTCGCCCAGGCCGCGACCGCCGGTCACGAGCTGAAGCCCGGTGTTCACCATCCCGGCCCAGAGGCCATGCTCGAATCCGCTGTGGAAGTTCCGGACGCCACGCAGCTCCTGCCACGCCCACGAAGCGCGGAACTTGGCGTCGTACGACGCGAGCGTGGCGGCGTCGAACGTTCCGGCCAGGAGCGCCTCGAATGCCGTCTCCGCGGCCAGCATGCCCGACTTGATCGCGAGATGAACACCCTTCAGGCGAGGCCCGTTCAGGAACGCGGCGCTATCTCCCACCATCATCCCGCCGGCCCAGGAGAGGCGCGGCATGGCGTAGAATCCGCCCTCTGGAATCGCTTTCGCGCCGTAGGAGAGAATCGTCCCGCCTTCCAGAAGCGCGGCGACGTATGGGTGGCGCTTGAACTCCTGAAAGATGCCGTGCGGATCGGTGGTCGGATTCCGGTAGTCGAGCCCCGTGACGAAGCCGACGGTCAGCTTGTCGCCATCCATGCCGTAGAGAAAGCCGCCGCCGAAGGTCTCGCTGTCGAGCGGGAAGCCCATCGTGTGGACCACTCGTCCCTTCGGAACACGGCCCGCGGGGAGCTGCCAGACTTCCTTTACGCCGGTGGCGTAGATCTGCGGCGCGCGTTCTTCCTCCAGGCGGAGCTTGGGCGAGAGCTTCTTCGCCAGCGAACCTCGCACTCCCTCCGCCAGGACCGTCACCTTCGCCTTCACGTCCGCGCCCGGCTCGAAGTTCGGCTTCCGGTTTCCGTGGCGGTCGATCCCCTTGTCGCCGGTCCGCACGCCCACCATCTGGTCGCCCTCGAAGAGCGCGTCGATCGCGGCCATGTTCGGGAGCACGTAGGCGCCCGTCGCTTCCACCAGCCCCCCGAGCCATTTCTCCAGCGCGCCGAGAGAGATGACGTGATTGCCATGGTTCTGAAGCGGGGGAGGGAGGAAGGGGAAGCGGATCTGACCGCCCTTCGTGAAGAGGAAGAGATCGTCGCTCGTCACGTCGGCCTCGATCGGCGCCCCCTTCTCGAGGTAGTCGGGGAGCAACTCCTTCAGCCCGCGGGGGTCCATGACGCATCCCGAGATCCCGTGCGCGCCGATCTCGGATGCCTTTTCAAGCACCGCGATCGTGACGTCGCCCAGAGGCGCGCCGCCGCCGACCGCTGCCGTGCGGTTGTGTGCCTCGATCAACTGCGTCAGGTGGAGCGCCCCCGCCAGTCCGGCGGGGCCGCCTCCGACGAAGAGGACGTCGACCTCCAGAACGTCGCGCTGGTCGCTCATGCGCTCGCCACCTTCTGGGCCACGGCGCCGTGCGCGTGCGCTTCCAGCCACCGCTCGGCGTCGATGGCGGCCATGCAGCCGCTTCCCGCCGCGGTGATCGCCTGGCGATAGACGAAGTCCTGCACGTCGCCCGCCGCGAAAACGCCCTCGACGTTCGTCTTCGTGCCGTCGTGCGTCTTGATGTATCCGTTTGGATGGAGATCCAATTGACCCTGGAAGAGCGAGGTGTTCGGCTGATGCCCGATCCCCATGAAGACGCCGTCGATCGCCACGTCTTCCTGGGTTCCGCTCTTCGTGTCGCGGAGCCGTACGCCGGTCACGGTTCCCTTGGCGACGTCGTGAATGTCGACGATCTCGCGGTTGAAGAGGAACGTGATCTTGGCATTCGCGCGGGCGCGCTCCAGCATGATCTTCGACGCGCGGAACTCCTCGCGCCGATGGACGATCGTGACGTGAGCGGCGAATTTGGTGAGGAAGGTCGCCTCTTCCATGGCGGTGTCGCCGCCACCGACCACCATGACGTTTTTTCCGCGGAAAAAGAAACCGTCGCAGGTGGCGCAGGCGGAGACGCCGTGTCCCATCAGCTTCGCCTCGCTCGGCAATCCCAGGAGTTTGGCGGAGGCGCCGGTCGCCACGACGAGCGCGGCGGCATGGTAGCGCTTCCCGTCGGCAAGGAGCTCGAAGGGGCGTGACTTCAGATTCACCGACTCTACCTGAGCCTGCACGAACTCGGTTCCAAAGCGCTCCGCCTGGGCGCGCATCTCGGCCATGAGAACGGGGCCGAGCACGGCTTCGCGAAAGCCGGGGAAGTTCTCGACTTCGCTCGTGATCGTGAGCTGGCCGCCCGGCTGAACCCCCTCGAAGACGAGAGGCTGTAGGTTGGCCCGGGCGGCGTAGATCGCGGCGGTAAGGCCTGCCGCGCCGGAGCCCAGGACAATGAGTTGGCGTAGTTCGGTGGTCGGCATGGAACAGAAAGCTCCTCGTACGGGTTTTGATGCTTGGAGGCACGGCCGCGGTCCCGAATCGTTGGGGACCTTTCGGCATCGAAAGGTCGGCCTGATTCGATGATACTAGGCAATCGCTCGCGGGCGTTCAACCTCTTGGAAGAACGGAATCTAGCCCGCCGCAACCCGGCTCTCTCGACCGGTTTCGGTAGATCACCCTTAGGAGGCATGGAATGAACTTGAAGTCCCTCACGATCGCGATGCTCGTCGCCGCCACGCTCACGGTTACTGCCACCGCTCAGGCGGCCACATGGACCATTGACCAGGTGCATTCGTCGGTCGGCTTCACGATCCGGCACATCTTCAGCAAGGTGCCTGGTTCGTTCGACAAGTTCTCGGGGACGATTGAATACGATCCGTCGAATCCGACGGCTGCCAGCGTGAAGGTCGACATCGACCCGGCCTCGATCAACACGAAGAACTCCCAGCGCGACGAGCATCTCCGCTCGGACGACTTCTTCGACGTCGCGAAGTTCCCGGCGATGTCGTTCCAGAGCACGAAGGTGACCAAGGGCGAGGGAAACGCACTCTCCGTCGAGGGGAATCTAACGTTGCACGGCGTCACGAAGCCAGTGACGCTCGCGGTGACGTTCCTCGGCGCCGGTCCCGCGATGGGCGGCCAACGCGCCGGTTTTGAAGCGACCTCGAAGTTCGATCGGAAGGACTTCGGCATCGTCTGGAACAAGGCCCTCGACAACGGTACCGTCCTGGGCGACGAGGTCACCATCACGATCGGAATCGAGGCCTACATCCCCGGTGAGAAGAAGTAATCTCCTATCGGATTCGGTTCTAGCCATCGCCGCATCCAGGCCGCCACCGACTCGACCGCGTCGAGAAGGGGCGGCGGGGTGCGGCGAATCTTGTCTCCGGCCTGAAACGAGTGGCCCGCCCCCTCGATGATCCGCAATTCCACGGAAGTCGAGCGTCCGAACGACGCGAATTCCTGGGCTTCGGCTGTCGGGACCAGGGCGTCGCGCGAACCGTGGACCACCAGAAGCGGAGCGGCGAGCGTCGCGAGCGCACGGGCCGTGTCGTAGCGGGGGGCGTTCGCCTCCCAGTCGTGAAAGAGCTCGGGCCCGAGCCGCAGCGTCTGCTTTGTCCGAAATTCGTAGACCTCCGCCGCTTCGCCCTTCCGCCACCCTTCCCAGTGCGCCTCCGGCCAGACGCCGATGTGAGCCGGGGCGCCCAGCGTCGCCACGGCTCGGATGCGCCGGTCGCGCGCGGCCTGGAGCACGGCAATCACCCCGCCGCGGCTGTGCCCCGCAAGCCCGAGGCGCGCGCTTCCTCCCAGACCGACACGCGACTCCATCCAGTCCGACACCTGCGCCAGATCGGAAAGATCGCCGGCATAGGTTCCTCGGCGAAAACGCTCCGGCTCACCGAACGTTCCCTCGCGATCGGTGATTCCGGAAGAGGCGAAGTTGAACGTCGCGACGGGAAGCCCCTCCTCCGCCAAGCGCGTCGCCAGGAAGGAGAGGAATCCCCAGTCCTTGTAGCCGCGAAAGCCGTGGCAGAGGATGACACCGCGCCCCCGCCCGCGATCCTCGGAACCCGCGGCCGCGTAGAAGTCGAGCCGCAAGGGGCCACCGTCGTGGGCGACCAGTTCGAACGCTTCGGGTACTCGGAGCGCGGGCGGGGGTGACTCCTCCCGGCTCGCGTTCACCGGCGCTCCGCGAGGAGGTCGCGAACCAGATCGGGCAGCACCGGACCGTCCCCTTCAACGAATTCAAGTTCCGGGAGCACCTGCGGAGCGACCCATCGCCACTCCGACACCTCCAGCGCTTGAGGTTCGCCGGAGACGTGGCGGCAGAAGAAGAAATTGAGGGTGACGGTTCGATCGGGATAGCGGTGCGAGAGCGCTCGCCAGAGGCGGCCCACCTCGACCTCGATGCCCAGCTCCTCCATGAACTCGCGGCGAAGGCAGGCCTCGATCGTTTCGCCGGCGTCCTGCTTCCCGCCGGGGAACTCCCAGCGCCCCCCCTGGTGGTCGTGATCGTGGCGGCGGGCGATGAGAACTTCAGTACCGTTCCAGAGGATGCCGGCGGCGACGTCGTATCGTCTCATGTGGGGAGAGACGTTACGGAACCGAGAAGGGAAGGTCTACTCCGGAATCGAGTAGAGAAAGGCGCGGCGGAGGCGCGGCGGGCGCTGGTCGGGATCGAAGCCGCCGCGTAGCCAGGCAAGCCACGCCGCGGCGTCCTCTCGGGTCAGCGATTCGGGCAGGAACTCGATGGCGCCGTAGGAGAAGCGATCGCGGCTCCAGCCGAGATTCGAGCGCTTGTAGAAGAAAGCGCAGAGCCGGTCCCTGTTCTCGCGCGGACGGAAGAGCTTCATGCGGCAGCGGAGGGTCGCGGCGTCGTCACCGCCCCGCGGCGCGACCTCCAGGATTCCGTCGCGCTCCTCGACCTCGAAGGCCTCCGCCCGCTTGGCCGCGATGGTGCGAACGGCGTCGAAGACTTCTCGTAGTGACGTCTCGCGGGTGGTGCGGCCGCCTCCGGTGGCCGTCATCGCTGCTCCCGCCGTCTCCATCTCGCAACGCTCTGATTCGGTCCCGTTCCCGGCCGCCGTCTTCGTTCGCGCCAGGAGCGCGTCGAGCGATCGCTGCGGCATCTTCCGCCGCCGCGCCTTCCACGCGAAGAGAGGGCGCGCCAGCGTTCTCACCGCCGCCAGCCGTGCGTCGTAGAGCAGCGTGGCCAGGCCGGATTCGGCGAGATCGCGGGCGTCGTCGGGCTGGACGATCAGGCTCACCTCGATGTTCGGCGCCGCCCCGATCGGAATGCCGTTCCTGCGGCACGCCTCGTAGACGTGGGCGAAGACCTGCCGCATCTCGTCGTATCGCGGTACGGGATGGCGCTCCATCTCCGCTCCGATCACCGGGCGGAAGATACAGACGGTGGGGAAGGCCCCGAGCGACGTGATGTAATCGATGGCGCGAATCGTATCCTCGATCGGTTCCACCCCCGCGATGATCTCTCCGGAGACAGCGCCCTTTCCAAGCCGCTTCGACGTGTACTCGAGGGCACGGAAGAAGAGCTCCTGGCCCCCGGTCTTCTGCTTGCCGGGGAGGTAGCGCGCGAAGTACTCGGGATTGTGGAACTCATAGCAGAACGAGAAGTGATCGGCGCCGAGTTCGACCAGCCGGTCGTACTGCTGCAAGTCACTCGTCGGATAGAGCTGCACGCCGACCAGGGCGCCCACCTCTTCCTTGATCGCCTTCACGTACGGCGCCGCGAGCACCAGGTCGCGTCCCGATTGATAGCCGCTGTTGAAGTGGACGAACGTGACTCCCGATTCCCGCTTGGCCGCCCGCGCGACCTCCACCACGTCCTGGAGGTGCTTCTGCGCCACCTCGTTCACCCCGACATTCGAGCCGGTGGTGCAGAAGCGGCAGTTCTGCGCGGGATTCGAATACCAGAGGAGGCAGGAATTGGAGATGTAAATGCCGAGATAGGTTCCCTGGAGGACGCCAACTTTTCCCATCTCGGTGCCGCGGGAGGTCCGCTGCGTGTACCAGGCGGGCTCCTGGGGAATGCGAACCGCGTAGCGCTGTTCCACTCTCTCGTCGGTCAGGTGGTAGCCGCCGCCGTCCCTTGCCAGGAGATAGGGGGAGCGGCGCGCGAAGTCCTCCTCCACCGGCACGTTCAGCCAGATATCTTTCCGGCCGCCCGGAATGACGAGTTCGAGCCCCGAGCCAAGGCCGGCGCGCGTGCGCGCGACCATGCGCGCGTCTTCCGCGAGGTGGCAGGAGGGATCGATGCGGAGCCCGTTACAGAAGAGATCGATCTCGAGCTCGCATGGATTTCGGCGAAAATTCATCTGGGACGGGGCTCCTTGGCCGCCCCCGGTGGGCAGCGTAACGTATTCATAATACGCTACTTGCCGCCTTCGCGTCGATGGTACCTAGGTACCGCTGGGGCCCTGGCTACCGGCCCTTCTTCGGAATCGAGGCCTTCTTGAGATTCCGTTCCAAGAAAGCCAGCGTGCGGCTCCAGGCGTCCTTGGCCGCATCCTCGCGATAGCCACCCCACGGGTTATTGATGTTGGCAAAGGCGTGTCCCGCCCCAGGGTAGATCTTGATGTCGGCCCTCTTTCCGGCAGCGGCGAGGGCCTTCTCGAAGTCCCGCACCTGGTCGGGCGTGGGGCCCTTGTCGTCGCCGCCAAAGCTTCCCAGGATCGAAGCCTGGATCCCCCTGATGGCGGCCTCGTCGGTGATCGGCGCGCCGTAGTACATGACACAGGCGCGAATGCCCGGATCGGCGGCGGCGAGCCGAATCGAATAGCGGCCGCCCATGCACCATCCGACGACACCGATCGCTTGCGCGCGGACGTCATCGCGGCTTCTCAGGAAGTCGGCGGCGCGGCGGAGCGTCGCGATTCCCTCGTCCTCGGAGAGCCCGCTCATGTACTGGTGCGCCGTCTCCGCGTCGCGCGCCACGCGCCCTTTGTAGAGGTCGACCGCGAACGCCGTGTAGCCATGAGCGGCAAGGCTGTCCGCCTGCTCCTTGACCCAGTCGTTCAGCCCCCACCATTCGTGGATGACAATGACGGCGGGGTGCGTCCCCGATCCCTTGGCGAGCGCGAGGTAGCCGCCGAGCGGCTGC
>JANNMC010000092.1:0-3163 GCA_031397435.1 Candidatus Eiseniibacteriota bacterium
CCTCCATCACGGGACACCTCGTGCTCTCGACGGTCCACACCAACGACGCGCCGGCCGCGGTGACGCGTCTCGTCGACCTCGGGCTCCAGCCCTTCATGGTCGCCTCGAGCCTTGTGGCCGCGATTTCCATGCGGCTCATCCGGCTCCTCTGCCCGAAGTGCAAGGACGCCTACGTGCCTTCAGGCGACGACGTCCGGCTTTTGGGGATTTCGCATCGCGATGCCCGCGACCTCATTCTCTACAAGCCCGTGGGCTGCGAACACTGCAACGAGACCGGTTACTGGGGCCGTACGGGCGTTTTCGAGATTCTGGAAATGTCCGAGAACGTTCGCCGTCTCGTGGCCGGTCACGCGACCGAGTCGCTCATCCGACGAGCCGCGATGGAGGACGGCATGGTGTCGATTGGCCAGGACGGTCTCGCCAGAGTGCTGTCCGGCGAGACGTCGCTCGAGGAAGTGCAGCGCGTGGTCTTCTACGAAGAGGAACTGGGCCACGTCTGCGGGACCTGCCGTCACACGGTGGCGTCGGATCATCTCTACTGTCCGCAGTGCGGCACGCCGAGTGCGAACGCCTGCACTTCGTGCGGTCGCCGCGTCGACGCCGAGTGGGGATTTTGCCCTTCCTGCGGCCACGATCGCGCGCCGCTCGCGGGATCCCCGCCGCCGGCCGAGGAGATGATCGGCGGAGAGGCGAAGAGCGAAGACGACTCCGAGCCGCTTCCACCCGCGCATCCGCGCCGTGGTGCGCGCGCCCCCCGGGACGCTGGAGCAGCCCGCAAGGCTTGACCGCCCGGTCGGCCCTCCCTAGAATCCCCCGACCCTACGACCGCATCGGCATGAGGCCGAAACGCGGGACCCCGCAGGGAGTTCCAGCACGGGGTTGCATGTCCGTTCACGAAATTCGGCGCATCAAGCTCGACGCGCTCCGCGCGGCCGGCACCGAGCCTTTTGCCTATTCCTTCGACGTCACGCACCGCTCGTCGCGCATCCTGGCCGACGCGGAAGCGCTGGAAGCCGCGGCCACGCCGGTCCGGTTCGCCGGGCGCCTGATGACGAAGCGGGGGCATGGCAAGGCTTCGTTCGCGCACCTCAAGGATCGTGACGGCCTCTTACAGGTCTATCTCCGAGAGGACACGCTCGGCCCCGAGGGCTACGCCGCGGCGCTCGAGTGGGACCATGGCGATTGGATCGGCGTCGAAGGGCCTGTCTTCAAGACGCGCACCGGCGAGGTGACCGTGAAGGTGGAGCGCGCGACCTTCCTCGCCAAGGCGCTCCGGCCGCTCCCGGAGAAGTGGCACGGGCGGACCGACGTCGAGATCCGGTATCGCCAGCGCTACACCGACCTCGTCGTGAACGACGACGTTCGCGCCGTCTTCCGGGCGCGCAGCGCGGTCGTTCGCGCCATGCGCGCCTTCCTGGATGAACGAGAGTTTCTGGAGGTCGAGACGCCGGTCCTCCAGGCGCTCTATGGCGGCGCCACGGCGCGGCCCTTCATCACGCACCACAATGCGCTCGACATGCCGCTCTACCTGCGCATCGCCGATGAGCTCTATCTCAAGCGGCTGATCGTGGGCGGGCTGGAGCGGGTCTACGAGATCTCGAAGGACTTCCGCAACGAGGGGATCGATCGGAGCCACAACCCCGAGTTCACCATGCTGGAGTTCTACCAGGCGTTCGCCGACTACGAGCGGATGATGGAGATGACCCAGGATCTCATCGTGCACGTCGTGCGTGCGGTTCACGGCACGCTGGTCATTCCGTACGGCGACAAGAGCGTCGACTTCACGCCGCCATGGCGCCGCCTTCCTTTCCTAGAATCGGCGGCGCAGGGCCTCGGCCTTCCGGCGCTGCCGGGGGCGCTCGGCGACTTGCAGGCGGCGGCTCGAAACGCCGGGCTTTCCGTCGATCCGGCGCTCGGCTACGGGCGGCTCCTGGACGAGATCGTCTCCGAGAAGGTCCAGCCCGGTCTGATCGCTCCCACCTTTTTGATCGATCACCCGCGCGACATCTCGCCGCTCGCGAAGGCGAAGCGAGGGAATCCCGATGTGGTGGAACGGTTCGAGACGATCGTGGCGGGAATGGAAATCGCGAACGCCTTCTCCGAGCAAAACGACCCCGACGCGCAGCGGCGCGCCTTCGAAGACCAGATGGAGCAGCGGCAGAAGGGCGACGACGAGGCGCAGATGCTCGACGCCGACTATCTTCGCGCGCTGGAGATGGGGATGCCGCCGACGGGGGGGGTCGGAATCGGGGTGGATCGCGTCGTCATGCTCCTCACCGACCAGCGCTCGATTCGCGACGTGATTCTCTTCCCCCACATGCGTCCCGAGGAAGACGCGGGCGCCTGAGCGTCTGCGGCCGCCAGTCCGCGGCCGCCCCGAACGATCGATGGGCTACGTCCGCACAATCGCCTTCCGATACCTGCGCTCCAAGCGCCGGCTCAACTTCATCACGCTCGTAAGTCTGCTGGCGTCGGGGGGCGTATTCCTCGGGGTGGCGGCGCTCACGATCGTCCTCTCGGTCATGAACGGCTTCGAGGATCAGGTTCAGCGCCGCATTGCCGGGACGAACGCCCACATCGCCGTGCTCGGGTCCGACGACGCGCCGCTCCCGAGCGGAGACGCGATTCCCGAGGCGATTCGCAAGGCGCTCCCGGACGCCGAGGTGGCGCCCTTCGTCTACGGGAAGGTGATGGTGGCGTCCAAGTCGAGCGTGGACGGCATGGTGCTGAAGGGCGTGGAGCCGGAACGGGAGATGCGCGTCACGGATATTTTGGCGCACCTGGCTCCTTCGGAGGGAGCGTTCGAGGGGGGAGACCTCCCGGGTATCGCGCTGGGACAGGAACTGGCGCTTCGGCTGCGCGTCCGGCGCGGCGACATCATCCTGGTCAGCGTGCCGCGGGAGGAGCCGGGTGGCATCCTGGGCGGCGTTCCGCACAGCCGCCGCCTCCGCGTGAGCGCCATCTTCGAATCGGGGCTCTACGAGTACGACTCCTCGTTCGGCATCGTCCTGATCGGGACGGCGCAGGAGTTCTTCGGACTCCAGAGCGAGGTGACAGGCTACCAGCTCCGCATCGCCGACCTCTTCCACGCACGGGAGCGGTCAGACGAACTGGGTCAGGAACTCGGTCCCGCCTACCGGATCACGAACTGGATCGACCTGAA
>JANNMC010000109.1:0-2040 GCA_031397435.1 Candidatus Eiseniibacteriota bacterium
GAAGAGATCATCGTCACCGCCGAGCGCCGCGAGCAGAACATCCAGGATGTCGCGCAGTCGATCTCCGCGTTCACTGCGCAGGATCTTCAGGACGCGAACATCCAGGACGCTTACGACCTCCAGCTGAGAGTCCCAGGCCTCGTCGCGACAGGCGGCCTGCCGGCCATCACGCTGCGCGGCATTGGCCAAGACCCTGACGTGCTCGGGCCCGGCATCGACCCTGGCTTCCAGCTGCACATCAACGACATCTACGTCTCCCAGCTCGCTGTCGCGCTGCTCGCGTTCAACGACCTAGAGGACGTGATCGTGCTGCCTGGCCCGCAGGGCACCGGCTTCGGCCGTAACTCAACGGGCGGCTCGATGAACCTGAAGACGAAGCGCCCGGACCTCGAACAGTGGGAGTTCGCGGGCAACTTCGACTACAGCAGTTACGACAACATCCGCTTCGGCGTGATTGCGAACATGCCTTTCTACCCGGGCAAGGGTGCAGCGCGCATCGCCTACCAGCGCGAGTACCCCTCGAACTATTACGACGTGAGCGGAAAGAACGGGCACCGCCAGCACCTCTCCAACAATGCGCTGTCGGGCGGCCACAACGTGCGCGGCACGATTCGCTTCGTCCCGACGGAAACGATTACTGCGGATCTCATCCTCGCCTATGGCAGCGATCACGACGACGGCGGCACGCCGCGCCCGCTCGGCGACTATCCGGCGTTCAATCCCGGCCAGAGCACGATCTTCTTCGGCGGCGTGGACCCGACCGGCGCAACGCCGAACTCGAGTTCGGCGGACAAGATCCGCTCGGACCGCCCACAGAGCCAGGAGTACGAGACGTTCTGGGGGCAAGCGATCGTCGAGTGGGAGATTCCGAATCACGTCGTGAAGCTGAACGGCAACTATCAGTACTGGGATTACGCGATCGATCGCGATCAGGACTTCACGGACAACGATTCGCAGCGGCTCGTGCTGCTCGACACGCACCTGACTTGGAGCGGCGAAGCGACGATCCGCTCCGAGTACGAAGGCAAGCTCAACTGGTTGTTCGGCACCAACTACCAGGACGACAAGGCCCCTGACACTGACGTACCGATCTGGCACTACCAGGCGGACGCCGAACTCGCGAACTTCGCGGTGTTCGACGCGTTCTCGAGCTTCTCTGCGTTCACTCCGGCCGTCCAGGCCGTTTGCGCTGGGCCGTGCCTGTTCCGGCAGGGCGACGCTGATCGCCCGTACATCAAGTTCAAGTCGGACGTCGATACCGAAACTCTCGGGGTGTTCCTCGAAGGAACCTTCGACCCCACGGAGTGGCTGCGCTTCGAGGCGGGCGTGCGGTACAGCCGGACGTCGCGCGTCATGAAGGATACGGGCTTCCTCGACATTCTCGTCGAGCCCTACGACGTGATAACCGACGGCTTCTGCCCGTCGATCGGCTTCCCGTCGATCTTCGGCATCAGTCTGAATCCGAAGGAGAACTGCTTCGAGTTGTTCGTCGCGCCGTTCTTCCTGCAACCGCAAAATCCGGGCGGCCCGACGCTCGATTCCAGCAATGTCGCGTTCCTGCTGCCTGTTAGAGGAGATCTCGATCAGAACACGCTGAACACGACGCCTGTGGTCAAGGACAAGGATTGGAGTTCAGTCACCGGCCGCTTCCGCGTCGAACTCCGGCCCTGGGACGACCAGCTTTTCTATTTGAGTTACAGCCGCGGCGAGCGCCACGGTGGCTTCAATTTCTTCAACGTCTCACCCTTCAAGTCCGAGACGATCAACGCGTATGAAATCGGCGCGAAGAACAGCTTGCTCGATGGACGGCTGCTGCTGAGTTCCACGGCATTCTTTTACGACTTCCGGAACCGTTTCATCAACGAAGTCGTGAACAACGTCACGACTACGGTGAATGCGCCGAAGTCGCAGATCTACGGCGTCGAGTTGCAGTGGATCTGGGTGCCGGTCGATCACCTTCAGATCACGGGCAATGTTGGCTGGCTGCACGCGGAGATCACGTCGGACTTTTTCTCGCAGGACAACTCGAGCAGCGTTGGG
>JANNMC010000112.1:0-2469 GCA_031397435.1 Candidatus Eiseniibacteriota bacterium
TCGCGATGAGCGTGTTCACGGTTCCGCTCGTGCTCGGGCTCGCCTACGAGTGGCGCAAAGGCGCGCTCGAGTGGTGAGCGCAAGCGAAGCGCGCAGCGAGGCGAAGTCTTCGGAGCTTCGCTTCGTCAACGCGATAGCAGCGGGCGCGGAGCGGCCGCTCAGGGCAGGGTGCCGCTCATCACGACATCGGTGCCGAGCGGCATCTTTTCTTGGATCGCGATGGCGGCGCCAGCGCTAACACCCAGCGGCATTGCGAGTTCGCCTGGCGCGTCCGGCGTTTCGTCGTAGACGAGGCTCGCGGAGCCCGTGCCTGCCCCGGCGTCGGCGATCGTGAGATCGCCAGCGTCGACGCCCGCCACCACCAGGTCGTAATCACCCGCAGCGAGGCCGGTCAGCGCGAGCGTCAGCTGGAGATCGCAGCTCGTCTCGACGCCGAGCGTCGCGCTGCCGGTTCCGGAGGTCTGCGCGGGATCGGGCGTGAGGTTCGCGAGCGCCGAACTCGCGGTGCACACGCCGAGGCCCGGAATCTGCGCGAGCAGTGGGCCCGAGAACTGCGTCACGCCTGTGAGCGCGACTTCGATCAGCTTGTTACGGGGGTTCCCGGCGAGCGTGCCTTTGTGCTTGTGCGCGTGGCCGTTTCCGTTGCCACCCGCGTTGCCATTGCCGCCGCCTGGGCGCACACGCAGATCCACCGCTGCGAAGCCGCTCGCGTTCGGCGTCACGCTCGCGACCGTCGTGCCGTCGACGATCACGTCGTAATCACCCGCCGCGACGCCGTGCAGTGCGATCGCGAGCCGCGCGCCGCCGCTCGGCAGCGCGTCGTAGCGCGCGTCGGCTGTGCCCAGCGTCGCCGCATCCGCCGCGAGCGCGGTGAGTTCCTTGATGCGCGGGCGCGCCGGGTCGTCCTGCGGGTCGGCGTACACCCACGCCGCGAGCACGTCGTTTGTCCCGTCATTCACCGTCAGAAACTTCCCGCGCGGGTCGAAGGTCGGCGTGGTGCCGCCGCCCGTCGCGAACAAATCGATGCGCACTTCCGCGTTACCGGCGGCGTTGGTCGTGAAGCGCGCGACCTCGACGCCATCGCCGCTCAGGATGTGCTCGAGATTGGGCATTAGGTGGCTCACGTGAACGCGCAGTTGGGCGCTGCCCGGCGCGAGTTCCGAGCGCAGCATGCCCTTCTCGTTACCGCCGCCGAGCTTCTCCATGAACAAGCGGATCTTCGATTCTTCGCGCGCGCCGGCAGCAAGCGGCGCGAGCAGCGCCGCGGCAAGACTGGCAACCAACGCCCGCTTCAACTGGTAGTGCATCAGAAGCTCCTCGCGCGAACTGCGCCGCGCATGTGATCGGATTGCGTGCCGCAAAAGCGGCAGGCTCGTAGGAGATCGGAGCGGCGCGTCCGGCGCGGCGTGATGGCGCACACGTTTGCGACGGAGCAGCGCATCACGAGCCCGGCCTAGACTGCGCGCCCTCACGGAGGCTCCATGCCGCAAGTTGCCGATGGCGTGCACATTCGAACCTGTCCGCTGTGCGAAGCGATGTGCGGCCTGCGCGTCAGCGTCGAAGCCGGGCGCGTAAAGCAAATCCGCCCGAACCCCGACGATGTCTGGTCGCGCGGCTTCATCTGCCCGAAGGGCACGGTGCTCGGCGATCTGCACGAAGATCCGGATCGGCTGCGCACGCCCCTGATTAGGGAACCCGACGGATCCTTCCGCGAAGCCAGCTGGCAGGAGGCGTTCGAGGTCACCGCGCGCGGCATTCAGGGCGTGATCGAACGGCATGGCATGCGCGCCGTCACCGCCTACATCGGCAACCCGACCGCCCATAACTGGTCGCTCTCGCGCTACGTGCCCGCCTTCATCGCGATGTCGGGCATGCCCGTTTGTTATTCCGCCGGCACGATCGACCAGTGGCCGAAGAACCTCTCCTCTGCGCTCTTGTTCGGCGGCATGTGGACGTTCCCGGTGCCCGACCTCGACCGCACCGACTACCTGTTGATGCTCGGCGCGAACCCGCACGCTTCTCAGGGCAGCCTGCTCGCGGCGCCCGACGTGCTCGGCAAGCTCGACGCCATCAAGCAGCGCGGCGGCAAAGTGATCGTGGTCGACCCGCGCCGCACTGGCACGGTGCGGCACGCGAGCGAGTGGCTGCCGATCCAGCCAGGGACCGACGCCGCGCTTCTGCTCGCGCTCGCGCAAGTGATCCTCGCCGAGGGCCGCGAGAACCTGCGCGATCTTGCCGAGCGCGTGAACGGCTTCGCAGAACTGCGTGCGTTGGTGTCCGAGTTCACGCCCGAGGCCGTCTCCCCGGCGTGCGGGATTCCCGCCGAGACGATTCGCCGCATCGCCCGCGAACTCGCGGCGGCGCCGCGCGCCGCGGTGTACGGCCGCATCGGCACCTGCAACCAGGAGTTCGGCACGCTCGCCTCCTGGGCCGTCGACGTGCTCAATGTGATTACGGGCAACCTCGACC
>JANNMC010000058.1:0-7319 GCA_031397435.1 Candidatus Eiseniibacteriota bacterium
GGCGGCACGGGTGAGGGCGCGGGCGGGGACAACGATCCGTACAAGGGACTTCTGGACGATCTGCGCCTCTACGATCGCGCGCTGACCGCGCTCGAGATTCAAACCGACTTGTTCACCCCAGCTGGAGGTTCCGGCGCACTAGCGACAATCGACCCGCTGACGGAACCGCTCGCGGCCAACGCCGCGGGGCTGGCCCAGAGCCCGTCGGCGCCGCCCGTGCTCCGCATCTATCCAAATCCATTCCTCGCCAGCACCTGGATCGAGGCGCGCGGGAACGAGGGAATTGCCGTGTACGACATTTCCGGGCGCCTGGTCCGCAGGTGGAGGGCTGCTGGCGCCGCGAGCGCTGTCGGACTTCTGCGCGTCAACTGGGACGGCACGGATCTACGGGGGCGTAGGCTTCCCGCGGGGATCTACTTCGCGAAGGCTGGCCGGAAGATCGTGCGCGTGGCCGTACTGCGTTAGGCGGAGGGCGCCGGGGTGCCCTCGCTCCGCCCACCGCTGCCCCTCGCGTTCTTCAGAGACTTCATGGAGCCAAGCACGGATCTAGCCTCACGCGTCCACACAAGGCGCTCGGGGATCACCGCGCGCAGACTCACAGGTTCCTGCCTTTGGCGACGTCGTTGCGATCCTGGTCGGCGCGGCCATCGTAGTGACTGCGGGGTCCGTAAGCCGTGCTCTCGTTCACACCGCAACCGCTTCAGGACGAAGTGTAGCCTTATCCTATGCTTCGCACGGGGCATCACGTAACTCCAGACAGTTCGCTGAATCACGAAGTCCCGTGGTAAGATGGGAGGCGTTCGTCCGATCGGATTGACGCCCGTTGAAGCATCCTGGGCACGATCCCTCCCTTGTTTGATGCGAGAGTGTGTTGCTCCCGTAGCGCCAAGGCGGACGATGATCGGAGGCGCCTTTCGACATGGACTCTCAACGCGCCAAGACCATCGCTCACCCAGCAACCATGGTGTCCATGGGCCTCTCATGGCGGCAGCCTTTCTGAGTACCGTGTTCAGCACGACAAGTCCCTGGAGTCGGGACCAAGAGACCCGGCATTGAGCTGGAAACTCGAACCGGCGCGGAGCTCATTCGGCGCACACGCTTCCGACTGGAATGCGCTAAATCGAGAGCAAGGAGACCATCTCCTACTCGATGCCGACTTCGTGCGGCTGCTCGTTCACCACTTCGCGACGCCGGCGACCCTCCTGGCTCGTTCGACTCTTCCGGGTGTCCGTGGCTTTGCTCTCATCGAGCGCGGCCGCCTGGGCTTCGCAACGACCTTCCAGCCGTCCCAGTGCCCCGTAGGGCTCATCCTCATGGACTCTGCGATGCCGGCGCTTGTACGAACTCGGGATTTGATACGCTGCCTCCCGGGATTTGGACTCGGCATCTCGATACTCCAGCAGGATCCAGACTACTCCTACTTCCGCCGCCGCGATCAGGACCGAAGCGTGGAGTACCTTGATTACATTGATACGGGTAGGCTGCGCCTGGAAGGGACCTTCGAAACGTACTGGGGAGCGCGAAGCAAGAACCTAGTCCACAATCTCTCGAGACAGCGCCGGCGAATCGACGATGAGGGGCGTTCGCTGCGGCTTCGGATCGTCGAAGACCCGGGCCAAGTACCAGCTTGTGTTGAGGTCTACGGCCGACTGGAGGGCTCGGGGTGGAAAGCGGCAGGCGGTACCGCCGTATCCTCTGCGAATGTTCAGGGAGCGTTTTATAGGGACGTGCTCGAGGCATTCATGCGACGAAAGGAGGCCTTCATTTTCCAGCTCGAACTCGACGGCCAGGTGATCGCCAGCGACCTCTGTCTTGTCCGTGGCGACACGATGGTGATCCTCAAAACCGCCTATGACGCATCCATCGAGAAACTTTCGCCCGGCCTTCTGCTCCACCAGGACATTTGGAAGTACGGCTACGAAACTGGAGTAATCCGCATCGTCGAGTTCTACGGACGTGCACGCGACTGGCACTCGAAGTGGACGACCGAATTTCGCAGAATGTACCATCTGAACGTCTATCGAACGCCTTGGATCGCGCGTGCGTGTCACGTGGTCCGAAGCGGGATGCGGGGCAGCGGCGCTCCCCCGGCTACTTGACCGTTGTGCTGTCCCCTCGCGCGTGCTGGCCTTGATCGGTCCGGGCTGCCATGGCTTTCTCGAGCCACGTACGCGCCAGCAGGTGATTGGGGTCCAACCGTAGCGCCTCCCGAAGTTCCGCCATTCCGGCCGCAGTAGCCCCGAGTTCCACGAGATAATGACCGTATTGAGCGTGCGTGTAGGCGTATTGGGGATAACGCCTCAGTGCCTCCTCAAAATAGGGAATGGGCAGGGAGGGTTCCTTCAGCACGATGGCGATTTTTCCCATTAGAAAGAGCGCCCCGGGGTGGTTGGCGAATCTCTCTAGCGTGTACTTGCAGTCTGCCAAGACCGATTTGTACTGGCCCGTTCGGTAGAATTTCCAGGTAGCTTCACCTGCGTGGCCTAATTCGACCAGTGCCAACCAAGACCTCATCTTGGGACTGAGTTTTGCCGTAAAGTAGTCGGCAGCCATCAGGTCTGGGTCAACGACTCGTGGCCCCCCGGGTTGCCGCTGTGCGTTAGCGGACGTGGGCAGCACCAAAGCCAAGCAAAGTATTGTGGCAACAAACTTTAAGAGCCGAACCATGGATCCGTCCCGTCGCATTCGTGGGAGCCCTCAGATCGGAAGTCCCTACCTCATGAGCGCCTACCATCACAGCTTAGTACCCTCTAGTCACCGCTTGATCTCCGCCCAACTAGAAGTTTGAGAATGTTTGGTATGAGCAAAATTGCGCTCATGGGGTCTCGACGGAACTGACCCGCCACGAGGCGCGGCTTCAACGATTTTCGAAGCCGCAATCGATGCGCGATGTCGCGTGCGAACGCCTCGCGCAGCCGGCCCAGCTGGCTGTCGACCAATTGCCGTTGCTGGGCCGTGAGCACGAATTGTCGGAGCACCGCGTGCCGAAACCGGGTTTCATGAACGACTCGCTCCAAGTGCGTCTCCGTTCCCCAACCGGAACCGGCGTACAAGTTTACGCCGGCACCATACGTGCATTCGACATCGACGGAGAATACAAAGCGGTCCGTTACGCCCGCACATTCCATCCAGAATAGGTAGTCCTCTCCCGCATAGACGCACTGCTCGAGGAAACGAATTTGCCCGAGCACCGCATGGCGCATCACGACGGTCGAGGTTCCAATGACATTTCCCGTGAGGATCTGATGGAACATGTCGCCCTGGTAGGCGTAGGCCCGACCTTCAGGCTCGAGCAATCGGTGACGATCCAGGGGCAACTTCCCGGCTCGCTCGAAGGCCCCGATCGTTTGACCCAGCTGATAGTGATTCGCGAAATAGAAGTCGAAGCCATGCTCAAGGGCTGAAACGGCATTCCGCAGGTGAGTAGGACTCCATTCGTCATCAGAATCAAGGAACGCCACATAGTCGGTGCCGGGGGGCACTTCGGCGAGGCCACGATTTCGCGCGCTGGCGGGGCCTCCATTGGGCTGCCGGATGATCCGAAGATCCACCCCCGGTGTTGGGGCGATCCCCTCGGTTTCCGATTCCGCGGTCACGGGTGAGGCGTCATCCACCACGAGCAAGTGGATTTTCGGCGCGCCCTGCTGATGGAGCACCGATTGGATGGCTTTGCGCAGGATGCCGTTGCGGCGTTGAAAATAAGGAATGATGACGACGAGCTGCATCGTTCGAGATTGCTCCAGACCCCTGTTGTGCGGCACGCGCGCTAGAGTCCGCGCTAACGAGCCAGCACTCCCGATGGGGCGGCAGGAGGGGTAAAATCAGAGCTCGTCGGAGCCGTCCGGATGAAGAACACATTGCCATCGTACTTGTTGGCGATGACGATTCCCCCCAACTCCGGAACGTACTGAGCGGAATTCGAGATTCCGTTTGCCCGCTGCCCCGGGGCCGTACCACTGACGGCAGGCTCGTCGACAAACCAAGTTGCCGGATTGACGCGGCGTATCTTGATCGCGCCGCCACTATTGAAGACGACGAGAAACCGGTCATTTGTCTCGTCGTACATGACACAGGGGTAGTCGCCCATCGTAAGCGCAGAGACCCCGAGTCCGCCGAACGTGACCGGGATAGCATTCCCATTTAGATCGAGGACGCGCGGCGGCAGACTCCCGCCCCAACTGCCAACAATGAGGATTCGGCTGCGAATCGGATCGATTGCCGCTCCGGAATAGTTTTGATTGGGGTTGTTGTTGCCGTTGATTCTCGTCCACGTGTTCGTCGCCTGCGTCCATCGCCACCAACCTGCGCTGCCTTTGTTCAGATAGATGTCCTCGGTGATCGGATGCTTGGCAACCATGGCCGCGGTGAAGTCCCCACTACCAGTGTAGCGGGCGATGTAATTTGGCGGGTCCCAGTCGCCACCGCCGACGTTGTAGCTGAACGTATAGCCGGCGTCCCCGTTGTACGGCCACCCCGCCGGGGCGGGCGGCAAGTACGACGCCCCCATTCCGGGGCTTGGCATGACGAGGAGTCGATTGCGAGCGTTGATAAACTGTGTCGCGTAGTAGGTATGGGTGGCTGAGGGCTTCAAATCAAGATAGAACTGGGATGCGTTGATCATCTGACTCCACGGGCTTGAGGCGCGGAGCTCCACCCATCGAGGGGTTTCCGTGTTCAGCGCCAGGGCGTCAACCTCGTTGCCAGCGTAGTCGGCGTGACCGCCCGCCGCTCCGATCATGTAGACACTGCCTGAACGCTTCAACGTGGCTCCGCACCAGGCATCGATCTTCGCGCTTGCGTACCCTTGTTGTAGCGGCGGATTCGGTTCGACACTCGATAGGGCCGTATTCGGTATCGCGTACCACTGCCAGAAGGGGAGACTGCTCACCCAGGAAGGGAGTCCCGATTGTGCCCGAGCCTCCGGGGCTATCGTGAATCCGGCGATGAGGATCAGGGCCGCGAAACACCAGGCCGGAAAGCAAACCCGGGCGCCCTGGCACGAACTCTGATTGATCATCTTGCCCTCTGAGGTTGGGATCAGCAAACAAGGAGGCGGCCACATGCCTGTTCGGGGGCGTGGCCACAGTGGACCCCGGGATTACCCCGACCCCTGATCCGTGCCGATTCAGAAACCTGGATCGTGGGCCCCATTCAAAACTAGCACAATTGGTGCCACGTCGGTAGATGAGGCACGACGGATGGCATCTGCCACCTTGCATTACCCTTACGACCCGCTAGGGGTCCACCGCCCTGGGCGCCTCGCGCCCGAAACTGCTCCATGCTCGGGCCTTTTGGACCGTGCACGGTCCCTTATGGATCGGAGTTCGGCTCCACCGTAGGCTGAGGCTGGAGGGGGTTTTCACATGGTGACGGGCGCCGATTGCCCCCTTGTCGAGCGGCATCAGGGCAAGTTCGGAACGAAATGCGGGAGACGTGGAAGTGCTGCCCAGCGGCTCTGGCCCGTCCAGCCACAGGACCCCTACCGCAGCAATGCCACCCGCGCGACCTGTTTGCCCGTCTTCACGAAGTAGATTCCCGCAGGGAGCCGGTGCCCTCGATGGTCTGCACCGTCCCAGTTGACGGGCAGAAGCCCGCGGGTCGCTGGGTTGGCCTGGAGCCTCCACCTTCGGACCTGGCGACCTGTCACGTCGTAAATGGCGATCTCTCCCCCCTCCGCCGGCTCGATCCTCGTACTGCTTCTGAACGGATTCGGAAACACACGAAGGGCCACAAGGGGCGGCGCGCTTGAGGACACACCGGTAATGGCGCCCGCGCCAGGGGTGATCATGTCGAGTTGGATTTCTGCTTCGGACAGGGCACGGTCGTTGAGGCGCAGGTCGTCGAGAAGGCCCTTGAAGGGGTCGTTGTCACCGCCAGGCCCCTCGCCCGTACCGCCGATCACGGTGTTTGCCAAAGTGTCCGTTCCCAGTGTGATGGCGCCAAGGGTCTGCTCCAATGATCCGTTCACATACAGTTTGGTGCTCGCCGGTTCAGACACCACCGCCAGGTGAGTCCAGGCGTTGAGGGGTGGCGCGTAGGCAAAGGCCAAGAAAGTGGATCCCGTGGCAACATAAACGGCACCACTGCCCCCGCTAAGCCCCAGATCGAATCGTCGATCGGAGGCAGCGCTAAAGTCCCGTTTGCTCAGGATGGCTCGCCAATCGTTGAAGTTCGCGGGGTTGGCCCAGACCGAGATAGTGAATGGCACACCTGGGATATTGACGCCTGTGCCCAGAATCACACGGGGGTCATTGTCATCGTTGCCGTCATCGGTGGCGCCGAAGTAGAGCGCGTCGCCATACTTTCCGGCTGACCAGGTGGGACTGTTCGCAAGGGTCCCGAAGAAGTCGTTGCCGGAGAAGTCGGCGGTCGTGGTACCGACTCCTTCATCGAAGGCATAGCCGGCAATGCGACCGCTCGCCGCTGGAGGCGCGACGGGCGTTGTACGGCTCACCGTTCCGGTCAGCGCGGATTCGTTCCCCGAACCGTCGAACGCTTTCACCGCATAGGAGTAGGTTGTCGAAGCAGTGAGACCGGTATTGGAGTACACCGGCAGGGTGGTCGTCGCGATCTGCACCCCGTTACGAAGAACGTGATAGCCCGCCACTGCAACATTGTCGGTGGACATGCCCCAGGAGATGTCTATCCGGGAAAAGGAAAGAACAGTCGCCGCGAGACCAACCGGGGTTGAAGGTGGCTCTGTATCCGACAATACGGTAACGCTCACCTCGTTCGACGGCAGACTGAGATTGCCTCCGACGTCACGGGCCAGCACCTTGAAGAAGTGCACTCCACCGGCAATGCCGGTAGCGACGAAACTGACAGATGCAGTCAGTCCGACCCTGGTGGCTGGAGAAGGGGCGAAGCCGGCGGACACCGATCGATGGATCTCGTAGACACTGATGCCGACGTTGTCGGTAGATGCAGTCCAGGCGAGGCTTGCCGATGCGACGGATCCCGTGGCCGTGAGGTTCGCCGGCGCTGTGGGCGGTACTACATCCTCACCCGGCGAAGGGAATCGCACGATTGAAGCCACCGAGGGGACGCCGGTCCCGTTCAAGATGAAGAGTAGATAGTGCCCCGGGGGAACTATATTCCGGCTCGTTGGAGCCTGCACCGTCAGGCCGCCGCTTCCCGGCTGAAAGGTAAGCGGCACGAAACGCTGCTCGGTGTTGATGGCATGGGTCACGGACCCGAGTCGCAGGAGTGACACGCTCGAGATGACACCGGCATCGGGAGTGGTAATGGTGAAGTTCGAGGAGTACTCGATCGTCGCGGGCGCGGACGTGATCGTAGGGCGCGGTCCCTTGAAGAGATAC
>JANNMC010000132.1:0-17676 GCA_031397435.1 Candidatus Eiseniibacteriota bacterium
GTCGATCGGAAAAGAGGGCGGAAAGGCTCGCTACGTCCACCTCGACGTCGCTTCCGAGGCGGCGTGGGTCGCGGCGGTTCGCGGCACGCTCCAGGCCTTTGGCGCGCTCCATATCCTGGTCCACAACGCCGGCATCGCGACACTCGAGGACGTGGAGCAGGAGACGCTGGAGGGATATCAGCGAGTCATCAATGTGAATCAGATCGGGGCCTGGCTCGGCATGAAGACGGTGATCCCTCATCTGAGGGCTGCCGGGGGTGGGGCGATCGTGAACATCTCGTCGATTTACGGCGCCGTGGGTGGCACCGGCGGCTCGATCGCGTATCATGCCTCCAAGGGGGCTCTCCGCCTGATGACCAAGACCGCGGCGATCCGGTACGCGCCGGAGAAGATCCGCGTCAACTCGGTCCATCCCGGATTCATTGAAACCCCCATGGTCGCGCCGTTACTCGTGAGCGAAGGGCCGGAGCCGAATCCGTTCCTCACGTTCATCCTAGGGCACACGCCGCTTGCCAGGATGGGGAGCTCCGAGGAAGTCGCGAATGTCATCGCTTTCGTCGCCAGCGATGAAGCGTCGTACATGACCGGCTCGGAGGTGTTCGTGGACGGCGGTTTCACCGCCGCCTGAGCGCGCCCGGGCCTCACTCCAAGGAAGGAGGAGTCCCGCCCATGCTCGGATCCACCTCACGGTTCGTCGCCATCCTCGCGCTCGCCGGTCTTCTGGGAACCGGGTGCGCCGCCGTTCCGGCGCAGCACATCGGAGTTGTCGAGTCGTTCGGCAAGGTTTACGACACCACCTGGGGACCGGGACTTCATCTCTGGTTTCCCTGGACCGGCGTGCATCGCATCAACTGCCGCACCAGCCAGATCGAAGAGCGCACCACGACGCCGACCAGCGAAGGCCTCGTGGTCGGGCTCGACGTCAGCATCGTCTATCACCCCGAGCCGGCGACCGCCAAGGAGATCTACGGCCGCTACGGCGGACTTGACGGCCTCGTCGCGAACGTCCTGGTTCCGGAATTCCGCAGCGTGGTTCGCGACGTCACCGCCGGCTTCAACGCGGTCGATCTCTACTCGGGCCGCCGCGAGGAAGTGAGCCGGAAGATGATCGAGTCCATGCGCGAACGGATGAAGGACCGAGGTGTATTCATCGAGGCGATTCTCCTCCGGAACATCGAGCTCCCCGCGCAAGTTGCGAAGGCGGTTGAGGCAAAACTGGCCGCCGATCAGCAGGCTCAGCAGATGGACTTCGTGCTTCGCAAGGAGTCGAAGGAAGCGGAGCGGAAGCGGATCGAGGCCCAGGGCATTTCGGACTTCCAGCGGATCGTCACGGCGGGGATCTCGCCAGCGCTTCTGACCTGGAAGGGGATCGAGGCGACCGAGAAGATCGCGACCTCGCCGAATACGAAGATCGTCATCGTGGGAGGGAAGGACGGCCTTCCCGTCATCCTGAACACCGACAAGTAGCGCCAGGGGCCGGGCTCGGCGCCGTGGCCTCACTCCTCTCGGGTAAGCCCTCTGAGGAGTGAGTCGACCATGGCGCCGGCCCGTTCCTCGATGGGGCGCCAACCGACCCAAGCCTCCGGCTGCTTGGAGATGGCCAATGCCGCGACGCCGTGCACGCCTGCCCAAATTGTCTGAGCCACCAGATCCGGATCGCTGAACTCGGAGCGGATCCGCCCCGTGGCGATCGCCTCGGCGGAGACCCGGCGCAGGTAGGCGTAGGCTCCTCGATCGGGGCGCTCGAGCCCCGCGGCGGCCTCTCCCGGGCCCGATTCGAGCGGGACGTCCGGGGTCATGAAGGCTAGCCGGTATTGGTGGGGATGCTCCAGGGCGAAGGCGATGTAGCCTCGGCCCAGCATGCGGAGCCGGTCCAAGGTATCGGGGACCCGGGAGAGGACCTGGAAGCGGGCGGTCATGGCCGCGAAGTCCTCGGCGCAGAGACGCCGGAATAGGGCATTCTTGTCCTTGAAATGGAAGTAGAGGGCCGTCGGGGTGTACTCCACCCGGTCGGCGATCTTCCTCATTGTGACCGCCTCAAACCCCTCCACGGCAAAGAGTTCCCGCGCAGCGTCCAGGATCCGCCGTTGAATGTCCTCCTTCTCCCGAACCCGTCTTGGCTTGGTGTTCATATGCTTGATAGAAAATATAATCACATTAGAAATTATTACAAGAGACAAATAGACGCCCTGCGGTGGGTCTACTTCCTCTTCGACTCCATCGACCCCGAGACACCCTCATCGTCGTCCGGGTGCAGGCTGATCGGGACAGGCGACCCGGAGCGGTAGAGGTGGATGGTGCCCTGGAACGACTTGAGTTCGATTCTCGCGCTTCCGGTTCCCAGAGAGAACTGGACCCGCCGGCCCCGATTCGATCCGGTGACTGAGACCGGGAACGCGGAGACGAACTCGCCGGAAAACGTGGCGACCGCGAAGGAGGCATCGCATGAGTTCGGCACCGCGGCGGCCACGTCGCCGTTGTGGCTGGAGAAGCGGTAGGAGCCCTTTGGGCGGTAGGCACCCTCGTAGACGATGGAGCCGTTCACCGTGGAAGCATCGACCGTGTCGGCGTCCATGGAGCGGAGCACGCAATCGCCATTCACGCTCTCCGCCACGACGGTTCCGCCGGAGTGCGCGACCCGGATGTCGCGGTTCACCGTGTTGAGTTCGAGGCGGCCGGAGCCGCGGGCCACGTCGACGTCGCCGTGCACCGTCGTTACGTGGACCTGGCCGCGCGTTCCCTCGACGGCCACGTCGGTGTGAGTCCCCGTAACTTCCAGATTCATCCAGGCGGGCGCGGTGATGTGGATGTCGGTGCTCCTCTGCGCCTTCGGCGAGGTCGTCGTCTTGATCAGAATGGCCCCATCGATCGAGCGGATCCAGACCTTGTCCTGGTCCGAGTGCGTAGCCTCGATCCGAATGGCGTCCTTCGGCCAGGTCTCGATGATCACCGAGCCGGCGTAATTGGCGACTCGAAGCGTCGTGCCGCGCGGCACGGCGAACGTCGTGTCGGCGTCGCTGGTGAGGGTGAACGCGGTGATGGCGGCAAGCGCGAGCGAGGTGAGCATCGGGTTCTCCCTATTCGGCTCCGCCCGCAAGGGCCACGGCCCGACGCAGGAGGTGAAGTTGACGTTCTCTCATCGCATCGAGATGGTCCTGGATGTAGGGGTTGCCGGGATCGGCCTCGAGAGCGCGGCGACCCTCGCCCACGGCGGCCTCGATGCTTCCCAGACTCTCCTCCAAGGCGCGAAGAGTTTCTGGATCGATTTCTTCCCGCCGCTCGTCCAGCAACTTCTTTAGCTTCTCGATCTCGGAGAGAGCGGCCTCGACCGGTGCGTTCGACACCGTTACGGCGGCCACCCGATTCGATCCGGCGGCCAGACGAGCCGCGCTCTCCCGGCCGGCGAAGTCGGAGGCGAACCAGAGGAGGGAAGCGGAGACCAGGACCAGCGCGGCGAGACCCGCGGCGAGCTGCGGCATGGAGAGGGTGAACCGGTGTCCGGCCCACCCTCCCCGTGACGCGCCCCGACTCTCCCGAGGGGCGGGCGCCGAGAGATCGCGGATTCGCGATTCGATTCCCGGCCAAAGATCGCTGCCGACTCCGATCGATGCGTCGAGTTCGTGCAAACCTCGCGCTCGCGCCACGACGTCACGCAGATCGTCCAGAACGGACCTGCACGCTGCGCACTCGGCCAGGTGGGCGCCGCACTCGCGGCGCTCGGCCGGCGAAAGGGTGTCGTCGAGATACTCCGACAGCCGGTCGGTCCAGCGGTCGATCATCGGCAATCCTCCGTGTGGAAGATCTGAAGTGCTCATCGGGTCAGGTAGCCTCGCAGAATCATCCGCGCGCGGTGGAGCTGTGCCTTGGAGGTGCCCGACGTGGCGCCCATCAGCTCTCCGATCTCCTCGTGCGTGAAGCCTTCCATGTCGTGAAGCACGAAGACCGCGCGGGCTCCCGGTGGGAGCTTCCCGATCGCGCGCTCCACGTCGAGATCGGCATGATCGGTCCGATGCCGGGCCGGCACGTCGTCCAGCGCGTACTCGTCCGAGACGAACCGGTCCCGCTCCGTGCGGAGCGCGGCGCGGCGCTGCAGGATGACGTTCACGGACACGCGGTGAAGCCAGGTGCCGAAGGCCGACTCGCCGCGAAACGTCCCGATCTTCTGCCACGCGCGCACAAAGATGTCCTGGGTCACGTCGTGGGCGTGCTCGGACCCCATCATGCGGCGGACAAGCCCGGCGACGCGCGAGACGTGCGAGTGATAGAGCCTCTCGAACGCGCGCAAATCGCCGCGCTGTGAGCGCGACACATCCTCCGGCTCAGCGCCCACGATCGTCGGCGCGACCAGCATTGTCGGTGGCGTTCTTCCCTCCCCCCGGGGGACCCTCGGTACCGTTGGTGAGATAGGTTGGATGCTCACCAGGGTTGGAACCCCGCCGCGGCACTCTCGCTCCCTGGTGCATGGGATTGACTCTAAGCCTCTGGGGGGGGAGAACTACTTCCCGTCGCCGTCGAGCAGGTTGCCCAGGCCTCCCAGGATCGACCCCTGCTCGCGTCCGCCGCGGCCCGTCTGGGGCGCCGCCGCGTAGATGCGGCTGGCGAGCCGGCTGAAGGGGAGCGATTGGAGCCAGATTCTGCCGGGGCCGCGAAGGGTCGCGAAGAAGAGTCCCTCGCCGCCGAAGATCGCGCTCTTCAACTTTCCGACGAACTGGATGTCGTACGCAACGCTCGGCTGCATCGCCACGATGCACCCCGTGTCGACCCGGAGCACGTCCGACGGTCCGAGCGTCTTCTCCTCGAGGGTTCCGCCCGCATGGCAGAAGACCCAGCCGTCGCCGGTCAGCCGCTGCATGATGAACCCCTCGCCGCCGAAGAGGCCGGCTCCGAAGCGGCGGTTGAAGGCGATCCCGATCGCCACACCCTTCGCCGCCACCAGGAAGGAGTCCTTCTGTGCGATGAGCTCGCCTCCAAGTTCCTTCAGGTGGAGCGGCTGAATCTTGCCGGGATAGGGTGCCGCGAATGCCGCCGCCCTTCGTTCGGTCGATTCGTTGTGAAATACGGTCATGAAGAGCGACTCGCCCGTCAGGAGCCGCTTACCGGCGCCGACGAGCTTTCCCATGAAGCCCTTCTGCTCCGCCGACCCGTCGCCGAAGATCGTGTCCATCTCGATCCCCTGCTCCAGGTACATCATCCCCCCCGCCTCGGCGACAGCCGCCTCGCCCGGATCGAGGATGACCTTCACGAACTGCATGTCGTCGCCCAGGATCTCGTAATCCACTTCGTGCATCGTCGCCATGGTGGTTGCCTCCCCGGATTGCGGTGCCCGAACCGACAGGCCCTTGTCACACGCCTTCAAAACTACCATTCTTACGGCGAATGGGTTCCCGGAGTTTCAGGAGGAGGTTCGATGCCCCGTAACTCAAGCGTTACTCCCGTCATGGCCACGATCGCCGTTGCCACCATGCTCTTGTCCGCCGCGGTCGCGCCGGCGCAACCGCGGGAGAAACGCGCCGCCCGTACCACGACACCGGTCCTGGCGAAGGAGATCGCGGTCAGGACGCTGAAGAACGGCCTGACCGTGATCGTCTGGCCCGACCACGACGTGCCGAATATCGCGATGATCACGCTCTACAAGGTCGGGAGCCGGAATGAGCGTCCCGGCATCACGGGAATCTCCCACTTCTTCGAGCACATGATGTTCAACGGTTCGAAGAACTTCCCGTCGGGCGATTACGACCGCCTCCTCGAGGCCGCGGGCGGGAGCAACAACGCCTACACGAGCGAGAACGTCACCGCCTACCAGAACTGGATTCCAAAGGGCGCGCTCGAGACGATCTTCCGGCTGGAGGCCGATCGCATCTGCTGTCTCTCGCTCGACTCCACCAGCGTGGAGAGCGAACGCGGAGTCGTCTACTCCGAGCGGCGCACCACGACCGACAACAACAATGAGTCGTTCCTGGACGAGCAGGTGCAGGCCGCCGCGTACACGGCCCATCCTTACGGATTTCCCGTCATCGGGTGGCCGAGCGACATCGAGCGCTGGTCGCAGCAGGACCTTCAAGACTACTTCCGGACAAACTATGCGCCCAACAACGCCACGATGGTCTTCGCGGGCGACGTGACGCCGGAAGAGATCTTCACCCTCGTGGCGAAGCACCTCGAAGGGATCCCGGCTCAGCCTCCTCCTCCGGTCATCCGTACCGTGGAGCCGCCGCAACTGGGAGAGAGGCGCGTGATCGTTCGCCGGCCGGGACAGGTGCCGTTCATCCAGGTCGTCTTCCACGCCGGGCGCGCGAACGATGCGGACGTGGAAACGCTCGATCTGCTCAGCACGATTCTCACGGGTGGCGAATCGAGCCGCCTCTACCGCCGCCTTGTCGACAGGGACCAGGTGGCCATCGGCCTCTACGACTACATGCTTCGCGGTTTCGACCCTGGCCTCTACCGGATTCTCATCACCGTCTCGCCCGAGAAGGGCGTCGAGGCCTGCGAGTCGGCCCTTTTCGACGAGCTGGCCCGGGTTGGCCGGGATGGCGTCACCGCGGCGGAGCTGAAGAAGGCGAAGAACGTTTCGGTCGCGAACTTCTGGCGCCGCATGGCGACGATCGACGGCAAGGCCGCGACGCTGGGAGATGCGCAGGTCTTTCGCGGCGATTGGCGTGACGCCTTTGCCGCGCCCGATCGATACGCGCGGGTCACCACGCGAGAGGTCCAGGCGCTGGCCAAGCGGCTCTTCGACGAGAAGAACCGCACGATCGGCATTCTCATTCCCGAGATCGAGGCCGTCGCGGCCACTCCGAAGGGAGGCGCGCGATGATTCGCCGTTCCACCGCTTCCATGCTGCTGTGCGCGGTACTCCTGGGTGTGGCTACTGCCGCCCCGAACGTCCGGGCGCAGGTCATTCGACTCCCCGAGATTCGCGACATCACACTCCCGAACGGAGCGAGAATTCTTCTGGCCGAGCGTCACGAGGTGCCGCTCATCGCGCTGAGCGCCACCGTGCGGGGCGGATCGCTCACCGATCCAGAAGGGAAGGAGGGGATAGCCTCCTTGACGGCGGAGATGCTACGGAAGGGAACGGGGAAGCGGAGCGCCGAGCAGATCGCCGAGGCTGTCGATGGAGTCGGCGGCGTATTCGCCACCGGATCGGGGATGGAGGGCTTCTACGTCTCCGGCGAATTTATGAAGAGCGATGCCGACCTCATGATCGATCTCGTGAAGAGCGTGCTTCGGAATCCGACTTTCCCCGACTCCGAGTTCGTGAAACTTCGAAGCCAGAGCGTGGACGGGATCGTGGCCTTGAAGGACGATCCGGGGAACGTCTACCGGGCGTACGGCGGTTCCTACTTCTACGGCGCGCACCCGTATGGCCGCCCCGGTGGTGGTGACGAATCGACGGTCGCGGCGCTGACGCGCGACGACGTGCTTCGATGCTACCGCGATCAGTTCGGATCGGACCGACTCATCCTCGTCGTGGTGGGGGACTTCACGGTGTCGTCGATGGAGCCAAAGCTCCGCGCCGCGTTCGGCGATTGGGGGAAGGCCGCGAGTGCGCTCCCGCCCGTGCCGGAGCCGGAGCGCGTTGGAGGTCGCCGCGTCCTGCTGGTGGACAAGCCCGACGCCACGCAGACCTACTTCTGGATCGGGAATCGCGGCGTGTCGGCGCTCGACTCCGATCGCGATGTCCTCGACGTTGCCAACACCGCATTCGGGGGGACATTCGGCTCGCTGCTCAACTCGGCCTTGCGTATCAAGTCGGGGCTCACCTACGGCGCGAGCTGCCGGCTGCAGCGGCTCTCGGCAGGCGGCAGCGTGGGGATCGGTTCCTACACGAAGACCGAATCGACGCAGCAGGCGATCGATCTGGCGCTCGAGACGCTTCGCGGCTTCCGCGCCGCGGGGCTGGAGCCGGCGCGCCTCTCCTCTGCCCGGAACTACATCAACGGGCAATTCCCAACCGATCTGGAAACGGCGGGACAGTTGGCGGGACAACTCGCCGCGAATGCCTTCCACGGCCTCGGCAAGGAAGAGATCACCGGGTATCCCGCGCGCATCGCGGCGGTCGACAGCGCGGCGGTCCATCGTGCCGTCACGCGCGTCTACCCTCCGGACTCGGATCTGGTCCTGGTCATGGTGGGAAACGCGGCAAAGGTCCGCGCCGTGGCAAAGCGCTACGGACCGGTGACCGAAATCTCGCTGGCGCGCCCGATGATCCAGGCGTTGCGCGACGCCCGCCGATGAAGGAGACCCCCATGAAGCGCGTCACACTGTGGACGATCAGTCTTGGAATTGCCATGGCAACCCTGGGTGGGCGACCGGCCCTGGCGCAACCTCGCGAGAATGTCCGGGAAGCCGTCCGGAATGAGCGCGAGATTCGCGTCGACAAGGCCCAACTCGCGGGGGATATCGCCGACGTCCGATGGCTCGAGCGCGAACTGGCGCGCCTCGACCGCGCGCACGCGGGGCGCCGCTTCCGCGAGGAAGATAAGATTCGGAAGAACATCCGCGCCTTTTTGAAAAAGGAGACGGCGGAAGCGCGCCGCGACCTCGCGCAGGACAAACACGAGGTGGTCAAGAGTGCTCAAGAATTGGGAAGTGAGCGGCGGGAAGTCGTTCGCGACGCTCGCGAGCTGGAGCGTGAGAAGACGACGGGGACGCCGGGCGAGGTCCGGGACGCGCGCGGCGACCTGCGCCGGGACGTGCGCGATCTCCGCGATGATCGCCGCGACCTTCGTGACGATGTCCGCGACGCCGACGCGAGCCGGAGCCGCTTGGAGCGCCAGAAGGCAATTCTCATGGAGCTTCGCCGAATTCAGCCCGACGTCCGCCGCAGAATCCTGTCGGCGATGAATCGCGAACGCGCGCTCTTCGATGAATTCCTGAAGATCGCGAAGGAAGACGCGCGCGCGACAGGCCGGGAGTTGATGGAAGACCGTGGCGAGCGACGGGAAGACCGTAGAGAGCGGCGGGACGATCGTGGGGAACGGCGAGAAGGAAGGTAAGGAAGCCGGGTGATTCGCCTCGCGTCGAACTAGAACACTCTAAACCGAACCGGCCGGGCCCTCGTCGGGCTCCGGCCGGTTCTTCGTTTCTCCTTCGTGACTCACTCCGGGCGCGCGCTTCCGTTCCCGCCCCGAGTCCTTCACCGCGCGCGCCAGGACGTATTCGATCTGGCCGTTGACGCTTCGCAACTCGTCCCCCGCCCACTTCTCGATCGCATCCCACAGCCGCGGGTCGATCCGCAGGAGAAATGCCTTCCGGGGAGCCATGGCGCCGTCTCCGTCCCTGCCTACTGGTGCAGCGTCCCGGTGTTGAGCACCGGAGTGGCGGCCCGTTCGCCGCAGAGGACCACCAGGAGATTCGAGACCATCGCGGCCTTCTTCTCGTCATCCAGTTCGACGACGTTGTTCCGCTTCAGACGCTCCAGGGCCATCTCAACCATCCCGACCGCTCCGTCCACGATCTTCTGACGGGCCGCGATGATGGCGGCCGCCTGCTGGCGCTGAAGCATCGCGCCGGCGATTTCCTGCGAATAGGCGAGGTGGCTGAGCCGCGCTTCCAGGATGTCGACGCCCGCCTGCTGCAGGCGTTCTTGAAGTTCCTGGCGGAGCGTCTGAGAAACGCGGTCGGTGCTCCCACGCAGCGAGAGCCCTTCGTGATCCTCGGCGTCGTACGGATATTCGCTCGCAAGGTGGCGGACCGCGGTCTCGCTCTGGACCGAGACGAACGCATCGTAGTCCTCGACATCGAACGACGCCTGGGCCGTGTCGCGCACGCGCCAGACCACGACCGCGGCGATCTCGACCGGATTACCCGCCTTGTCATTCACCTTGATCGTGTGACCGTTCAGGCTCCGCACGCGAAGGGAGATCCGCTTTTTCAGATTGAACGGGTTGGTCCACCACCAGCCGGCGTCACGCACCGTGCCGACGTAGGTCCCGAAGAAGATGAGCACGACGGCCTGATTCGGCTGTACCGTGAAGAGCCCGGTGAGCGCGAGGATCGATAGCAGCAAGAGGGGAAGCGAGAAGATCAAGAGTCCCGGATTCTCCTTCGAGATCGCGCCGACGAAGAAGTTGATGGCCAGCGCACCCAGCAAGATGCCGATGACCAGCCCCATGGGACCGCTCCACGCCGTGACTTTCCGCTCATTCGTCATGATGACCTTGACCTCCTGTTGACCTGGGTTTCACGTGTGATCGATACCAATATGATATCACAATGATAGACAATGTCAAGGGGCGCTCCGCCTGCCGCGAAGAGCGCCCCTCTAATCCGATAACTAAATGAAATTTAAGCTCTTATGGCTACTCTCGCACCAGCTTCTTGTACTTCAGCCGGTGCGGTTGGTCGGCCGCGGAGCCGAGCCGCATGTGCCGATTGGCCTCGTAATCCTGGAAATTCCCTTCGAACCACACGACGCTCCCATCCTCTTCGAACGCGATGATGTGGCTCGCGATGCGGTCGAGAAACCACCGATCGTGGCTGATGACGACGACGCAGCCGGCGAAGTCGAGAATCGCCTCTTCCAGGGCCCGCAGCGTGTCGACGTCGAGGTCGTTGGTCGGCTCGTCGAGGAGGAGCAGATTGCCGCCCGATTTCAGGAGCTTCGCCAGGTGGACTCGGTTTCGCTCTCCCCCCGACAGGTTCTTCACCAGCTTCTGCTGGTCCGCGCCCTTGAAGTTGAACGCGGCGACGTAAGAACGTGACGGGACCTCTCGGTCACCCAGTTCGATCTGGTCCCTGCCGTCCGAGATTTCCTCCCAGACCGATCGGTTGCCGTCGAGGGAGTCACGCGACTGATCCACATAGGCGACTTTCACCGTGTCTCCGAGGCGAAGCAGCCCGCCGTCCGGTTTCTCATAGTCGGCAATGAGTCGGAAGAGAGTTGTCTTGCCGGCCCCGTTGGGGCCAATCACGCCGATGATTCCCCCCGGAGGAAGGCTGAACGAGAGATTGTCGATGAGGACTCGGTCGTCGTAGCCCTTCACCAGGTCCTTCGCCTCGACCACCAGGCCGCCAAGGCGCGGCCCGGCAGGAATGGTGATCTCGGTATTGTCCTGGCGCTTCTCCCGATCCTCGGCCAGAAGCCGTTCGTAGGAGGCGACACGCGCCTTGCTCTTCGCCTGCCGGGCGCGCGGCGACATCCGGACCCACTCGAGTTCACGAGCCAGCGTCCGCTGCCGCGCCGATTCCTGCTTCTCCTCGAGCGCGAGGCGATTCTGCTTCTGCTCCAGCCATGAAGAGTAGTTGCCCTCCCACGGAATTCCCTGACCGCGGTCGAGTTCCAGAATCCAGCCCGCCACGTTGTCGAGGAAGTAGCGATCGTGCGTGACGGCCACCACGGTCCCCGGATACTCCTGCAGGAATCGCTCGAGCCACGCCACCGACTCGGCGTCGAGATGATTGGTCGGTTCGTCCAACAGGAGCATTTCGGGGCGCGAGAGAAGAAGCCGGCAGAGCGCGACGCGGCGCCGCTCTCCGCCCGAAAGCTTGGAGACGTCCGCGTCGGGAGCGGGAACGCGCAGGGCATCCATCGCGATCTCCACGGTGCGGTCGAGCTCCCAGGCGTTCTGCGTCTCGATCTCGTGCATCACCTTCCCCTGCTCCTCCATGACCTTCTCCATCTCGTCGGCGTCGAGCGGCTCGCCGAGCTTGAGATTGAGTTCGTTGAATCGGTCAAGGAGCGCCTTCGTCTCCGCGACGCCATCCATGATGTTTCCCAGGACGTCCTTCGCCGGATCGAGCTGCGGCTCCTGGGGGAGGAATCCAACCCTCAGCCCCTTGGCCGGGCGCGCTTCCCCCGAGGTGGGTTCGTCAACTCCCGCCATGATGCGCAGGAGCGAGCTCTTGCCGGAGCCGTTCAATCCCAGGACGCCGATCTTGGCGCCCGGATAGAAGGAGAGGGATATGTCCTTCAGTACCTCGCGGTTCGGCGGGTGCACCTTGGAGACGCGGTACATCGTGTAAATGTACTGAGGAGCCATCGCTCGGAAGTCCTCGATCGGGTTGTGGTTGGGAACGCGTGGGAAGGCGCCTGCGTTGCATCGTGCCGCGCTTCGACGCGAAGTATATACTGAACGGAGGCGGCGGGCCAGGGGCTCCACGGCGCGCCGAGACTCGCACCAGGAGGGATTCATGTCCGGCACAAAGATCACGATCCGGAACAACGGATCGATACGCGTCGAGGGAGATTTCAGCATCCTCGATCAGGAAGGCCGCGCCTTCGACTTGAGCGGCCGAACCCAGATTTCGCTTTGCCGCTGTGGCCATTCCGCCAACAAGCCGTTCTGCGATGGCGCGCACAATGCTTGTAGCTTCGCCTCGACGATCGAGGCGCGGGTGCTGCCCCCACCGGCTCCCAAACCGGCGTAGCCGCCATGGCGACGCATCCCACCACCGGCGCGCTCGAGATTCGCCCCTTTCGCGCTGAAGATCTCACGGGGCTTCTTCGCGGCGGGATTCCGCCGTGCATTTCGATCTATCTCACGACGCATCGGAAACACCCCGACTGGAAGCAGGACCCGGTTCGCTTTCGTGCGCTCCTGTCCGAAGCCGAGGCCCTTCTCGCGAAGGATGGGGCACGCGACACGAAGGCCATGCTGGAGCCGCTCCGCGAACTCCTCGACAAACCGTTCTGGGAATTCGCGCTCGAGGGCCTCGCTGTCTTCTTCTCGGGCGGGGCCGTCACGGCCTACCGACTCCCGATGCCGGTGGAGGAAGGCGTGGTCGTGGCCGACACGTTCCACACCAAGCCGCTCCTGCGATTCCTTCACTCGAACCGCCGCTACTTCGTCCTCTCGATCACGCAGAACGACGTCGCACTCTACGAGGGTTCCTCGTTCGGCGCCGGAGCCGTGGAACTCCACGGCGTGCCGGCCAGTCTGCGCGAGGCGCTTGGGGTTCCGGTGCATGACCGCATGGTGACGGCGCACAGTCCCGCCGGGAGTTTCGTATTCCACGGACGGGGGCCGGACCGGGAGGCGGCAAAGGAGGAACTCCTCAAGTACTTCCGGGCGATCGATCGCGGGCTTCGAGATTTGCTCCACGACGAGCACGCGCCGCTCTTACTCGCGGCCGTCGGCTACTACCACTCGATCTACCGTGAGGCCAATACCTACCCGCACCTGCTCCCCGCGGGCCTCGAGGGAAATTTCGAGCGCTCGAACGACGAGCAGATCCACGCCGCGGCCTGGCCGCACGTGAAGCAGCAATTCGATACCGAAATCGCGCAGTGGATCGAGCGCTACCGGAGTGCCGCCGGAACAGGGCTCGGCTCGGACCAGCTCGAGGAGATCGCCATCGCGGCGGTGAGCGGGCGGGTCCGCTGCCTCCTGGCGGTGGAGGGGATGAAGGTCTGGGGGATGCTCGACCGTTCGACCGGCTTGGTCACGCGACACGAGAAGCAACGCGACGAGCGGGACGGCGATCTTGTGGATGACATTGGCGAGGAGGCGTTTCGACGGGGGGCCGAAGTCTTCGTGCTTCCGCCGGATCAGATGCCGACCCGGCAACCACTCGCCGCGATTTACCGCTTCTAGCCGATTCTACGGGGCGGCCGGCGTTCCGACGCCGGCCGCACCCCCAGCTCCCGCCGCCACGAAGAGCGCTACGACTCCGAACACGATCAGCACCGCGCCCGAGATCCGATTGACCCACGCCAACCCCTGCGTGGAGACGCGCGAGCGCAGGAGCGAGACAGAGCCCGAAAGCGCGAACCACCAGGCCGCCGATCCCGCAAGTACTCCCGCGACCAGTGCCACCGCCGCGGCGGGACCACGCGCGCTGCTCCCAAGTCCGAGTCCGGCGAAGACGGCGACGAAGGAGAGGATCGTCATCGGGTTCGTGACGGTGAGCACAAACGTCGAAGCCCACGCCGACAAGAGCGAGCGGGCGGCCGGCGCGGCTGGTGCGGTTCCGAGTTCGGGAGGTCGCGACCGGATCGTGCGCCATCCCATCCAGAGGAGAAAGGCGCCGCCTCCCCACGCCATCGGGGCGCGGCCCCGCACCAGGAGTTCCGAAACGATCGTGAGACCGAACGCGGCAACGCAGCCGTAGAGGGCGTCCGCGGTGGCGGCTCCCAGGCCCGCGGCGAAGCCCGCGGCCCGGCTCTCGGAGAGGGTCCGGCGGATGCAGAGGATCCCAATTGGCCCCACGGGCGCCGCGATCGAGAATCCGAGAAGTAGCCCTTGGGCGAAGAGGGTGAAGTCCATCGCGGGAGGGTACCGCCTGGTCCGGCGCGTGCCAATCCCAGGCTCTGGCGGCGGGACCTCCCCAGGAGTATCCTCAAGCGCTCGAACTCCCCCTGCCGTGCCCCTCGCTTTCGAGGGAACGGCCGCTCGAATCGGAGGTATCCCTTGCACGTCGCACAGCCCGAGACGGGCACCCGCACCCGAACCATTTACGCGGCGCGAAACCCGAAGGGTCGCGCTCTCACGGCTGAAGACCTCTGGAAGATGGAGCGTGTCGGCGCGCCGGCCCCCTCGCCAGACGGTTCGTTCGTGCTCGTTCCGGTCACATCCTACGACCTCGACCAGAACAAGGGGAGAACCCGGCTCTGGATCGTTCCGGCCGGCGGCGCCGAGCCGCGCGTGCTCACATCCAATGAGGCGTCGGTGTCGGAGCCGCGAATCTCCCCGGACGGATCGCGCGTGCTCTTCACGCGCGCGGTCGGCGAGGAGAAGGCGCAGGTCATGATGCTGCGCCTGGATGGCGGAGAGGCGGAGCGACTGACCGAACTCCCGATGGGCGCCACCGACGCGCGCTGGTTCGCGGATGGGAAGCGGATCGCGTTCGTGTCGATGCTCCTTTCCAGCGCGCCGACCGTGGCGGGTACCAAGGACCTCCTGGAACAGCGCGCCAAGGACCCGGTGAAGGCGCATGTCACCGAGGACCGGCTCTACCGTTACTGGGATCGCTGGCTGACCGCCGGCGAACGTCCCCACCTCTTCGTGCTCGATCTGGAAACACGCGCACTGACCGACCTCACGCCGAAGGGAACCGGCTGGTTCGAATTGATGGAGCCGTCGGGTCAGTACGACATCTCGCCCGACGGTCGGGAGATCGCGTTCGTCGCCGATTCGAGCGAACCGCCTCATTCCATGCTTCGATGGGCGCTCTACACCGTGCCCACCGATGGCTCGGGCGCGGTTCGTTGCCTGACCCCGCCGGGGCGGGCGCCTGATCCGTCCGATGCCTACCGTCCTCGCTATAGCCCGGATGGCGCGTCGATTCTCTACGGCATCCAGCGCGATCCCTTCTTCTACGCCGACAAGATTCGGCTGGTGCGCTTCGACCGAGCGTCGGGAGCCCACGCTGTGTTGACCGAATCCTGGGACCGCTCGCCCTCATCATGGGAATTTGCCGCGGACGGGACCCTCTACCTCGAGGTGGAAGACGAGGGGGCGCCACGCATCTTTGCTTACGCCGCAGGTGACGCCGCACCGCGCCGCCTGAGCGGAGAGGGTTCCGTCTCCGGGCTGGCCGTGGGGAAAGATGGCCGCCTCTACTTCACGCACCAAACCATCTCGGCGCCGCCGAACGTCGCAAGTTGCCGCGTCGACGGGACCGACTTCCGCCCGCTCACGCGCTTCAACGAGGCGATCCTCGGGGAAATCGCGATGGGCGAAGTCCGCGAGATCATCTACACCGGCGCCGCGGGGCACCCCGTGCAGATGGTCGTCGTGCTCCCGCCCGGATACGACGCGTCGAAGCCCTGGCCGCTGGTCCACGTCATTCATGGCGGACCGCACGGCATCAGCGCCGACAGCTTCCACTTCCGCTGGAATCTACAGGCCTTCGCCGCACCCGGATACGTGGTCGCGGCGGTCAACTTCCACGGTTCGACTTCGTGGGGCCAGGAGTTCGCCGCCTCGATCTTGGGGCTACAGGCGGACAAGCCGTTCGCCGATATCGAGCGGGCGACCGATCTCCTGATCGAGGCCGGCATCGCCGACAAGTCGCGGATGGCGGTCGCCGGCGGCTCCTACGGCGGCTACATGGTCTGCTGGATCGCGTCCCAAACAAGTCGCTATCGCTGCGCGGTGAATCACGCCGGGGTCTACGATCTCCTGGCGGAGTACGCGAGCGACGTGACACAGGGGCGGAGCAAGGCGTACGGCGGCGAGCCGTGGGACAACATCGAGGCCATCGATCGCAACAATCCCGCGCGATTCACCAAGGGCCTGACGACGCCGATGCTCATCATCCACGGAGAGCGCGACTACCGCGTGCCGCATACGCAGGCGCTGGCTGTCTACAACGTCTACAAGGCGAAGGGGGCCGAGGCGCGGCTCCTCTTCTTCCCCGACGAGAACCACTGGATCCTGAAGCCGAAGAACTCGCTGGTCTGGAACCGGGAAGTCCACGACTGGCTCCGCCGCCACCTCACCGCGCACGCGGAGTAACCATGGGATGGTCCTGGCGGATCGCCACCGTCGCGGGAATTCCGATCCGGGTTCACGTGACGTTCGGCCTCCTGCTCGTCTTCATCTTCGGGGCGCACCTCGCCGGCGGGCGCGACGTTTGGAAAGCGCTGGAGGGAGTCGGACTCATTCTGTCCGTCTTCGCCTGTGTCGTCCTGCATGAATTCGGACACGCGCTGACGGCACGCCGTTATGGCGTGAAGACGCGCGACATCACGATTCTTCCGATCGGCGGCGTGGCTCGGCTGGAGCGGATTCCCGAGAAGCCGTTCCAGGAGATCGTCGTCGCGCTGGCCGGCCCCGCGGTGAATCTGGCAATCGCCTGCATCCTCCTCATCCCGTTTTACAGCGCCATGGGCGGCTTGACCGATCCCGCCACCGCCGCCGACGTGCTCCAGGGTAACTTCCTGGCCGAGCTCTTCGCGATCAACGTCTTCCTGGCCATCTTCAATCTTGTTCCGGCCTTCCCGATGGACGGGGGCCGCGTGCTCCGGGCGGTGCTGGCCACTCGCCTCGACTACGTCCGGGCGACCAGGATCGCGGCCACCGTGGGGCAGGGAATCGCGTTCCTGTTCGGCCTGGTGGGGCTCTTCGGAAATCCGATGCTTCTCTTCGTGGCGCTCTTCGTCTTCATCGGCGCGGGGCAGGAGGCGGCGGCGGTCCAGATGAGATCCGCGTTCGACGGCGTGCCAGTGTCACGCGCCATGGTCCGCGACTTCCGGATCCTGCGCGAGAGCGCGCCGCTCTCCCAGGCGGTCGACCTCCTGCTGGAGGGGAGCCAGCAGGACTTCCCCGTGCTGGAGGACGAACCGGGCAGAAACCCGGTGGGCATCCTGGTCCGTTCCGATCTCCTGAGGGCCCTCGCCGGAGGTGACACGAGCCGTCCGATCAGCGCCGTGCTCAAGCGGACCTGTGGCGTGGCCCATCCGCTCGAACTGCTGGAGCCCGTGTTCCGCCGCCTGCAGGAGAGCGGCTGTCCCGCCATTCCGGTGGTCGACGACGGGGGACAGGTGGTGGGACTGCTGACGCTGGAGAATGTCGGGGAACTGGCCGCGGTGCACAGCGCGCTGGGCCGAGCCGCGACGCGCTGATCGGAGGCGCTACCGCCGCGAGGGCTGGAGAAGCTCCGTGCGAGCGGGATCAGGCGCGGGTCAACTCCTCCGCGAACGGATCTTCACCGACGAGCGTCGAGAGATCGCTGCTCCACGGAAGCTGAATCCAGAGCATGGAGCCTCCGTCCGGTGTGGCGCCG
>JANNMC010000155.1:0-3817 GCA_031397435.1 Candidatus Eiseniibacteriota bacterium
CTCGGCCTGCTTGGGCAGGAAGTAATACATGAGGCCGAGGATCGGCGTGGTCAGCAGGAAGCCGACGGCGTTGTGCCCGTACCACCACTGGATGTTCGCGTCATAGACGCCGGCGTAGGCGGAGTAGGACTTCATCCACGAGACGGGCAGGGCTGCGCTGTTCGTGAGGTGCAGCATCGCGATCGTGAGCACGGTCGCGATCCAGAACCAGATCGCGGCGTAGAGTTGTTGCTCGCGGCGCCGCCAGAGCGTGCCGAACACGTTGATCGCGTAGATCACCCAGACCCCGGCGATCGCGAGATCGATCGGCCACTCGAGTTCGGCGTATTCCTTCGCGGTCGAGTGGCCCAGCAGCAGGCTGACCGCCGCGGCCACGATGATCGCGTTCCAGCCCCACAAATTGAGGCGCGAGAGCGTGTCCGAGAACATGCGCACGCGGCACAGGCGCTGGAGGCCGTAATAGCTGCCAGCGAACACCACGCCGAGCGTGAAGCCGAAGATCACGGCGTTGGTGTGCACCGGGCGCACGCGCCCGAAGTGCAGGTACGGGCCCCAGTTCCACTCGGGCCAGGCGAGCTGGATCGCGGCAAGCAGCCCCACCGTCATCCCGACCACGCCCCATAACAAGGCAGACAGGGCGAAGCCCCGCACGATCGCCATGTCGTACTCGACTCGAACCGCTTGCTCGGACGCCACTTGCCCTCCAGATCGGCGGGGGCATTTGCACGATCGGTGCCACGCGTGGAAACCTGCTCGAAGCGGGAGCCGTGCCTGATTGGGTCAGGCCTCCACGCTGCGCGCCAAACGGAGAACCAGGCTGCCCCAATAACTCGGGCGCCGCGGCGGCGAGTTCGCGCGTGCATTGCGCCTCAGCGTGGCGCCGCTGGAGTTCTGACGGGAGTTCCGCTTCGCAACGGGCGCGGCGATTCAGACCAACTGGCTGAAGCGCCGCGTTGCGTTTTCGGCAGGCGCTTGCAAGTAGGCGTCGAAGACCATCGCCAGGCTTCTCAGCACGAGCCGCCCGCGCGAGGTGACGCGCAGGCTCGCGTCCCCGGCGATCTCGATGAGGGCGTCGTCCTCGAGCGGGCGGAGCCGCGCGAGTTCGCGAGCGAAGCGCTCACGGAACGGGTGACCGAAGCGCGCCGCATGCTCCGCGGCCGAGAGTTCGCCGAGGCACATGATCTGCTGGATCACGCTGCGCCGCTCCAGATCGTCGGCTGTTAGGCGCAGGCCGCGGAACGTCGCGAGTCCGCTCGTGCGAACTGCCGCCTCCCACTCGGGCAGCTCGCGGAGCGACTGCGCGTAGCTCGCTGTGAGTTCGCTGATTGCGCTCGGGCCGAAGCCCACCAGCGCGAGACCGGCTTGCGTCGTGTAGCCCATGAAGTTGCGGCGCAGCGTGCGCTCGCGCAGCGCGACCGCGAGCGCATCCTCGGGCCGAGCGAAATGGTCCATGCCGACGTTCACGTAGCCGGCGGCAGTGAGCTTGCGGATCGCGCTCACCTGGATGCCCAGCCGTGCGCGAGGCTCGGGCAGATCGCTGCGCTCGAAGCCGCGCTGTTGCTTCGCGATCCAGGTGACGTGTGCGTAGGCGTAGAGCGCGATGCGATCCGGCGCGATCGCGATCACCTCGTCCAGCGTTCTCGCGAAGGATTCGCGCGTCTGGAACGGCAGGCCGTAGATCAGGTCGAAGCTCACGCCGGCGAAGCCGAGCTCGCGCGCGCTTGTTACGAGTTCCGCGGTCTGCGCGACGCTCTGCTCGCGGTGGATCGCTCGCTGCACGCGCGCGTCGAAGTCCTGTACGCCGAGCGAGATGCGCGAGAAGCCGCAGGCGCGCAGCGCTTCGAGCTGCGCGCGGCTCGTCACGCGCGGGTCGATCTCGATCGAGATCTCCGCGCCGGGCGCCGCCGGGAACGCGTCGTTCACGCTCCGAAACAGGCGCAGGATCTGCGCGGGACCGAGATGCGTCGGCGTGCCGCCGCCCCAGTGGTGCTGGAGCACGCGCGGCGAGGCGCCGAGCGCCATGCGCACGCCAGCCACTTCGCGCGCCAGCGTGTCGAGGTAGCGCTCGGGCAGCCGCGCATCGCGCGTAATCATTCGGTTGCACGCGCAGAAGTGGCAGAGGCTGCGGCAGAACGGCACGTGCACGTACACGGAGAGCGGCTCGCCGCTCGCGCCGAGGGCGCCGAGATCCTGCGCGAAGTCTGCGCGCTGGTAGGCGTCGCCGAAGAGCGGCGCGGTGGGGTAGCTCGTGTAGCGCGGGCCGGCGCCGGCGTAGCGCAGCAGCAGCGCCTCGAGCTCGGCGAGGCTGCGCTCGTCTTCCGGCGCTGCGCTTTCTTGCGCGGGAACTACGGGCGCGTACCTAATACTCGACATCCGCTTCCCAGCGCTCGCCGCTCGCGGCGCGCTTCACGCGCATGCGCGTCATGCACGCCATGCAGTACACGCGATCCCCCTCGCGCAGCTCTCGGGGCGAACGCACGACCACCTTGCAGACCGGGCACAGCACCTCGTTCGGGCCGAGCGGATCGTTCGCGCCCTCCCAGCGCCGGTAGTACTTGCGGTACTTGCGCGGCACTTCGTCGAAGCCGCGCTCGTCGAGTTCGAAGTGGCGGCGGTCGCGTTCCTCGCGCGTCATCGGACGCCCGGCTTCAGGTGTCCCAGACTCATCTGACTCCCAGACTTATCTGACTCCAAGACGCGCCACCGCCGCGCGGTACTCGCCCGCGAGGTTGCTGCCTTCCTCACGCGAAGCGCCGATCGCCTCCAGCGTGTGCTCGAAGCTCTGCAGCACGAGCGGCTCGAGCTCCGCGCGCACGGCGCGCAGGCGCCCGCGCAGCTGGGGATCGTTGGCGACGCGCCGCCCCAGTTCGTTCTCGCCAAAGCCCAGGTGCCTGCGCTCGTCCTTGATGATTCCGAGCAAGACCTCGCGTGTGCGCGCGTCCGCAACCTGAGCGTGGCGATGGAACGCCGCGAACTCCATCGCCTCGAGCATCACGTTCTGTGCGAACAGCGCGGCTTCCCAGTCGCCCCGCGCGACGCGGGCGAGCAGCTGCGCTTTGAAGGCGCGGAGCGATGGATGCGCGCGGCGGGCGATCTCGGCCTCGATATCCGTGACGCCGAGCTCCGCTAGCCGGTGCGCGAGCACCTCGAGATGCCGGCCTTCGTCCACCGTCTGCGTCGCGAGGAACACCTTCTGGATGCGCGTCGGCGCCCAGTGAATCAACGCGCCTGCGCCCTCGAGCGCGGCGGCTTCGCCAACGCAGTAGCTGCACAGCACGGTGATTAGGCGCTCGCGCTCCGCCTCGCCGAGCGCTGGTGGCGGGGCAGCCGAATGCCCGTACTCGGTGCCTTCGAGATAGCCCTGAACCGCGCCGAACCAGAACTCGAAGGAGCGCACCTGCTCGGCGAACGCGGCCGGCGCGGTCGCGTGGAGATTCGCCTCGCTCATCAGGCCGGGCGCAGCGGCGTGTGATAGTCGATGCCGATGCGCGTGAGGCGCAGCTTGAACTCGCGCAGGATCGTGTCGCCGAGGACCGCCTCGAGTTCTTCCGGCGTCGCCTCGCCGAGCTTCACGCCGTGCCACTGCTGGTTTTGTTGCGTGGGCTCCGCACCCGCCGCGCGCATGCGCCGCGCGATCTCCTGCTGGCTCGGCTGCTTGCGGAAGCGATCCGCGAAGGTCGCCAGCATGTAGTACGACATCTCGCGCTGCAGGCGCCGGGCCGGACCGAGGCGCGGATGCGGGCCACCAGATCGGCCCCGGACGCGGTGATCCGGGCGCGATCCGCAGGCGAAAGCGCCGCCTCGGCGATCAGCCGGG
>JANNMC010000188.1:0-8111 GCA_031397435.1 Candidatus Eiseniibacteriota bacterium
ACGGGACGCCCAGCTGACGATGCTGAGCGATCCGTCCACCGAGAGGCAGGGTGACGACTGCGAGACGCCAATCCCCGCCGGCGGGAGGAGCTCCAGGGGAGGACCGAGCGGCGTGGCGCTCGTTCCATCCGGAGTGAACGCTAGTTGGTAGACCTGCCCCTCTCCCGTGACGCCGTCGCCGAGCCAGACGACCTCGACACGGCCGCCGGAGGAAACATCGACACCCGGGGTCGATTTCGATCCCGCGATCCCCGGGGCAACCGCAAGGGGCGCCCCGGATGCGATGAGATCGGCGTCGAGCTTTACGAGCCAGAGCCGCTGATCCGCCGTCGCGCCTTCCGCATAGAGCAGCCAGTAGCCACCGTCGGGTGCCGCCACCAGATCGAAGTCGAAGATCGGATCGGCCGGCTCCACCGATAGCACCGGGTGGTTCCCCCCCGCGCGAGCGCCGTCGAGGCCGAGGCGCTGGGCGTAGAGGCGAACCACGCGCTCTCTCGAATCCAGCCAGACGACGCCGAACCCGCCGGCCGCCCCGGCCACGCGGGGGTGCGCCTGCGAGCTTGGAAGCTGATCGCTGATCCAGAACGCTGACCCGATCCCTCCTCCCTGCACGGGGAGCAAGAGCCCGCGGATGTCGCCCGCGTCCGAGGAGCGCGTCACCTGGACCGCCGCCAGCGCGGGACCGCTGACGGCCACGGCGCTGGACGCCTCGACGGGACGTTCCGTGAAGGTGTCGTCCCAGAGGAGCTGATTCGGCCCATCGCGAGCGCCGGCCGCGGTGATCCATTGCCCGTAGAGATCGCTTCCGATGCCTCGGAGATCAATCCACGTGGCGAAGTAGCTCCCCCGACCCTTCCCGAGGCGCGCGCGCCGCTGATCGAATGGCGCCGCGTCGTCGTTCAGTTGCGTGTCGGCTCCGCGGGGAGATCCATCGGGCCGAATGGGAATGGCGAAGATGTCCGAGGAGCCGCGGCGCAGATCCTCCCAGACCACGATCGCTGCCTCGACGCCGTCCCAGACCGCGCCGGGATTTCCCTGTCGCCCAAGCGTGGTCGCGTTCACGCGAAAATTCGCCGTCGGCGGATCGCCGTTCCAGGGGACGAGCGCCCCCTCGACATTCGAATCGAGACCGAGCCCGCCGCGGAGATCCTCCCAGAAGATCATGGCGCCGGTCGACGCGTCGCACGCGCGGACGAATCGCTGCTCGTTCCCCGCCACGTCGTCGTTCACCATCACGTTTGGCCCGATCGGCAATCGGTCCGGTCCGAATCGCTGCGCCCAGACGTCGCCAGGATCGCCGGCGCGGCGCCGATCCAGCCACGACACCACGAATCCGTCAGCGGTCGCGGCGACGGCCGGCCAACCGGCCTTCTGGACACCCGCGGCGTCGTTGATCTTGAAGTTCCCTCCGATCGGGGTGCCGGAGGCGTCCAACCACTGTCCGAAGATGTCGAACGTCGCCCCGAAGACACTCCCGTTCCTGCCGTCGACCCAGACCGCCAGCGTGACGCCGCTCGGAGTGGCGGCGCAGACCGGGTCACCCTGATAGCTCCCGCCTGTCACGGGATCCTGGGAAATCCGGATGTTCCCGCCGATGGGCGCTCCCGACGCCGTGCGATAGGAAGCGAAGACCTCTCCCTTGCCGTCGCGCCCGTCGCTCCAGATAACGAAGTAGCCGTCCGGTCCGAGAGCCGTGACGTGCGGCGCGAATTGCTCCTCCGTGGCGATGTCGTCGCTCACACGAAGGTTCGGCGAAATCGGGATTCCCAGCGAATCGAGGGTGACGCCGTAGATGTCGCGGTTGCCGAGACGCGAGTCGACCCAGACGCAGAAGTACGTTCCCGACGGGCTTCCCGCGATGTCGGGATTCCCCTGCACCTGGCCCGGCGGATCGTCGTTGAGGCGGCGGTTCAGCGTCGTTCCGAGCGCAAAGGCGTTCCGGATCGTGAGGGCGTAGATGTCGTAGTCCTCGAACGACCCGCCTCCGTTTCGCCCATCCTGCCAGGCGACCACGACGGTTCCCGTGGCTCCGCGCGCCACGGCAGGCTCCCACTGATTGCGGCTGACACGATCATCGTTCAGGAGGAATTCGTCCTGGGCAAGCGCGGCGGCGGGCAGCACGGCAGAAGCTCCGACGGCGACCGCGGCGAAGATCGCGGCCAACGCGAGGAGGCGGGGTACGGATGCGGCTGGCGTCACGACTCCGCCGGTCCGTGCGTGCAAGGAAGTGACCTCAACCCGGCGAGGCTCGAGTGCGACGGCGCTCAGAAGGCGAACGCGGGGATCGTCACCTCGGGATGGCTGGCTAGCACTTCGGATACCTCGCGCGCAATCGCCTGGAGCCGCTCTCGGCTCTTCGCCTCGAACCGGACGACCAGGACGGGCTGCGTGTTGGAGGCGCGGACGAGACCCCATCCATCGCCGAACTGGACTCGCACACCGTCCACGTCCACCACGCTGTACCGCGCGCGGAAATGCTCGCGTACGGACTCCACGATAGCAAACTTGGAGGCATCGGTGCAATCAAACCGCAGTTCCGGCGTCGAGACGTAGCGGGCCTGCGGCAGTTCGTCCACCAGCGCCGAGAGGGGCCGGGAGCCGGCCGCGACGATTCGAAGGAGCCGAGCCGCTCCGTACAGCGCGTCATCGTACCCCGGAAACTCGTCGGCGAAGAACATGTGCCCCGACATCTCACCCCCGAGCGGCGCCTTCGTCTCCCGCATCTTCGCCTTGATGAGGGAGTGCCCGGCCTTCCACATGACCGGCTTCCCCCCCTTGGCCTCGATCCACTCAACCAATCCCTGCGAGCACTTCACCTCGAAGATCACGGGGCTTCCCGGGAGCCGCGAGAGAACGTCGGCGGCGTAGAGCCCGAGGAGCTGATCTCCGTAGAGGAGGCGGCCCTTCTCGTCCACCGCGCCGACGCGGTCGGCGTCCCCGTCGAAGCCGATTCCAAGATCGGAGCCGTTCGCCTTCACGCGCGCCATGAGCGCTTCCATCAGCTTCGGGACCGTCGGGTCGGGAAGATGGTTGGGAAAGCTCCCGTCCGGCACGTCGAAGATGGCGTCCACGTCGCAGCCAAGCATCCGGAGGAACTTGGATCCCAGGACGCTGGCCGCGCCGTTCCCCGGATCCACCGTCACCCTGAGCGGCCGTTCGAGCCGAATGCGGGACGCGAGATCCGCGAGGTAGGGTTCGTCCACGTTGGCCGTCTCCAGCGTTCCTCGCTCGGCCAGAACACCCGCCCGCTCCGCGCGCGCCCGAAGTTCCAGCACGTCGGGCCCGTGGAGCGACGAGACTCCTTCGGAGAGTTTCAGTCCGTTGTACTCGATCGGATTGTGGCTCCCGGTCACCATCACGCCGGCGTCGGCCTTCAGCCGAAGGACCGCGAAATAGAGGGCGGGCGTCGGAACTTCGCCGACGTCGATCACGCGCCTCCCCTGGTCCAGGAGTCCCTCCATGAGCGCGGCGCGGATGCGCGGCGAGGAGAGCCGCACGTCGCGGCCCACGGCGACGCATGCCTGCCCCTTCTCGCGCATCCGGTCGCCAAACGCGCGACCGATGGCGCGGACAACGCCGTCGGTGAGGTCGGTGTCGGCGATGCCACGGATGTCGTACTCGCGGAAGATAGCGGGGTTCACGCTGGCTCCTTTCGGCGCAGGTACGCGTCGATGAACGGCTGAATCTCTCCGTCCATGACGGACTGCACGTCGGTCACGACGACGTCGGTTCGGTGGTCCTTCACTTGCGTGTAGGGCTGGAAGACGTACGAACGAATCTGATTTCCCCAGGAGATGTCCTTCTTGCCGCCGCCGATCTTGTTGTGCTTGGCGCGCTCCTCATCCAACCGCTGGGCGTAAAGCCGAGCCATGAGCACTTTCATGGCGGAGTCTCGATTCCGAAGCTGGGAACGCTCGTTCTGGCACTGGACGACGAGCCCGCTCGCGATGTGCGTGATCCGGACGGCGGACTCGGTCTTGTTCACGTGCTGCCCGCCCGCCCCGCCGGCTCGGTAGGTGTCGATTCGGATGTCGGCGTCTCGGATCTCGATCGGCGCGTCCTCGCCAACCTGCGGATAGACGAAGACCGACGCGAACGAGGTGTGGCGGCGCTTCTGCGCGTCGAACGGAGAAATGCGCACGAGCCGGTGGATGCCGTGCTCGGCCTTCAGGAACCCGTAGGCGTATTCACCGTCCACCTGGATCGTGGCGTCCTTGATGCCGGCCTCTTCCCCGGCCTGGAGATCCAGGACGCCGACGGCATACCCGTTCCGCTCGGCATACCGGGTATACATGCGGTAGAGAATCTGGGCCCAATCCTGCGACTCGGTTCCGCCCGCTCCCGGGTGGATCGTGACGATCGCCCCGTTGGCATCGCTCGGCTCCGACAGAAGGCTCTTCAACTCGAGTTGCTGGATTCGCGGAAGAAGCTGCTCCGATTGCCGATCGAGATCGAGGGCCATCGAATCGTCCGGTTCCGCCTCGAGAAGTCCGATCAGACCCTCGGCGTCCGAGACTTCGCGCTCCAGTCCCCGATACGTATCGAGAACGCGCTTGATCGACTTGAGTTCGATGAGGGTCTTCTGGGCGCGTTCCGGCGCGTCCCAAAAGTCCGGCGCGGCAAGCTGCTCTTCTAGCTCTTGGACCCTGATTTCACGATGAGCGACGTCAAAGATAGCTCCCGAGTTGTGCCAGAATCTGGCGTCCCTCTTCAAGCCGCTTCCGTGTCGCGAGCAGATCCATCGGGCCCTCCCGGTAATGACGCATGGCGCCCGGCGTCCCTAGGGGAGCCTGGCGATTTCCATCCAGACGGCTTCAGCCTGGCGGCGGAGCGCCGCGAGGTCGCCATCGTTGTGAATGATCCAGTGCCGCTTGGGGTTCCGCACCGGCGGCAGCCGCTGTCCTCGGATTCGTTCCAGGGCCTGCGCGGCGTCGAAGCCTCGAGCCGCGACGAGCCGTGCCGCCCTCGCCGCGTCGCCCGCGCGCACCTCCACGATCCCGTCGAGTTCCGGCTCCATCCCCCATGTCGTGAGCAACGCCGCGTCCAGAAGCACCGTCCCCGGAGCCGACGACTCGAGTGCCGCGCGCACGCGATCGAGGAGCCGCGGCTGCACGATCGCGTTCAACCGATCCATCTCCCGGGGGTCCCGGAAGACGATCCGTCCCATCGCGACACGATCGATCGTTCCATCGCCGGAGCGAACGGCGGCACCGAACGCCTCGACCAGCGCCGCCACGATCGCAGGCTCGCGCAAGACCGCCCATCCGAGAGCGTCACCATCGACCAACGAAGCGCCCCACTCTTGAAACCACCTCGAGACGGTCGACTTACCTGAAGCCATGAGTCCGAAGACTCCGATTCGCGGCATCTCCGGACCCTATCGGGGTGGTGGCGGTTCCGTCAAGCGCCGGGCTTTCGCCCGCTCCCGCGTGAATCTCGAGGAGGGCTACCCGTGCGCTTCCGCCCAGGAGCGCCCTCGCCCTTCATGCACGACGAGCGGAACACGGAGCGGGAGCGCGTGCTCCATCGCTTCCTTGACGAGCGGCGACAGGACGTCGATTTCGGCTTCATCCGTCTCGAATAGGAGTTCGTCGTGAACCTGGAGGATCAACCGCGAACGGAGACCCTTCTCCGTCAGGAGCGCGTCGATCTTCACCATGGCGACCTTGATCAGGTCCGCCGCGGAACCCTGGATCGGCGTGTTGATCGCGGCGCGCTCCGCCTCGGCGCGGCGCCCCTCGTGGGTGTCGCGGAGGCCGGAAAGCGGGCGGCGGCGATGGAGCATCGTCTCGGCGTAGCCATGTTCGCGCGCGCTGGCCAGCATCTGCTCCATGTACTTCGCCACGCCGGCGTGGGTCTTCTTGTACTCGTCGATGAACGCGGACGCCAGCGATCTCGAGAGCGAGAGTTCGCGGGCCAGTCTCGCCGCCCCCATTCCATAGAGAATTCCGAAGTTCACGGTCTTGGCCTGCGACCGCTGCGCCGGCGTCACGGCCTCGGCTCCCACGCCGAAAAGGCGCGCGGCCGTGGCGGTATGAACGTCGCCTCCGACGCGGAACGCCTCCGAGAGCACCGGATCGTGGGAGAAGTGCGCCAGGAGCCGCAATTCAATCTGCGAATAGTCGTACGACGCCAGGAGTCCCTTCGCCCCTTCGGCGATGAAGGCACCGCGGATCGCGCGCCCTTCCTCCGACCGGATCGGAATGTTCTGGAGCGACGGGTCGCTGGCGCTGAGTCGTCCGGTGGAGGCGACGGTTTGATGGAACGTGGCGTGCACGCGCCCCGTCACCGGATGCACCAGCTTCGGAAGCGCGTCGACGTAAGCCGACTTGAGCTTCTGCGCCTGCCGGTACTCGAGGAGGAGCCGTGGGATCGGATGGAGCGGCGCCAGCGTCTCGAGCACCTCCTCGTCGGTCGAGTAGCCGTCCTTCGTCCGCTTCCCCTTCGGCAACTGGAGCCGCTCGAAAAGCACTTCCGCGACCTGGCGCGTCGACTTCACGTTGAACGGAACGCCGGCCGATTCCTGGATCTCGAGTTCGAGTCGCTGCATGGTGGCGCCGAGTGATTTCGACATCGTCTCCAGCGCCGCCGTATCGATCTTCACCCCGGCCCGCTCCATGCGCACCAGAACACCCACGAGCGGGACTTCCACATCCCGATAGAGCGCCAGCCCCTCCGCCGCCTCCAGTTCCTTGCCCAAAATTGGAAGGAGGCGGAGAACGACGTCGGCGTCCTCGCAGCAATAGACACCGACCTGCTCGACGGGGAGGTCGGCCATCGTCTTCTGTTCCTTGCCGCGCGGTCCGATGAGCGTCTCGGTGGGGATCTTGTCGATCCCCAGGCGCGACGCCGCCAGGGCGTCCAGGTTCTTCGGGCGGTCCGGGTCGGCGAGATAGGCCGCCACCATCGTGTCGTCGGAGACGCCGCGAACGGGAATGCCGAACTTGTGGAGGACGTGCCAGTCGTACTTCGCGTTCTGCGCGGCGCGCCGGGCCTTCGGGTCGTCGAAGAAGGGCTTGAGCGCGGCGCGGACTTGATCAGCATCCAAGTTCGGACCGACCGCGTGTCCGATCGGAAGGTAGTAGGCTTCCCCCTCGGCGAGGGCAAGCCCGATCCCCACCAATTCCGCGCGATGCGGATCGAGCCCTGTCGTCTCCGTGTCGAAGGCGACGGGACCCGTCGCGGCGGCCAGGGCTCGCGTCAGCGATTCGAGCGCCGGGCCGTCGGTCACCATGGTGTACCGCCCCAGCGCCGGACGATCGATCGGGTCTGGCTCCCCCGGCGCCACCGCGGCGATCACGGCGCTGTCACCGTCCGTGGGAGTCGCGGGCGAGGTGGACGCCGTCTCCGGGGTGCCCACGTGGCCCCGTGCCGCTTTCACACCACGACCGCTCTTCGGCGCCGCGCTCGTGGCCGCCCGGACGGCTTCGGGGAAAAGATCGCCCGGCTCCCCGATCACCTCGCTCGCCGCGCTTGCCGCGGCCGCCGCGGCCGCCACGGCCGCCACGGCCGCCACGGCCTGGATCTTCGATGCCGGAACGCGGGCCGAGGCGCCGGCCGCCGCCGCCGCCTCGTTCGAAAAGCGCCGATGGTGAACGTGAAGCTCCAGCGACTGGAGGAACGGGAGCAGCCCGTTGAAGTCGATCGGGTCCCGCTTCAACTCCCACCAGTGGCGATCGAGCGGGAGGTCGGCACGGATCGTCGCCAGCATGCGGCTCAAACGGGCCCGATCCTCGTTCAGGCGGAGTTTCTCACGCAGCGAGACGCGCTCCACTTGATCGAGAGCGCCGTAGAGTTTCTCCATGGTCTGGAATTTCTGGATCAACTGGGCCGCAGTCTTCTCCCCCACGCCGGGGACGCCGGGCACGTTGTCCGAAGCGTCGCCCATGAGCGCCAGCAGGTCGATCATCTCCTCGGGACCGACACCATATCGTTCGCGCACACCGTGGCGATCGACCACCGCGAGGTCGCCGCCGCGGCCGCGCGGGGAGAGGATCAGGATCCGATCGGAGACGAGCTGAAAGAAGTCCTTGTCGCTCGTGAGGAGCCACGCCGTGGCACCGTCCCGCTCGGCCTCCTTCGCCAGCGTTCCGATGAGGTCGTCGGCCTCG
>JANNMC010000213.1:0-9103 GCA_031397435.1 Candidatus Eiseniibacteriota bacterium
ACGGTGATCCGCTTCGCGCCCTCGTACTATCCGTTCGTCGAGCCCGGCGCCTCGGTCGACATCCGCTGCTTCTTCTGCGCCGGGAAGGGCTGTGCCGTCTGCGGACCGCTTTCGGGCGGCTGGCTGGAAGTTCTCGGCGCGGGAATGGTTCACCCGAACGTCTTCAAGGCGGTCGGCTACGACCCGGATCGCTGGATGGGCTATGCCTTCGGCGTCGGCGTGGAGCGGCTCATCATGCTCCGCCACGGCGTCCCCGACGTCCGGATGCTCTATCAAAACGACAGCCGTCTTCTGCGGCAGTTCTAGCCGCGACATGAACGCCCTAGTGGAGACACTCGCGTGAAAGTGACCTGGAGCTGGCTCGCCGATTGGACGGCGCTTCCGGAATCGCCGGAGGCGCTTGCCCATCAGCTCGCCATGCTCGGGTTCCCCGTGGAGTCGCTGGTGCGCGGGCTCACCTTCAATGCCGGCATCGTGGTCGGCGAAGTTCTGGAGGCGAACCAGCACCCGAACGCAGACCGGCTTCGCCTCTGTCGCGTGAACGTCGGCGCGGGGGAGCCGCTCCAGATCGTCTGCGGCGCGCCGAACGTCGCGGCAGGGCAGCGCGTCGCCGTGGCGCAGGTTGGCAGCTCGCTTCCCGACGGAATGAAACTCAAGCGGGCGAAGATTCGCGGCGTCGAGTCGATGGGGATGATCTGCTCGCAGCGGGAACTGGGGCTGAGCGACGAGGCGGACGGGATCTGGGTCCTTCCCGGCGCCCCTGCCATCGGCACGCCGCTCTCGGCGATCGCCGGCGGTGGGGAGACCATCCTTGACGTCGAGATCACATCGAATCGAACCGACTGCCTCTCGGTGCGAGGGCTCGCACGCGAGATCGCCGCGGCGGGCGGCGGTTCGCTGGCCGCGCCGAAACCGCTCCAGGCGACAGGATCGGGCGCGCTTCCGAACGTCGCGATCGAGAACCCCGATGACTGCCCACGCTACATGGCGCGTGTGGTCCGCGGCGTGACGATCGGTCCCTCGCCCGAGTGGCTCCGCAGCCGCGTGGAGGCGGCGGGCTTCCGCGCCATCAACAACGTGGTCGATGCCACGAACTACATCCTGCGTGAGTATGGCCAGCCGATCCACGCGTTCGACGCGGCGAAGGCCGGCGGCAATGCCATTCGCGTTCGCCGCGCCCGAGATGGCGAGCGGCTCGTGCTCCTGGACGGGAAGGATCTCGCCCTCGATCCTCGAATTCTGGTCATCGCCGACGCGGAGCGGCCGATGGCGCTCGCCGGCGTGATGGGCGGGCTGGAGAGCGGCGTCACCGCGGCCACGCGCGACGTGATTCTCGAGAGCGCCGAATTCAACGCCAAGCTGACCAAGGCCTCGGCCGGCGCCCTGAGCGTCGACACTGACGCCGCCGACCGCTTCGGCCAGGGGATCGATCCGATCTCCGTCGCCCTGGCGCTCGATGCCACGGCGCGCCTCCTTGAAGAAATCGCCGGAGGCGAGGTGATCCGCGACGTCGTCGACCTCTGGCCGGGACGCCGGGAGCCGGCGACCATCCGGCTCCGGCGGCGCCGGGCTGAACGGCTACTGGGGATGCCGGTAACCGCGGAGCAGGCGGTCCGAGCGCTTGGGGCACTGGAAATCGAGGCCGCGACTCCCTGGGTTCACGAGGGGGAGGACGAGTGCGCGACCTTCCGCGTGCCTCCGCATCGATACGATCTCGCGATCGAAGAGGACCTGGTGGAGGAGGTGGCGCGGATCCTCTCCTACGACTCCATCCCGCTCTCGGTCCGATCGGGGCCGCTTCCGTCCGTCTCGACAAAGCCCGAGGAAATCGCCGCAAGACGCATTCGGAACGTCGCTTGCGGACTTGGGTTCGAGGAGGCTCTCTCGACGGTCCTGGTGGGCGCCATCCCCGCCGAGGTGCGCGAAGGGGTCGCCGACGAGGAAATCTGGGAGCTGCAGAATCCAATCAGCCGCGAGCTGAAGCATCTTCGCCCTTCGCTTCTGCCCGCACTCATCCGAGCGGCGGGGGAGAATCTCAGGCAGGGCGTGAGCGATCTTCGGCTGGTGGAAGTCGGGAAGGTTTTCCGAGCCACGCCCGCTCCGATCGGACGGGAATGGCTCGAAGCGACGTTCGTCCTCGCGGGGTTACCGCTTCCGTGGGACGCGCCGGGCGCCGACCCGGATCGTTTTCTGGAAGCGAAGGGAACGTTCGAAGCGATCCTCCAGTCATTCGGAATTGACTCGTGGGATACCCGCTCCTACCATGACTCACGTTGGGCCGCCGGAACCGCCGCAGAATTCGTAGGTTCGGACGGCTCGCTTGGCATCGTAGGTGAGGTGGCGCCGAGGCTGGCGCAGTTCCTGGGGGTCGATCGCCCCGTCTGGGCGGCGACCATTTCGGTATCCGCGCTGGCGAAGGCGGCGACAGGACCCAGGCGCTACCGGGAGGTGCCGCGGTTTCCGGCTTCCAAGCGGGACCTGGCGGTGGCTGTCTCTCGGCACGAAGTGACACAGGAAGACCTTCTTCGGTCGATTCGGGAATCGGGCGGTCCACTCCTCGCGCAGGCGCGGCTCTTCGACCTCTACCGGATGGGCAAGGAGGAGGGGGCTCCGCGCAGCCTCGCATTCGCGCTCGAGTTCCGGGCCCCGGATCGGACCCTGACCGACGCGGAAGTGGATGGGGCGATCGCGACGATCGTGAAGACGCTGGACCAGCGCTTCGGGGCGACGCTCCGCGGCGGGGGGCCGGCGAAAGCAGGCACCACGACATGATGGAAGAACTGAATCGGCTCGAGGAGCGCGTACGCGCCGTCGCCGAGTTGCTCCACGCGCTTCGCGAGGAGAAGCGGCGGCTCGAGTCCGAAAAAGAAGCACTCCAGCTCCGTGTTCGGAAACTGGAGGAGGTCGCCGCGAAGGCGTCGGCCGAGGATTTCAAACCCCGCCTGCAGGCGTTAGAGGCGGAGCGGGCGACCCTGCTCGACGAGCGCCGCGTCATGGTGCGCCGTGTGGAGGAGATGCTCGCGAAACTGGACGTGCTCGAGAAGGCCGTTCAGGTCTAATGCCGCGCGGACCCGATCGGATGAACCGATCGCGGGCCGCCGCCGGACGAACGAAACGAGGATCGCGATGAGCTCGGAACCGAAGACGCTCAGCGTCATGATTTTCGGAAGCGAGTACAAGATCAAAGGCGCCGACCCTGCCTACATTCAGGAAGTCGCTGCCTACGTGGACGGTAAGATGCGGGAGCTGGAGAGCCGGCTCGCCACAGGAACGCCCACAAAGATCGCGATCCTTACGTCGATGAACGTAGCCGATGAGCTGTTCCGCCAGCGTGAAGAGCTGGGGCGGCTCGAAGCGGAGCTCCGTGAGCGCGCCCAGCGCTTGGAGCGCACGCTCGGCGAATGTCTCGACGACGTCTAACCCGCCTGGCGGCGTTCCCTCGCGATCGGAAGCCGATCAAATCCGCTTCATGACACATCGTTCACGATGGCAACCCTGCCATGCTCGTGCGGTACCAGGCAATTTTGAGCCACAAAGCCTCGACTGGGGGTCGGAACGACCAGCGTAGTGCGTACCCGCCTCGCGCGGGCGGCATGAACCGGGTCCTAGGACACCCACCTGGATGTTTCAGGTTCAAAAGTCTCGCACCCACGGCATTGGCGGGGCCTTTTTTTAGGGGGAGGACCGTCCGCCATGACGATTAGTCCCTGGATCTTCGCGCTCCTCGAAATCGCCGGAGCCGCGCTGGCCTTTCTCTTCGGCTGGGTGGCCCATCGGAAGATTGGCGAGGGGAAGGTCTTCAACTCCGAGCAACTGGCCGCGAAGATCGTTCGCGAAGCGGAGCGGGAAGCCGAGAATCTCAAGAAGAGCGCCGTCCTGGAAGCCAAGGACGAGTGGTTCCGAGAGAAGACCAAGCTCGACAAGGAAGTTCAGTCTCAAAAGCAGGAAGTCCAGCGAAACGAGCGGAAGCTCCAAGAGCTGGAGATGAATCTGAACCGCCGCGCCGAGGTCAACGAGAAGAAGGAGCGCGACCAGAAGCGGTTGGAGCGCGAGCTCGAGGTGAAGAGCGAGTCGCTGGCGGAGCGCGACGTGGAGCTTCAGCGCGTCCTCATCGAGCAGAACTCCAGGCTCCAGCGGATCAGCGGCATGACCGCCGACGAGGCGCGTCAGCAGCTCATCGCCAACATGGAACACGAAGCGAAGGTCGAAGCGGCCAAGCGGCTCCAGGAGATTCGCGAGGATCTCCATCGGAACGCCGACAAGGAAGCCCGCGAGATCATCACGCTCGCCATCCAGCGGACGGCCGCCGACCACTCGGCCGAGTCGACCGTGGCGGTGGTCCATCTCCCCAGCGATGAGATGAAGGGGCGCATCATTGGCCGCGAGGGCCGGAACATCCGCGCCTTCGAGACGGCGACCGGCATCGACGTCATCATCGACGACACGCCGGAAGCAGTCATCCTCTCCGGCTTCGACCCGATCCGCCGCGAGGTGGCCAAGCGCTCGCTGACGCGGCTCGTCACCGACGGCCGCATCCATCCGGCGCGCATCGAGGAAATCGTCGCGAAGGTCCAGAAGGAAGTCGAGACGCAGATCGTTGAGCTTGGCGAGGCGGCGATCCTCGAAGTCGGCGTCCACGGCATGCACCCAGAGATCGTGAAGCTCCTGGGGCGTCTGCAGTATCGGACCTCGTACGGACAGAACATCCTGCAGCACTCGAAGGAAGTCGCCTGGATCTGCGGGATCATGGCGGGGCAACTCGGCTTCGACACGCAACTGGCCAAGCGCTGCGGCCTCCTGCACGACCTCGGCAAGGCCTTGACGCACGAGGTGGAGGGGGCGCACGCGCAGATCTCGATGGAGATGGCGTTGAAGTACGGAGAACCCGACATCGTCGTCAAGGCGGTCGGATACCATCACCACGACCCGACGGCCGACAATCTCTATGCCGTCCTCGTCATGGCGGCCGACGCCATTTCGGGCGCCCGCCCCGGCGCGCGGCGCGAGAGCATCGAGAACTACGTGAAGCGCCTGGAGGCGCTGGAGAAGATCGCCAATTCGTTCCCCGGCGTGGAGCGCTCGTTCGACATCCAGGCGGGACGCGAAGTCCGCATCATGGTGGAGCCGAAGGTGGTCGACGACGCGCGTGCCTATCAGTTGGCGAACGACGTCGCGCGGCGCGTGGAGCGGGAACTCCAATATCCGGGTCAGATCAAGGTCGTCGTGATTCGCGAAACGCGCGCCATGGAATACGCGAAGTAGGGCCGCGTGAACCTCCTCTTCATTGCGGACATCTTCGGTTCGCCAGGGCGGCGGGCCGTGCGCGACCTGGTTCCGGAGCTGGTCAGCTCGATGGGGATCGACTTCGTGGTCGCCAACGTCGAGAACGCGGCAGCCGGATTCGGCGTCACGAAAGAGATCATCGAGGAGATGAAGAGCCTCGGGATCGAAGCGATGACGAGCGGGAACCACATCTGGGATCGGAGGGAAGCCCTTCCGCTGCTGGATCAGGAACCGCTGCTGCTTCGTCCGCACAACTATCCGCCCGGCGTGCCCGGCCGCGGCGTGCACCTCTTCACCACCAAGGCTGGGATTCCCATCGGAGTCGTGAATCTGATGGGCCGCGTCTTCATGCGTGAACTGGATTGTCCCTTCCGGACCGCGGACCGCGAGGTGGCGGCGCTTCGGGAGAAGACGCCGATCATCCTCGTCGACTTCCACGCGGAGGCGACGGCCGAGAAGATCGGCCTGGCGCACTACCTGGATGGCCGTGTCTCGGCGCTTATCGGCACCCACACGCACGTCCAGACCGCGGACGAGCGAATTCTTCCCGGCGGCACCGGGTTTCTGACGGACGCCGGGATGACCGGACCGCACGACTCGATCATCGGGGTAAGGAAGGAGCAGGCGATCCAGAAGTTCCTGAATCTCCTTCCGGTGCGCTTCGAGCCGGCGGTGGGCGAAACCAAACTGCAGGGCGTCCATCTGGAACTCGACGAGACGACCGGGCGCTGCCTTCATATCGAACGGATCTCCATCGCGATGGAGCCCGCGGCCACTCCGGTGACCGCTCGGGCGTGACGGCCGACGTGGACGCGACCGTTCTTGCCGGCGCGCCGCTCGCGGCGGAGATCCGCGAGGGAGTACGGAAGCGAATCGCCCTTCTCCGGGAGCGCGGAATCGTCCCCGGCCTCTCCATCGTCACGGTGGGAGAGCCTCCATCGGGCAATCCCTACGTGCGCGCCAAGTGCCGCGCCGCGGAGGAAGTGGGGGCTCGCGCCACGGTGACGCGGCTGGCCCCGGACGTCTCCGAATCGGCCGTCCGCGCCACGCTCCGCGAGATCAGCGCCGATCGCTCCATTCACGGCGTCATCCTCCAGCTTCCGATTCCCGCGCCCTTGCGCGACGAGCGGCATCTGGAGGACATCGATCCGGAGAAGGACGTGGACGGAATCCACCCGTTGAACGTCGGGCGCTGGGTGAACGGTCTGACGGCCCATCGACCGGCCACGCCGCTCGGGATCGTGGAGCTTCTTCGCCGCCACGCCGGCGACCTGGCCGGAAAGCACGCGGTGGTCGTTGGGCGAAGCCGCATCGTGGGGCGACCGCTCTCGGTATTCCTCTCGGAGCGAAGCAGGGGGATGAACGCGACGGTGACACTCTGCCACTCCGAGACTCGTGATCTCGCTTCCCACACCGCGCGGGCCGACGTCCTGATCGTGGCGATGGGAAGGCGGCGCGCCATCGGCGCCGCGGAGGTCCGGCCCGGAGCGATCGTGATCGATGTTGGAATCCACCCGGTCGAGCATCCCGTTCCCGGGGGGCCGAAATACGAAGGCGATGTCGATTACGAAGCGGTGCGGCACGTGGCGTCGGCGATTACGCCGGTGCCCGGCGGCGTGGGCCCCCTGACGGTCGCCATGCTCCTCTCGAACCTGGCCGACGCCGCGGAGCGCTCGGCGGGCCCCGCGGCAACCCCATGAGCCCGCGTGCGGTCGTGACCCCGCTCGTGCGCGAGCCCGGGGAGCCGCGCGTCTGGACCGTCTCCGAGGCGGTTCGCGCGCTGAATGCGGCGCTCGAGGACTCCCTCCCGAACCTCGTGGTCCAGGGCGAAATCAGCGAATGGAAGCCGGCCCCCAGCGGACATCTCTACTTCACCATCAAAGACGCAGACGCCTCCCTTCGTGTGATCCTCTGGAAGGGCCGCGTACGTCGCGAGCATGAGTCGCTTCGGAATGGCATGGCGGTCCAGGTGGAGGGGCATTTCGACGTCTATGCGAAGAGCGGCGGCCTTTCGCTCGTAGCCGACCGCGTCACGGCGCTCGGCTACGGAGCGCTGCAAGCGCAGTTCGACGCGCTGAAACGGAAATTGCAGGCGGAGGGGCTCTTCGACGAATCCCGGAAGCGCCCCCTGCCGCGCTATCCGACGCGCGTGGGAATCGTCACGTCGCCGACGGGCGCCGCCGTGGAGGACATGCTCCGGATTCTCCGCCAGCGCGCCCCCTACGTCGCGGTGACGATCGTCCCGACGCTGGTGCAGGGTGAAGGGGCCGCCGCGAAGATCGCCGCCGCCATCGCCCTCCTGAACGCGTGGGGCGATGTCGACGTGATGATCGTGGGACGTGGAGGCGGGTCGGCGGAGGATCTCTGGGCGTTCAACGAGGAAGCCGTCGTGCGGGCCATCGCCGGATCGCGCATCCCGGTCATCTCGGCGGTGGGGCACGAGGTTGACGTCACGCTCGCCGATTTCGCGGCCGATCGTCGGGCGGCCACCCCGACGCACGCGGCGCAGCAGGTTGCGCCGAGCCGCGAGGAAGTGGCGGCCACGCTGGAGGACCTGGCGAAGCACGCGCGCCATCGGCTCGAACGGGAATGCCGGGAGGCGCGGACGCGGCTTCGCGGCATCGCCACGCACCACGCCATCCGGGAGCCGCTTCGCCGGGTGCGCGACAACTATCGACTGCTCGACCAGCGCGCCGAGGCGCTGGAGCGTGGGCTCGGAGACGGTGTGGTGAGACGCTCCCGGGGCCTGGAGGGAATGGCCGGAAGGCTCCACGCGCACACCCCCCAGCGAACGCTCGACCGCGCTGGCGACCGCGTGCAGACTCTGCTCCATCGGGCCGGCCGCGCGGCCCTCGACCGCGTGACGCGCGGCCGTGCCGACGTCCGCTCGCGGGAGGCGCTCCTGCGCTCCTACGACTACCATGGCGTACTTCGCCGCGGTTACGCGCTCGTCTGGGCCTCGGAAACGGGAAGCCTGGTGCAGCGGGCCGAGAGCCTGAGACCCGATGCCATGATCGAAGTGCAGTTCGACGATGCCCGGGCGGAGGCGCGTGTGACGCGTCTGCCGCTGCCGGCGCGGAAGGAGAGCCCATGAAGCGGACAACGCCTGGCGGCGTCGCGCCGGATGCCGGTGCGGAGGAGAAGAAGTCGTTCGAGTCGATGATGGAGCGGCTCGAGGCGTTGGTGGAGAAACTCGAGGGCGGAAATCTCTCGCTGGAGGATTCAATCAAATCGTTCGAGGAGGGGATGGGCCTCGTGAAGCAGTGCTCGTCCGTGCTACAGGAAGCGGAGCAGCGAATCCAGAAGCTGACGAGCGACGCCGAAGGGAAGCCCGTTGTCGAGGGCGCCGCACGCGCGGGCCGGAGCGAGGAAGATGCCGAAGGTGAACTCCCGTTTTGAGAGGGCGCTGGAGCGGCTGGTCCCGCGGGTGGACCGGGCGCTCCAGCGTCTCCTGCCGCGCGCGACCGAGGAGCCGCGCCGCCTCCACCAAGCGATCCGCTACAGCGTCTTCGCGGGCGGAAAGCGGCTGAGGCCCGTGCTCTGTCTCCTGGCGTGCGACTCCGCCGGAGGGACGATCGCGGACGCGCTTCCATCGGCCGCGGCGCTCGAGATGATCCACACCTTCAGCCTCATTCACGACGACCTCCCCGGCATGGACGACGACGACTGGCGGCGCGGACGCCGCTCGAATCACATCGTCTTTGGAGAGGGGATGGCGATCCTGGCCGGCGACGCGCTCCTGAACCTCGCGTTCCAGACGCTTGCGAGGGCCCCGCTCGGCCGCGCGCGCGATCCGCGGGACCTCTGGAGCATCGTGGGG
>JANNMC010000215.1:0-2077 GCA_031397435.1 Candidatus Eiseniibacteriota bacterium
GCGCGATCGCCTTCACCTCGCCGGTCCCGGGATTGTCCCCGTACGTTCCGTTCGGGGTCGCCGTCGCGCCGGCCACGCCAACCTTTCCGCGAACGTCGAATGCGCCGCTGAAAGCCTGGTTCTTCCAGACCTGGAATTTGCCCGTATTGGATCCGGTGACCACTCCCGTCACGACGTCCCGGGCCTCGCCGTCCGAGGCATCCAGGTTGGCAGCCGTCAGGGCCGGGATGTCGTACGAGGCGTTGCCCATGTAGTTCTGCGTCGAGCGGTAGTAGACGTTTCCCGAGTACTTGCTGGGCTGCCCGTTCCACCAGACGCGGATGTTCGCGACCCCGCTCGCCTTCGTGCCGACGACGATGTCGAGGTCCTTCTCGCCGTTCTGAACCGTGTTCGACCCTTCCAGCGCGTCGTACTCGTCCAGGTTGGCGAGCGTAAGTGAGAGAACCTTGTCGGTCGGAATATGGATGGGTGGCTGGCTGGGCGGAAGCCCAGTGCCGGTGCCCGTCCCAGTGCCCGTCCCAGTGCCCGTGCCCGTCCCAGTGCCCGTGCCCGTCCCGGTGCCGGTCCCGGTGCCGGTCCCCGTCCCGGTGCCCGTGCCAGTCGCTCCGGTGTTGGCCGCGTACGCCTGATTTGCCTCCGCCAGATAGGCGAAGTTACGCGGCTCCACCGCCGTGCTGACGCTGATGCGGTCGTATCCGCCGGTCTGGACGTTTTTCTGCCGGGTCTCGGTAACCATGTTCACGCGAATCGACTTGACGCTGCTCGAGACGCCCGGCGCCGGCGGCTTGCCGAGGTCGGTATCACTCACCGTCTTTCCGAAGAAGGTGCCAGCCGGGTCGTTGGTGGTCCCGGCCTTCGTCTCCAGGGCCGTTCCCGCGGCGTTCACGTAGGAGAAGAGCGGAACGTCTTTCGAAGTCACGTTGTCTCGGGTACGTTGCGTGAGTCCGTAGGCCACGATCTCGCCCGTCCCCGCCGTCGGGGCCGCCAGAGAGTCGCCGGAACTGCCGACCTTTCGCCGAAGCACATAGTCGTACGGATTCGCGCTCGTGTTGGCCAACGCGTTCGACGTGCTCGGGTCGAGGAAGTACGTGACCACCTCGCCCATGTCGATGCGCCGGTTTCCATTCAGATCGAGAGCGAACGTGACGCGGTACTGTGAGCCGGTGACGACCGAGGGCTGAACGCTCGGGTTGACGCCATATCCTGCCGATCGAAGCTCCCGCGCGATCAGATCGGAACCCGCGCGGGCGTTCTGGCTCGCCTCCGCCAGTTCCATGCCAACCTGCTGGGACCGCTCGCCACGAATCCAGATCTCGTAAATGGAACCGATCACCAGCGCGAAGAGAAGCACGGCGATCGTCATTTCGATGAGCGTGAAGCCGGCACTGGCTTGCATTCGATTGGTACTCACGGGGGTCACCTCGGGGTTGCGGCGTTCCGTGCCGGTCATCGGGTCACGTAACTCGTCAGGGTCGTCGACTGGGTACCGCGCGCGTCGGCCCACGAGGCGGTCACCAGGACACGCTTGCAGCCGGCCGTAGGGATCGAATCGGTGACCGTCCACGAGCGCGTGAAGACGGATACGCTGTCGGTCTGGGAGCCCGCCACCAGCGACGAGTAGGGGGTCCCGCGGAGTTCTTCCAGCTTCAGCTGCGCCGCCATGAGCCCCGACGTGATCGTGCGGCTCTCGGAGACGCCACGCGTGCCGGCTGGAATCATGGCGGCGACCGCCAGGATGCCGACCGCCAGGAACGTGAGCGCGAACATCACCTCGATCAAGCTGAAGCCCGAGCCGCCACCGGCGCGCCGGCGGCACTTCACAGTCAGACCACGTCGTGTCTTCATTGTGCCGTCACCATGCCTGTCGGCCGGATCACCGAGAGCGATTTCTGGTATCCGTCCGCGTTGGAGAAGATGATCGTGCCCGACTGGCTGGCGCTCCCGTTTGGCAGGAACGTCAGCGTGTCGGACGCGAAGGGATTGCCCGCGTCGCTCGTCACCGTCATCCAGCTGGGGATCGCGGCGTTCTCCCCCGTCTTTTCCGTGTTGTCCTTGACGCCGTCGTTGTCGTCGTCGT
>JANNMC010000231.1:0-3752 GCA_031397435.1 Candidatus Eiseniibacteriota bacterium
CCCCTCGGCGTAGCGATGCTCTTCCCGATCGGCGGGGACGGCGGCCAGGAGCGCCGTCGTCTCGGCCCGCTGCGTCCGGAGCGTCTCCACGATGGAGCCATCGGGCACCAACGCGGTGTACTTCCCGTAGTAGGGAGCATGTTCGGTGGCAGCGGGGCGCGCCGATTTCGACGCGGCGCTCGTGGTGGGGCTTTTCATGCGGTGGTCTCCTTCCCCTCGGTGCGAACCGTCCGGCGGCGCGGCCTCCAAGCGTAGTACGATTTTCTTTCCCGCCGGATGCGATTCCGAGTATCATGCGCCTTCATGCCATTTGCAGCGTTAGGTCTACCACCTGCAGTCGTCAAGGGAGTTCGCGCGGCCGGATACGTCAAGCCGACGCCGATTCAGGCGAAAGCTATCCCCCTGATCCTCACCGGTGTCGACATCATCGGCGCCGCGCAGACGGGCACAGGAAAGACGGCAGCGTTCATTCTTCCGATTCTCGCTCGCCTTCTCGGCGGACCCAAGCGGCTTCGCGCCCTCGTGCTCACCCCGACGCGCTCACCCCGACGCGCGAACTGGCGGCGCAGGTCGAGACGAACGCGCGCGACTACGCGCGCTTCACCGACCTTCGCGTTGGCGTCGTCTTCGGCGGCGTCCCGCTGCCCCCTCAGCAGAAGATGCTGAAAACGCAGGGGCTCGACCTCCTGGTCGCCACGCCCGGACGCCTTCTCGACCTGCATGGAAGAATGTCGCTCCGGCTCGACGACATCTGCATCCTGGTCCTGGACGAAGCCGACCGGATGGTGGACATGGGATTCGCTCCCGATCTGAAGCGGATTCTCCGCCTCATGCCCGCCGAACGGCAGACGATGATGTTCTCCGCGACCATGCCGCCGGAGTTGAACAAGGTGGCGAAGGAAGCGATGCTGAATCCGGCGCGCGTCGATCTGGCACCCCAAGGCCATCCCGCCGCCGGCATCACGCAGGCGGTCTACCCGGTTCCGAAGCATCGGAAGACTGATCTGCTCGAAGCGATGCTCCGGCGCGCCGAGGTCGGCAGCGTCATCGTCTTCGCGCGGACCAAGCACGGCGCCGATCGGCTGGCCCGGGCGCTCCAGCGCCGGGGGCTCTCCGTGGCGACGTTGCACGGCAACCGGTCGCAGGGACAGCGGGAGCGCGCGCTCCTCGATCTCCGGCGCGGCCGGGTGCAGATCCTGGTCGCCACCGATATCGCGTCGCGCGGAATCGACGTGAAGGACATCACACACATCATCAATTACGACGTCCCGCACACGCCCGAGGACTACGTCCACCGGATCGGCCGCACCGGCCGCGTCGACGCCTCGGGAGACGCCTTCACGCTGATGTCTCCCGATGAGAAGAAGGGCGTCGTGGCGATCGAGCGGTTCATGGGAACGACGATTCTCCGTGTCATGGTGCCCGACTTCGATTACGACGCTCGCAGCACGGAGCCGTCGCGCTCGGATTTCGCTCCGCGTTACGATTCGGGATCAGGATCGGGATCGGGTTCCGGCCGGAGTCATCGCCCCGCGTCGCGCGGTTCCTCGTCCGGCGTGAGCGGACCGTCCACAACCGGCAAGCCTGAGGATGACGGCCGCGGTGGCCGGCGCCCCCGGAAGGCTCTCCCCTTCGAACGCCGCCCGCGCCGCCCACGGTAGCCGCCGCCGAACTCCGTAGCGCCCCGCCGAACGTCCCGGCGATCTGCTAGACTCCTCCCCTCCATGACCCAGAACCAACGACAAATCGAGATCATCGGCTGTCCCGTCGACCTTGGCGCCGGACGCCGCGGGGTCGACATGGGCCCCTCGGCCATCCGCGTCGCCGACCTCGAGCGCCACCTGGAACGGCTGGGCCACAAGGTCACCGATCACGGCGACATCGACGTCATGATCCCCGAGACGCTCGAGGTCGGCCCGAGCACGATCCGCTACAAGCCGGCGATTCTCCGCGCGTGCGACGAATTGCGGCTCGAGGTGGAACGGAGCCTGGCGGCGGGCCGCACTCCGATCGTCCTCGGCGGCGACCACAGCCTCAGCATCGGCTCGGTCTCGGGATCGAGCAATCACTACCACCGGCTCGGCAAGCCGATCGGGCTCATCTGGTTCGATGCGCACGGCGACTTCAACACGCCGGAGACGACGCCCTCGGGCAACGTTCACGGCATGTCGCTCGCCGTGCTCCACGGACTCGGCGATCCCGACTTCGTGAATCTCGGTGGGCGCTCCCCCAAGATGGATCCGCGGAACACCGTGCTGATCGGTGTGCGCGACCTCGACCCCGGTGAGCGCGATCTCCTCCGCCGCTCGGGCATCACCGCCTTCACGATCCGAGAAATCGACGAGCGCGGCATGCGCGACATCGTGAACGAATCGATTCGAGTCGCCGGCGCCGGCACGGCCGGGATCCATCTCTCGTTCGATCTCGACGTCGTCGACCCCGAGGACGCGCCCGGAACCGGAACCCCGGTGGACGGCGGCATCTCCTACCGCGAGGCGCACCTCGCCATGGAGATGATCGGCGACCTCGCCGACATCGTCTCGGTAGACCTGGTCGAGGTGAATCCCCTTCTCGATCAGCGAAACGCAACCGGCATCCTTGCCGTCGAAATGGCGGAGAGCCTCTTCGGAAAGAGAATCCTCTAGCCTCATGCGGACTCCGGCACCTTTGCTCGAAGCACGCCGCCGCCGCGCCACCGATGCGCTCGGCCTCCAGGATGAGATTCTCATCATCGCCGCGGGAGAGCCGGTCGGCATCCCCGGCGGCATGGATCAGACCTACCCCTTCCTGGCGCACGCGGAATATTTCTGGCTCACCGATCGCGACGAACCGGGGGCCGTTCTGGCGTACGACCCCAAGGACGGCTGGGTCGATTTCGTCCCTGAAGTGACGGAGCGAGAGCGGATCTGGGAGGGACGAGAAGAGAGCGAGCCCGGCACCGTTCCGACGCGCGATCTGCCGGGATGGCTGGCGGCACGCCGGGGGCGCGCGATCGTCCCGCTCGGCTGCGAACTACCTGGCGTGCGCGGCGACGCGCTCCGAGGCGCCGAAGCGCGGGAGCGATTCACGCACGCGAGGCGCCCGAAGGACGAAGCCGAGATCGCGCGGATGCGGGAGGCGATCGCCGCGACCCATGCGGGGTACCGCCGGCTGCGTGAGGTGATCCGGCCCGGCGCGACGGAACGCGAGATCCAGATCGAACTGGAATGCGCCTTCTTCCGCGCGGGAGCCGACCGCACCTGCTACGGCAGCATCGTCGGCTCCGGAACGAACGCGGCGGTCTTTCACTTCACGCCGGGAGCGCGCGCCGCGCAGGCGGGCGAACTGGTACTCGTGGACGCCGGCGCGGAAGTCCGCCGGTACGGCTGCGACGTCACGCGCACCTATCCCGTGTCAGGCACCTTCTCCACGATTCAGCGGGAGTTGTTCGAGGTGGTCCGGCGAGCGGAAGAGCGGGCGGTGGCCGCGTGCGCGCCCGGCGCCGAGACGGTGGACGTTCACCTCGGCTCCTGCCGCGATCTGGTGGAGGGACTCGTGGCACTCGATCTGCTCCGCGGCTCCGTCGACTCGCTCATCGAGCGGGAGGCGCATCTCATCTTCTACCCGCACGGAGTCGGCCACATGATCGGACTGGGGGTCCGCGACGCCAGCGGGGCGCTCCCGGGTCGCCCCAAGCGGACGGAGCCGGCCTACAAGAACCAGCGGACCGACTTCCCGCTCCAGCCCGGCTACACGATGACGATCGAGCCGGG
>JANNMC010000237.1:0-2432 GCA_031397435.1 Candidatus Eiseniibacteriota bacterium
CGTTCTTTGCGAGCGCACTCGCGGGTTCGCCCGCCATCGCGGCGCTGGTGCGGTTCTCGGCGTTCGTATTCGCAGGCGGCGGCGCAGCGCTCGCGGCGGTGCTTTGGCTGCCTGATAAGTGGGTCGCGCTACCCGGCCGTATCGCGGGCGATTTCGTCACGCGCGGCATCGCGACGGTGCGTTTCTTTCGCGCGCATCCGGGCGCGCTCGCCTGGTCGTTCGCGCTCTCGCTCGCCGCGCACACCAGCGCGGTGCTCACCACCTGGTTCATCGCGGGCGCGGTGCATGCTGCGAGCCAGCGCCCCGAACTCGGGCTCGTGGTGCCGCTCGGCTTCGTGGCGAATGCGCTGCCTCTAACGCCTGGCGGCATCGGCGTGGGGGAGACGGCCTTCCATCGTTTGTTCCACTACGTCGGCATGGACGGCGGCGCCGAGATTGCGATCGGCTGGCGCCTGGCGGTGACGCTGGTCGCGCTGCTCGGCGGGCTGCTCTACGTGCTGCGAGGGCGCAGACAATTCATTACGCCGCTCGCGGCGGAGGCCAGCTCGTGAGCGCCAGAGTTGCAGTCGTCGGCGTCGGTTATTGGGGCAAGAACCTGGCGCGCAACTTCGCGCAGCTCGGCGCACTGCATGCGATCTGCGACGGCCACGCGCCGACGCTCGAAAAGATCGCGGCGCTGCACAAGCCGCCGCTCGTCACGGCAAGCTACGACGCGGTGCTCGCGGATCCGGCGATCGCGGGCGTCGTGCTCGCGACGCCCGCTGTGCACCACTTCGCGCACGCGCGGGCCGCGTTACTTGCGGGGAAGGACGTGTTCGTCGAGAAGCCGCTCGCGCTGCGCGAGGAAGACGGGCGTGCGCTGCTCGAACTCGCGCGCGAACGCGGCCGCATCCTGATGGTCGGCCACGTGCTCGAGTACCACCCGGCCGTGAAGCTGCTGATGGATCTCGTGCAGCGCGGAGAGCTCGGCGCGCTCCGCTACGTCTACTCGAACCGGCTGAATCTCGGGAAGGTGCGCACGGAGGAGAACATCCTCTGGAGCTTCGCGCCGCACGACATCTCGATCATCCTGTCGCTGATCGGCGTGGACCCCGAGGTTGTTACGGCATCCGGCGGCGAGTACCTGACGCAGGGCGTCGCCGACGTGACGGTCTCGAACCTCTCGTTCCCGAACGGCGTGCGCGCGCACATCTTCGTCTCGTGGCTGCACCCGCACAAAGAGCAGCGCCTCGTGGTGGTGGGCGACAAGAAGATGGCGGTGTTCGACGACACCGCGCGCGAGGGCAAGCTGAAGCTTTACGACAAGGGCATCGAGCAGCGCAGTGGTGCGCTCACGGTGCGCCAGACCGCGGAGACGACGCTGTTCTTCGACGAGACTGAGCCGCTGCGCCTCGAGTGCGAGGCGTTTCTCACGGCGATCGCGGATCGCAAGCCGCCGCGCACAGACGGCGTGAACGGCCTGCGCGTGCTGCGCGTGCTCGCGGCGTGTCAGCGCTCGCTCGAAAACGGCGGCGCCCCGGTGAAGCTCGAGGCTGCGCAATGAAAGTGGCAACGATTGTCGGCGCGCGGCCGCAGTTCGTGAAGGCGGCGCCGTTCTCGGCGGCACTCGCGGCGGCGGGCCACGAGGAGTTGTTGATCCACACGGGTCAGCACTACGACGCCGGCATGAGCGACGTGTTCTTCAAGGAGCTGCCGATCAAGGCGCCGAGTGTGAACCTCGAGGTCGGCTCTGGCGCCGCGGGCTGGCAGGTGGCGGAGGTGTTACGGCGAACGGAAGAAGTTCTCGTCGCCACGAAGCCCGACTGGGTCGTGGTGTACGGCGACACGAACTCGACGCTGGCCGGGGCGCTGGTCGCGGCGAAGCTGCACGTGCCCGTGGCCCACGTCGAGGCGGGCCTGCGCAGCTTCAACCGGCGGATGCCCGAGGAGATCAACCGCGTCGTGGCCGATCACCTGGCCTCGCTCCACTTCTGCCCCACCGACACCGCGCTGCGCAACCTGGCGGATGAAGGCATCACCCGGGGCGTGCATCGCGTCGGCGACGTGATGTACGACTCGGTGCGGTATCACGTCGCCGGCGCCACGCGGAACAGCGGAGCCCTCAAGTCGATGGGCCTGTCGCGCGGATCGTATTACCTGGCGACGGTGCATCGCGCCGAGAACACCGACGCCCCGGACCGCCTGGGCGGCATCCTCGCGGCGCTGGGCAGCGCGCGGTTCCCCGTGATCCTTCCGATCCATCCGCGCACCCGCAAGGTCATCGCCCAGTCGGCGGCGAAGGTCCCGGCGAACGTCCGGATGGTCGAGCCGCTGACGTACCTGGACATGCTCGCCCTGATGGAAGGCGCCCGGATGGTGTTGACGGACTCCGGCGGCGTGCAGAAAGAGGCTTATTGGCTGGGCAAACCGTGCGTGACGCTGCGGGAAGAGAC
>JANNMC010000241.1:0-4041 GCA_031397435.1 Candidatus Eiseniibacteriota bacterium
GGTTCGATATGCGGGCCGGGAAGGGAATCGTGACGCTCGACGCGCGCTACTCGAAGAGTTTCTCCGACATCTTCAAGGGCGCCTCCACGAGCCTTGGGTCGGGTCTCCTCGACGCGACCGATGCCGACAACAGCGCGCTAAGCGTGACGCTGGGGTACGCGTTCTAGAGCGCTAGCGACCGGCGCCGAGAAGCGATTTCACATCGGCGATCGAGAGGAAGCGGGGTGGAGGGAGCGCGATCCTCCGCCCCGCCACATCGATGCCCGCCATGTAGTCCGCTACCGTCTGCTGCACGTCGGGCGCCGGCAGGAGTTCGTGCCACCCGCCCGCCACCACCAGGTGGATCCCGTTCGGAAATCCCCACCGCACCTCCTCAGCCTGATAGGGCGGCGTGTTCCCATCGTACGACCCGCTCAGGAAGAGCGTCGGCACGTTGCTATAGACGTGCTGCCGGTACTCCTCGCCAAGGTCGGCGGCGCCGATCTCGCGGCAGAGTTCTGGTCGTTGAAGCAGGATGCGGGCCCCGCCCAGGGAACTCTGGCTCGCCTCTCGCGTCATGCGTCGCACGCGCTCGGAGTCGGCACCCGAGGCGCAGTCGATCGCCACCACCTCGACGTTCGAAACGCCGGAGTAGGTGTTGTAGAGTTGTCCGAGCTTTGCGGCGAAAATGGCGTTGTCTCCCTCGGCCAGCGAGGCCAGCAGGGCCGGCGCGGCGGCGAAGCCGAAGGGATCCATCAGATCGCCCTGGAGGATCATCCGAAGCGCGAATCCGCCGGCTGTCACCTCCACGGTAGCGCCGGAGTGGCGATCGACCACGGGAATCGTGCGCGGATGCGCCGTGAGGGAGTCGGCGGCGGCGCGAATGGCCGCCTCGAGATCCGGGAAGCGGGTGGCGTAGACGGAGTCGCGCGCGACAAAGCGGGCCAGGCGGCGGATATGAAAGTCGAAGACGGCTGGCAGCCGCCACGCTTCGTCGGGCGCCTGCGTGCTCACCAGCACCGCCCGCTCTACACGGTCGCCGTGAAGGCGCAGAAAGTCCTGCGCCAGTTCAGTTCCGGCGGCGAAGGCCAGGAGCCGCACGCGCGGAACGCCCAGGGCCAGACGGAGATCCTCCAGATCTTCGCTACTCGCTCGATTGTGGTACGCCTCCGGCCGCACGCCTCGCTCACGGATCGAGGTAGCGCAGGAGGCCAGGGCGCCATCGAGCACGGAGCGCGCACGCTCTTCGGATACGAACGTGTCGCCGGGGAGCGGCTCTTTCGGCGCGCAAACGAGCACGGGGCTCGAGAGGCCGCAGCCGCGCTGGTCCACCAGAATGACGTCGCCGCTGGCGCGTAGCCGCTGGAAGAGACGGTCGTAGTTGGGGACGCGCGCCATGAACGAGGCCGGCACGCCAGGTCCGCCCGCGAGGAATACAAGCGGTGCTCCTGGCTGGGTTCCCGTCGCGCGCATCCGCACGAAGCCGAGGTGAACGCGGGGTCCGTTCGGCTTCGCGCGGTCCTCCAGCACGGAGAGCGATCCGCGGTCGACGCTTCGAGCCACCCCCTCGAATGTCGTGAGCGAGTCCGAGGCCCACTCCACCGCCGCGAGGGCGCATCCCGGGCTCGCGGAGAGCGCCGTCGCCGCCAGGAACGCCAGCAGGAGAACCGCGGCGGCTCGGTGGTTCATCAGGGAGCGAGGATCGCCGCGATCCACCGGCCCTCGTCCTTCCGATAGAGTATCCGCTCGTGAAGGCGATTCTCCCGCCCCTGCCAGAATTCAATCGACTCCGGGACAACTAGGAATCCGGACCAGAAGTCGGGTCGCGGGATGTTGGAGCGGGGGAGTTTCTTGTCCCATTCGGCGTAGCGGGACTCGAGTTCCTTCCGTCCGCCCGCGACGATCTGGCTCTGCGGCAAGGCATAGGCCGCGACCTGGTGTCCCCGGGGGCGAGAGGCCCAGTAGGCATCGGCCTCGGCCACGGGGACCGGCGTGGCCACTCCCTCGATCCGTACCTGACGGGCCACCGGGCCCCAGTAGAAGTTGAGACAGGTGGGCGTGCCTTCGGGCCGCGCTAGCAGTTCCCGACCCTTGCGGCTTCCGAAGTTCGTGAAGAAGGCGAATCCTCGCTCGTCGATGCCGCGGACCAGGACGGTCCGAATCGACGGTCTCCCTTCGGGATCGACCGTCGCGAGCGCGGCGGCGGAGGGCTCGGGGAGTCCAATGTGGTGCGCGGCCTCGAACCACTCCTGGAAGAGCACCATCGGATCGATCGGCGGAGTCATGTCTTTTGACCCTACCACGGGAGGCCCCTCGCCGGGAAACGTCTCCCATCGGACCAGCGGGCCTCTCCTGTGCTATCGTCGAAGGGTGAATCAACTTCCGCTCTGGGGCGCCGAACCGCGCGCCCGCTCCACCATCAAGCCGCTCTCCAAGTCCCGAGTCGCCGCCGGCCTCCAGTGCCACAAGCGCCTCTATTTCGAGTGCTACAACTACAATAGCCGTGACGTGGTCGATCCCGCACGGCAGAAGCTGATGGAGTCGGGGACCGAAGTGGGGCGCGTGGCGCGCGGGCGCTACCCCGGCGGCGTGACGATCACCGAGGATCGATTCAAGACCGCCGAGGCGGCCGCTTCTACCCGGGCCGCCATGAACGACCCGCGCATCCCCGCCATCTACGAAGCCACGTTCCAGCACGACAACATCAGTGTTCGCGTGGACGTCCTGGCTCGAAACAACCAGGGCGCCTGGGACCTGATCGAAGTGAAGTCGAGCGGCGGCGTGAAGGACGAGCACATCCCCGACCTGGCCGTGCAGTTCTTCGTCGCCGAGGGGGCGGGCGTCACCGTGTCGCGGGCGGGGATTCTCCACGTCAACAAGCAGTACCTCTGGCCCGGCGGCCCGTACGACCTCGACCAACTCTTCCGGTTCCAGGATTTGACCGCGCAGGCGCGGCGCGTCCGCGATGAGTTGATCTCCGACATCGCCGCCATGCGGGAGCCGCTCTGGGCCATGGAGCCCCCCGAGGTGCCGATCGGATCGCACTGCGAGTCGCCCTACCGCTGTCCTTTCTACGGAACGTGCCACGGCGGGCCGAGAACCGAGCATCCGATCGACGCGCTCCCCCGGTTGAACGCGCGGCAACGCCGCGAACTGGGGGAGGCGGGTATCGAGGACATCCGGAATATCCCCGAGGATTTCGGCGGCCTCTCCGAACTCCAGCGTCGCGTCCGGGCCTGCGTGCTGGCACAGGCGCATTACGTGAGCCCGGAATTGAGTGATGCGCTCGCCGTGGCACGCTTCCCGATCCATTTCCTCGACTTCGAGACGTGCAATCCCGCCCTGCCGCTGGTGCCCGGCACGAGACCGTTTCAGCAGACTCCGTTCCAGTGGTCGAACCACGTGTTGGAGGCGGATGGGACGCTCCGGCACCTCGAATACCTGCACGTCGAACGGACCGACCCGCGGAGGCCGCTCGTCCGCGCGCTCCTGGAGGCGCTGGGGGATGAGGGAACCATCGTCGTCTACTCCGATTTTGAGGAGCGGATGATCAAGGAACTCGCCGAAGCGATCCCCGAGGAGCGCGAACAACTCCTGCGGCTCCTGGAATCGCGAATTCTCGACCTTCACAGGGTCATACACACCCACTACTACCATCCCGGCTTCCAGGGATCGTTCTCGATCAAGCAGGTCCTTCCGGTGGTCGTCCCGGATCTCTCGTATGAAGGTCTGGAAATCAAGGAAGGGAGCCAGGCAGCCCTGGCGTTCATCGACATGACTGACCCCGCACAACCGCCCGACGAGCGTGCCAGGCTGAGGGAAGGACTTCTCCGCTACTGCCAGCGCGATACCGAGGCGATGGTCCGCCTCTACCAGACACTCAAGGAGTACACATGACCCGCCGCTTCCTTGCCACGCTCTCCCTCACCGCTCTCTGCCTGCTCCTGGCCGCTCCTTCGTGGGCGGGGAAGCGAGCGCCTCGTGCTCGAACCTGGGTCCACGACTTCCGGGCGGATACGCTCGGCTTGGCGCCCTCGGGGACGATCGTGATGGGGGGCGTCT
>JANNMC010000265.1:0-2083 GCA_031397435.1 Candidatus Eiseniibacteriota bacterium
ATCCGTCGCGAACGTGTGCTTCGTCCCCTCGTAGAGCGAGATCGAGACGCCCACGGATTTGCACGCGTCGCTCCACGCGCGGCGCAGCGACGTCGGCGTCCACGCGACGCGCGTGCGCGGATTTGGGAAGAGCGGAGCGCCCGGCGCTCGCGCGGGATGTGCCTCGATCCACGTCGCAAGCTCATCCGGAATCGGTAGCCGCCGGGCGATCGTGAGCCAGCCGTCGCGAGCATCGTTGTGACGGAGCGCGACGGCCTCGCCGGGCCGTAGACCCACTAGCTAGGCCGAATTCCCGGAGCGCCTCGGTTCCATCCGCTCCCGCCACTAGAAGATGAAGCGCGTGTTCGCGATCGACGTGCTCGCGTGCCCGCGCTGCGGCGGGCGCACCCGCGTGCTCAGCATCCCGCCCCTCGCGCCCAGGCCCGACAAGCCTCTCGAGGACGCGCTCGCCACGAGCGATTAGGCGGGCGAGCCGAGCTCAGGCCCGAGCTCGCTTCGCGCCGCGCGAAGGGGCCCGTGCGCCCGCGATTCCGCGGTGGGGCTCCGGTGCGGGTTGCGTGCCGCTTGAATCCCCGGCCATTGGGCGCGACCGAGAGGACCAGAAGTTGCCATGAGGCCCGTCCTCGAAAGGGCGCTTGAATTTCTTGACCCCTCGAATCCGGTCGGCCCACCACCAAAATCAAATGCTTACACGATCGACCCTCGCTCACTCATAGCTCGCAGAGAAAGCGAGTCGATCGCCCGCAGTTTTTTCCGCCACGTAACGCCGGAATCGACCACTTCCCTCGTACCAGGCGAAGGAGGGCTCGAATGCGATGGCACGTCGGAGTGGTAGTGGGCTTGCTTCTGGCTTCGGCTAGCGCTCACGCGACCACGATCTTCACGGATTGGACCAGCGTCGACATCGCAGGCAACTCGGCCTCCGGAACGCTCGGAACGATCGCGGTTGCAATCTCAGGCGGGGACATCAGCTTCGCCGTCACCAGCGGATCGAGTTCGCTGTTCGCAGATCCGGCGCACTTCACGCCCGCGATTCCGTCCGGCGACTTCGTCGAGTTCACCGGCTCGTTCACCTCGACCTTCACCTACACGATCACGTTCAGCGCGCCGGTGGCAAATCCGATCCTCCACGTTGGGTCGCTCGCCTCGACGATCACGTTCTCGGGGATCACGCTGACGAAGATCAGCGGCGAGCCGGAGTTCGTGGTGACGGGAAGCACCGTCACCGGCGAGTCGCCGCTCCAGGGTGGCCTCGACCGGAACGGGACCGTCCTTCTGAACGGCACGTTCAGCGCGATCACGTTCACGGTGGATGCATTGGATCTGTACACGAACGACCGCGACGGCATCGCGCTGCAGATCGGTGCCGACTTCAGCTCGGTTCCGGAGCCAGCCGTGAGCACACTCGCGGGCACTGCCCTCCTCGCGGCCCACGGGCTGCGGAGCCGGAAGGGCAGGCGGATCGGCGCCCGCCGCTGAGCGTCGCCCCGGGTCGTGCGCCTCGGTGTACGCTGCCGCCCCGTCACGGAGCGCGCACGCAGCATGCGCTGGATCCTTCGCGTCCTCGCCGCCGGACTGCTGCTCTGCCCACTAGGCGTTTCCCTCTGCCCGAGCCGGAGCGGGATCGACCGAGAGGACCTGAAGTTGCCATTAGGCCGGTTCTCGGGTCCTCGAGAGGGCGCTTGTATTTCTTATCCCCAGCGAGCGGCGCAGCGCCAGCGAGTTTTCTCATCACTTCCGGAGACGCGCACACCTCGCCTGCGCCTCTCGTACTGCGTCCGTGGGAGGCGCTTCGCGCCTACTTCTGCGCAACTCGGGGCGCTCGGCCCCGGTGTTCGAGGGCCCCTCGGATCTGCTCGCCCACTACCGCGAAGCGAGCGCGCTTCCTCGGCGGCACGATCGACGCTGCCTTCGCGCGCATGGGCGACGCGCTGATCTGACACGCGCCGCGCGGAGCGGGTGCGCTGGGGGAGTTTTTGCGTTCAGCCTGTCACGCGCTCGAACCCGGGCACCACGTCGAATCCCGTGTCGAAGCTCGCGATTCGCGTGACACCGTATAGGTCCATCAGCGCGACATGCAGCG
>JANNMC010000293.1:0-1483 GCA_031397435.1 Candidatus Eiseniibacteriota bacterium
TGCGCGGCGTCCGCTCCTGCAGCAACAACTCGGTCGCTTGCACGGCGGGAACGCCGTGAAAACGGGCGCGCATGAGCCCGTTATTCAGCGTGTTGTTGATGGCGACGACCGTCATGCCTTGGTGATGCGCCATGAACGCCCGCACCACCGCACACGATTCGCCTTCTGCGAGCCGCGTGCGGGTGTAGTCGAGCGCTTCGTAATAACCGTACTTCCCGAGGCCCCCGGCAGCCGCGAGCTTGACGAAGTTCCGCACGGCCGCCTGCGGATCCACCATGGCCGCCAGCGCAGTCGCATACGGCGCGACCACCGCGTCCTCGCTGAGTCCGCGCTTCAGCCCAAGCCCCGGGACGCCAAAGCTCGAGTACTGATAGGTGAACTCGAAATCTCGTGTGTTATATGCCGATTCGGACACGCCCCACGGCACGCCGAGCTCTTTGCCGTAAAGCACCTGGCGCCGCACGATCAGCTGGCTGGTGTGCTCGAGGAGGCTGTCCCGCGGCGCGCGCATCACCAGCGACGGCATCAGGTACTCGAACATCGATCCCGACCAGGAGATCAACGCGGAACCACGCTCCACCGGAGTCAGCGACCGCCCGAGGCGGAACCAATGCCGCGCGGGAACGTCCCCTTTCGCGATTGCGACGAAGCTCGTCAGGCGCGCTTCCGACGCCAACAGGTCGTAACAGCTCGGGTCGAGGCTGCCCTCGACAACGCGGTATCCGATCGACAGCAGCTGGCGACTCGCGTCGAACAGCAGCCCGAACTCCATCGCTGCGAACGTGTCGCTGGCGAGCTGCGCGACCGCCGTCAGGCGCCGTTCGAGCGAGCGGGCAGCATTCGCCGAGCGCTCGAAGGCGGCGGCCAACGCATCCATGCGATCGACCGATTCGCCGAGCGCAGCGAGCTCGGCGCGTCGAAGCGAGACCGCCTCGAGCGCGACCTCGCACAGGTCTGGCAGAGCGGCGAGCGCTGGAACCGCGTCGAGAAGCGGAGCGAACCCATCGTCCTCGCCGAGCAGCGAAGCGAAGGGCAGCAACAACTCGAAGTCGCGCGCGTGCCCCCGGATCGTCGAACGCGCCGCCTCGGCCCACGCGAGCAGCTCAGCGCAAGCGGGATCGGCGCGTTCTCCGCAAAAGGTCCGGGTGATGTCGAGCAGCGTGTCCGCGAGCGCCGCAAGCTCGGACAACCGAGACGCGATCGCAGCCTGCGTGACGGCGGGAGTTGCGAGCGCGGCGGCGAGCGCGGCGAGCGCATTCTCCAGCTGCTTTCGGGTGACGGTCTGGGTACGGCGATCGTCTTCAAACGCATGCAGCGCTTCGCGCGCGAGCTCGAGCGCGTCCCCGATTCCGGTCGCCCACTGCGAGACGATGACGGGCCGGCCGATCATCTCGTGACAAGCACTCTGCAGAGCGATCAGGTGGCCGGCGAGATTGCCGCTGTCGACTGACGAAACGTACTTCGGGTGGAGCGGTCGCAAATC
>JANNMC010000379.1:0-1022 GCA_031397435.1 Candidatus Eiseniibacteriota bacterium
GGCCGGCTCTTGAAGCGCAAGCGCTTCACGGATCTGCGCGGCACTGTCGACATCCGCTGAGCCGCGAGAGAAATCATGAAGTACATCGGCCAGTCCATCCCGTCGATCACATTGCCGAAGCTCGCCGCCGGTCGCGGAGAGTTCGCTGCGGATGTTCGCCCCGACGGCATGTGCTGGATGGCGGTACTGCGTAGCCCGTACCCGCACGCTCGTATCCTCTCGATCGACACCGCCGCTGCTGCCGCGATGCCGGGTGTGCTGGCGGTCGTCAGCGGCCGCGACATCGCGGAGCTCGGGCCGCTTCCCGCCACCGCGGATCCGCTCGCGTATGGCGGAAAGTCGCGGCGCAACTTCGCGCTGCCCGTCGAGCGCGTGGGCTTCGTCGGCGAGGCCGTCGCCGCCGTCGTCACCGAGGATCGCTACGCAGCGCAGGCCGCGATCGGGGCGATCCACGTGGAATGGGAAGAGCTCCCGGCGGTGCTCGACGCGGAAGCGGCGATGCAGCCGGGCTCGGCGCTCGTCGAGCCCGACTGGGGCGACAACTTGCTCCTGCAGCGCGAGTTCGCGACCGGCGACGTGAAGCGCGGCCTCGCGCAGGCGGACGGCGTCGTGCGCGGGCGCGTCAAGGCGCACCGCTACGTCGCGAGTCCGATCGAGCCGCGCGCATTCGTCGCGAGCTACGACGCGTTCGACGATTTCCTGACGATCTGGGCGTCGACCCAGATGCCGCACACCCTCCGCTCACTGCTCGCGTCGCAGCTCGGCATGCCGGAGACGCAAGTGCGCGTGATCCAGCCGCACGTCGGCGGCGGCTTTGGGCTGAAGGGCCCGCTGTCTCCGGAAGAAGTGCTCGTCGGATACTTATCACGGAAGCTGCGGCGCCCGGTCGGCTGGGTCGAAGAGCGCACCGAGCACTTCCTCGCCGCGGGCCACAGCCGTGAGACGATTCTCGAGTTCGAAGCGGGCTACCGGAAAGACGGAACGCTCTCCGGGCTCCACGTGCGCGTGATCGCCGACGTCGG